>NZ_JBTMUR010000018.1:0-61223 GCF_054473855.1 Stenotrophomonas genospecies 3
GCTATCGGTGTGCCGAGCAACGCTCGGCACCTACAGAAAATGCCGCCTGCAAGGGCGGCATTTTCGTTCCGGCTGCGCCGGAACCGTAACGCTACGCGTTACTGCTTCAGGGGAATCACGCGGATTTCGACGCGGCGGTTCTTGGCGCGGCCGGCATCGGTGCTGTTGTCGGCAATCGGGTACGACTTGCCGGCGCCCAGGGTTTCGATGCGCACGCTCTGCACGCCCTGCCCGATCAGGTACTGCGCGACCGAGTCGGCACGTTCCTTCGACAGGCGGTTGTTGACCGCGTCACTGCCGATGCTGTCGGTGTGGCCGACCACTTCGATCATGGTCTGGTTGTAGTCACGCAGGGTGCCTGCCACGCCATTGAGCGAGCCGTAGAACTGCGGCTTCAGGGTCGACTTGCCGAAGTCGAAGGTGATGCCGTCCGGCAGGTTCAGCATGATGTTGTCGCCCTGGCGCTGCACATCAATGCCGGTGTTGGCAGTGCGCTCGCGCAGTGCGCGTTCCTGGCGATCCTGGTACTGGCCTACCGCGGCGCCGCTGAGCGCGCCGATACCGGCGCCGATCAGCGCATGCTGGCGGCGCTCCGTGGCGCTGTCACCGGTCAGCAGGCCGGCGGCTACGCCGATGGCGGTGCCGATCAGCGCGTTGCGGCCGGTGCGGTTCTGCTGCTCGGTCGGGTTGCCGTACTGGTCACTCTGTACGTAGGAGCCGCCGGTGGCGCAGGCCGACAGGACGGCCGCACTCATCAGGGCCAGTGCGACGTTGCGGGTGGTGTTGCGGATCATGAGGTTCTCCTTGGTTTCCGGTCGGCCGGCGGCCTGCGGGCGCAAAGAGAATAAACAGCCCGATGCGATGCCGGAATGATGATCGGGCACACCGACAGGGCCGCGTTCAGCTAACTGACCAGATCGCTCAGGTCGCCCTTTACCCCGCCCCCGACTGGCGGTAAGCCGCCAATGCGGCGTCGCGGCCCGCGGCCAGGTCCACCAGCGGCGTACGCGGATAGCCCGGGGCATGCGCGGCCAGCAGCAGCGGATGCTGCCACGGCGCGAAGCGCGCCTTCACCGGCAGCGCGGCCAGTTCGGGCACCCAGCGGCTGATGTAGCGGGCCTGGGGGTCGAACTTCTCGGCCTGGGTGACCGGGTTGAACACGCGGAAGTAAGGCGCGGCATCGGCACCGGTCCCGGCCACCCACTGCCAGCCCATCGTGTTGTTGGCCAGGTCGGCATCGACCAGGGTGTCCCAGAACCAGCGCGCGCCATGCAGCCAGTGCGCGCGCAGGTGCTTGCACAGATAGCTGGCCACGATCATCCGCACCCGGTTGTGCATGTAACCGGTGTGCCACAGCTCGCGCAGGCCTGCATCGACGATCGGCACGCCGGTGTTGCCTCGCTGCCAGTCGTGCAGCTGCGCGGCACTCGGTGTGGCCCACGGGAAACGGTCAAAGCGCGGGTTGAGGTTGTCGGTCGGCGTCTTCGGGAAGTGATGCAACAGGTGGTAGGCGAAGTCACGCCAGCCGAGCTGGCGCAGATAGCCGTCGATGTCGGCGTCGGTACCGGCACTGCGCAGGCCTTCCAGCGCATGGGCAATCCGCCAGGGTGCGATTTCGCCGAAATGCAGGTGCGGCGACAGCCGCGAGGTGCCCACGCGATCTGGCAGGTCACGCTGCTCGCGGTAGCCGCGCAGCGCACCGTCCTCGAACACGGACAGCGCTTCCAGCGCACCGGCTTCACCCGGCTGCCAGTGCTCCCAGAAGCCGGTATCCCAGTCCAGCGTCGGTGCCAGCTGGAGATCATCCAATGCCAGGCTGTCGACTGCGTGCGTAGCCAATGCTTCCGGTGCGGCCTGCAGCGCGGGCAGGCGCCAGCGGCTGAGTACATTGCGCCAGTATGGCGTGAATACCTTGTAGGGCTGGCCCTGCTGGGTGGCGATGTCCCACGGCTCGAACAGCAGGCTGCCATTGCAGCTCTGTGCGTCGATGCCCTGCTCGCGCAGCGTGCGCTTGATGGTGGCGTCGCGTGGCTGGGTGGCCGGTTCGTATTTGCGGTTCCAGTACACCGCCCCGGCGCCGGCCTGCTCGATCAGCAACTGCAGGGCCGGCAGGCTGTCACCGCTGCGCAGCACCAGCGACGAACCGCGCACGCGCAGGTCGGCGTCCAACGCGGCCAGTGAACGGTGGCGCCACGCATCGGAGGCGGCACCCGGCACCCACTCACCCTCTTCGTGGGGCGCATGGATGTAGACCGGCACCACTTCGTGACCGGCATCCAGCGCGGCCTGCAGGGCCGGATTGTCCTGCAGCCGCAGATCACGGCGGAACCATACCAACGCTACCGACACAGACACCGCCTTCGTTGTTGAAGGCGGACATGATAGCCAGCGGCGGTGAAGGCGCTGCACGTAGACGCCGTCTGCTAGGCTGCTGGGCCGCTCCTCGTTGGACCCCGCCATGGATGATCTGTACGCCTCATTCGCCCGCTTCGGGCTGCTGCGGGCCCAGCACGAAGGTGACTGGCAGGGACCGTTCCCGTTACCGCCGGTGCTGGCGTGCTTCTACGCGCAGGTGGGACCGCTGGGTCATGAGATCAATGCGAAGGTGGGCAACTCCGGCATCACCATTCCGGGCCTCGATGTCTGGATACCGCCGCTGCGGCGTGTGTGGAGTCACCAGGCCGGTTATCGCTGGCATGGCATCAGCGGCGAGCCGATCGACAACTGGCCATCGAACTGGCTGGTGATCGCCGATCGCGGCGCCGATCCGTTCATCCTCGACCTGGATGACGGCCGTGTGCTGTTCAGTCACCACGGTGCGGGCCTGCTGGATGCCGGCGAGATCACTACCGATGTGCCGACCTTGATGGCGGCTCTGGCTGCTGCAGGCACGGTGTACCTCGATGCAGGCGACGACCTCTACAACGATGATGACGATGGCGGTATCCGTCCTGAACACCAGGAGGCAGCCGTACAGGCGGTGGCCCGGGTACTGGGCGACCGCCTGCAGGCCGAGTCGTTCATCGAGACGTTGCTGGACTGAATCCACGCATGGCGTGGATCTACTTTTCGAAGCGCTTCATCGCTTCGCTGATCAGTACCCGCGCCTCGGCGGCGTTACCCCAACCGTTGAGCTGCACCGGGTTGCGTCCCGCCGGCAGGTCCTTGTAGACCCGGAAGAACGCCTCGATGCGCTGACGCTCGACCTCCGGCAGATCCTTCAGGTCGCGGATGCTGGCGTAGGTCGGGTCGACCTTGTCGGTGGGCACGCCGATGATCTTCTCGTCGTGCTCGCCGCCATCGATCATCTTCAGGTAACCGATCGGCCGGAAGCGCACGATCACGCCCGGATGCAGCGGTTCACGGGTCAGCACCAGCGCGTCCAGCGGATCGTTGTCGCCGGCCAGAGTGCGCGGCATCGAGCCGTAGTTGGCCGGATAGGCGACCGGCATCGACTGGAAGCGGTCCACATGGACCAGGCCGTCTTCCTTGATCTCGTACTTGGTGAAGCTGCCGGCCGGAATCTCCACCGCCAGATTCACCTCCTGTGGGGCCTGCTTCGGCTGGGCGACCAGGAACGGATGCAGCACGGTATCGGCGGCCGTCACCGCACTGGCCAGCAACAGCAGGGCGGCGCCGATGGCAGCGAGAGGAAGGATGCGTCGGAGCGTGGTCATTGGCATCTCGTCATTCCCAGCAGCGGTCGGCGCGACCCTTGGCGGTCTGCGCACGCGGGCAGTCGCGCGGTGCGATGCGGCCTTCGGTCAACTCCGTGCGTTGCTTTGCGCCCTTGGCATCGCGGCGTAGTTCGAAGGCGTCGTAGAGGCGCCCGGTCACGGTGCGCGCTTCGTAGCGCAGGTGCTGCGGATCGATGTTCAGCACCTGGAACAGCTGGGTGTCCTCGGCTACCGGATCCATCGTCTTCCGTGCCTCGTCGGAAAGGCGGTACTGCTTCGGCCCGGCCACGGTCACCACGTACTGCGGCGTGGCGGCCTGCCCTTCACCGCGACGGCCATAGGTGTGATCGTGGCCCTGCAGCACCAGGTCGACGTTGTGGCGGCGTACCACCGGCAGCAGCACGTCACGCAGCGCAGCGTTCTCGCGGCCTTCGCGGGGTGAGTAGAACGGCTGGTGCAGCAGCACAATGGTCCACGGCTGCCGGTTGCCGGCCAGCACCTTGTCCAGCCATTGCGCCTGTGCCTTGGCGGTGCCGAGGTCGAGTGCCGAGGTGCCATCGACCACCGCCACGCGTACACCCTGCGCATCGAACCAGTAGCTGGTCTGCTGCGCGGCGGTGGCGCCGTTGCCCGGCAGCGCGAAGGTGACTGGCCAATGCTTGCCCAGCACGCGCCGCTCCTGCGGGGTGTCCTCGAATTCCTCGAAATACTCGTGGTTGCCGATCGCCGGCGCCACCAGCGTTTCCTGCGCCAGCCAGCCGGTGGCAGCAAACCACTCGCCCCATTCGCTGTCATCCATGTTGTCGCCGCCGCTGACCAGGTCACCGGCGAACAGGCTCATGCGTGCCTGCGGCGCGGCCTTCTGCGCGGCGCGCACTACACGGCTGACATGGCTGACGTTCTTGTTCTGGGTATCACCGAAGTACAGCAGGGTCAGCGGCTGATCGGCCGCGGCCAGCGTGCGCAACTGGTTCCAGGCGCTCCAACTGCCGTTGCCCTGCACGCGGTAGACGTACTGGGTATCCGGCTGCAGGCCGCTGATGTCCGCGCGATGATGATGCGACAGCCCGTTCTCGGTCTGCAGCGCGCGGGTCGTTGCGCGCACCTGGCGGATGCCCTCGATCGCCGGCGAATCCCCGGCGAGGGCAATCTCGAGCAGCGGTGCTTGCACGCTGCCGTCAGTACGCCAGGCCACGGCGAAACCGTGGCTGGGATCCACCGCCGGCGAGGCGACGATGCGATCCGGCACCGGCGTCGCTGCGTAGTGGCGGCTGCCCGCTGGCACCTGGGTGTTGGGTTCGGCCGCTGCGAACGACAGCGACGGCAGTGCCAGCAGCAGGCCCAACGCCAGCGTGCGCATCACGCACTGCCGGCTCATGCGCCACACTCCAGCGGCAATGCCAACTGCTTGGCGATGCTCTCCCAGTCGAACGCCACCACGCCCTGGTCGTCATGCACTGCATACAGTGCGCCGTGCGGGAAGCGCGCACTGGGTTGCTGCATCATCCAGATGCCGTCGGTGTTGGCCACGGTATTCCCCTGGAACGCGCCCACCGGCTTCAGCGTGTGCCGGTCGAACAGATGGAACACGCTGCGCTGCTTGCCCTGTTCCGTGGTGATCCACCAGCCGTCCTTGCCGCAGGTACGCAGGGTCACACCTTCGGCCTGCGCCTTGAACACGTCGCGACCGAACGTGGTGCCGGTGAAGCGTCCGGCAAGGGTGTAGACCTTGAACTCGCTGGCGTAGCTTTCATCCTCTTCGGCGATCAGCAGGCGATCATTCTCCGGGTCGCCCCAGATCGACTCGACCACGCGCAGCGCACCGGCTTCGCTGGTGTCACCGATGCTGGCCATCAGCTTCGCCTCGACCTTCGCACCGTCGCGGGTCACGTGGTACTGGCGCACGCGCTTGTCCAGCTCGGCCAGCGGCGGCAGGATGTCACGCCCCTGCGCATCCTCGCCGTTGTCCCAAGAGTCGGTGACGTAGACGCTGTAGCCATCGGCACGGCGGTCGACCCACAGCCCATACGGCTTGCGCAGGTCGTCCGCAGCGAACGTCGCCAGCGGCGCGAAGTCCGGCAGGCTCAGCACCTGCACGCGGTGATTGTCGCGCTCCACGATCCACAGCAGGTCGTCGATTACCGCGATGCCGTTTGGGCGGTCGAACTGCCCCGGTGCGGAGCCGCTGCTGCCGACGTCACGCAGGTGCTGGCCGGTGCTGCCGTCGTAGACCACCAGCTTGTCGGTGGCCTTGGCGGTGGCGATCAGCCACAGCGCGCCGTCCGGCGCGCGCCAGGCCGCTGGCGAGTCGATGTTGTCGGCCGGGGTCATCGGTGACAGAAAGGCTTCGGCGATGGTGGTCACCGTGCGCGCGCCCCCGGCTTTCGCTGCCGTAGGGGCCGCAGCCGGATCGTTGCCGGTCGCCGGCGTGCAGCCGGCGGCCAGGGTCGCCGCGAGCGCGACCGCCAGGACGGTGATGCCACGCCCCATCACAGTGCCACCTTCAGGCCGAGCGCGTAGGTGCGACCGTATTCTTCCATCTGCAGGGTGCGCGAGCGCGTGCCCTGGTACAGCTCAAGCGGCTTGTCCAGCAGGTTCTGTGCTTCGAAATACATGCTCACCCGCGGGGTGAACTTGTAGTCCAGCGAGAAATCGAGCTGGGTGTTCGGTGCAACGTAGATGTCGAACGCCCGGCCCTTGCCGATGCTGTCCAGGTACTCGCTGCGGTATACCGCCGCCAGGCGTGTACTCACACCGTACTTTTCATAGCCGATGTGTGCGCTGTAGACATGCTTGGAGGCGCGCGGCAGTGTGAAGTCCTCGCCTGCACGGTCCTTGATGCCGGCATCGAACTTGGTATCCAGCCAGGTGCCACTGGCACCGACCAGCAGGCCATCCAGGCCGTCCGGCAGGAAGGCCAGCTGCTGCTGCCAGTTGAATTCCGCGCCACGCACGGTGGCCTTGCGGCCATTGATCGGCTGGGTCACGTCAAAGCCGCCATAAGCGGGATCATTGGTCCGCACCGTTTGCACGATGTAGCCATCGATCGACTTGTGGAACAGGCCAAGTGAAACGATACCGGTGCTGCCGATGTACTTCTCCACCGACAGGTCGATGTTCTTCGACTCGTACGGATCCAGTTCCGGATTACCCAGGCGCACTTCCTCGTCGCCGCGGCTGTAGCCCACGCGCGGCGAGATGTCACCGAAGGACGGGCGCGATACGGTCTTGTTGGCCGAGGCGCGCAGCACCCAGTCATCGGCCGCGTCGTAGCGCAGGTGCAGGCCCGGCAGCACGTTCGTGTAGCTGCTGTTGGCCACCCTCGGGGTGACGGTGAAGCTGCGCCCGTTGGAGGCCACGTCCACCTGATTGCCGACCGCCTTGAACTGGGTGTTTTCCACGCGCACACCGCCGATGATGCGCAGCGCGCCCACGTCCCAGGTGCCCATCGCATAGCTGGCGAAGATGTCTTCGCTGGCCACGTAGTCCTCTTCCAGCGATGTCATCGCGTTGCCACCGGCATCCTGGGGACGGGCGCTGTACTGGCCGCCATTGGCCGCCCAGAAGGCACGCATCGCGGCCGAATCCATGCCGTCACCCAGGTTGCCGTGGCGGTGTTCCGGCGAGGAGGTTGTCCAGCTCGACAGCGCCACCTTCGGGCCGACACGCAGTTCGCGTTCGTCGACGTTCACGTCGCGGTCGCGCCAGCGGCCCAGCAGGCCGAATTTGATGCTGCTGCTGTCGCCGTCGAAGCGTACGTTGACCTGCGCGCTGTGTTCCTTGTCGTTGACCTGCTTGGGCGAGAGCACGAAGCGGTCGAACGCGTAGTTGCCGTTGTCCAGCCACTGCGGGTTGTCGAAGCTGTAGCTGGGCAGGCGGCTGCGCTGGTCGAGGGTGCCATTGAAGGCCTTGCCATCAAGCTTGAAACGAGCCTCCATCTCGTCGTTCACCCGCTCTTCGGTGCGGGTGTAGCCGATCCGGTAATCGACCACGGCGTTGGTCAGCTTGTTCTCGCCACCGAGACTTGCCGCGAAGGTGTTTTCCTTCTTGGTGCGGTAGCGCATGCGCTTGTCGATGGAATCCTTCGGCATGCCATCCAGCCGATACTGGTCGGTGCCGGTCTTGACCATCTTCGCGTCGTCGAAGTTGAAGATCACGCGCTGGCGGGTCTCCGCATCGTCGAACTGGCTGTACAGCGTGCGCAGGTAGTATTTGCTGTCTTCATTCGGGCGCCAGTCAAGGTTGAGGTTGGCACCGATGCGCTTGCGCTCGATCTCGTACTTGCGGTGCTGCAGGTTGATCGCGGTGACATCGCCGGGGACGGCATCGTCCTCGCCGTCATACTCCACTTCGGTGTTGTCCGACTCGAACTTGCGCTTCTGGTAGTTCACGCCCAGCGCCACACCGAAGGTGTCGTTGAACACTTCGCTGTAGTTGAAGGCAGCCTTGGGGCTGGTCTCACCGGACAACTGCTGGTGGCTGCCTTCGATCTTGCCACGCAGGCTGCGACCGTCGCGGTCGAAGGCCGAGGCCGATTCCACCAACACGGCGCCGCCGATGGCATCACCGGGCATGTCCGGGGTCGGCGACTTGACCACGCGCAGGCGCTCGGTGGAGTCGGACGGGATCACGTCCAGCGGTGCGGCGCGGCTGGAATCCTCCGGCGTACCGATGGCGATGCCATCCACGCTGACGCTGTTGAGGTTGGCGTCCAGACCGCGGATGACCACGAAGCGCCCCTCGCCCTGGTCGCGGGTCACGCTGATGCCCGGCAGGCGCTGCAGCGACTCGGCCACGTTCTTGTCCGGGTACTGGCCCAGTGCATCGGAGGACACGGCGTCTTCGATCGCATCACTGCTGCGCTTGAGGTCAACCGCGCGGATCTGTGATTCGAGCTGGGCGCGCACTTCGATGCGGTCCAGGTCGACCGCGTCGGACGCCACGGCGCCGGTGGCGGCTACCGCCTGCTGCCCGGCGGCCTGCAGCGGGGCTGCGGCCCCCATCGCCAGGGTCAGGGTGATGGCAACGGCCAACGGAGTCTTGATATGCACTGGGAATCCCCATTCCTGTTAAGAATGGGTCTGCACGGTATGTCCGCAAGGTTGCATGGCAATGACATGCATCTGCACATTTCGCGTACCAGGGCCACGGCCCGGTTTGGGTTCGGCCCGCCGATCCGGCAAAATGGCGCCCTCTCTCCTTTTCCCCTTCCCGACCATGAAGATCGTCGAAGTGCGCCACCCGCTGGTGCAGCACAAGATCGGCCTGATGCGCAACGCTGCGCTCAGCACCAAGGATTTCCGCGAACTGGCCAACGAGCTGGGTACGCTGCTGGCCTACGAGGCCACCGCCGACCTGGACACCGAGCCGCACACCCTGCCCGGCTGGGCCGGCCCGGTCACCGTGCAGCGCATTGCGGGCGCCAAGATCACCGTGGTGCCGATCCTGCGCGCCGGCCTGGGCATGCTCAGCGGCGTGCTGTCGCTGATCCCGGCGGCCCGTGTCAGCGTGGTCGGGCTGCAGCGCGATGAGGAAACCCTGCAGCCGGTGCCCTACTTCGAGCGCCTGACCGGGCGCCTGGAAGAGCGCGACGCGCTGATCCTGGACCCGATGCTGGCCACCGGCGGCACCCTGATCGCCACCATCGACATGCTCAAGCGGGCCGGTGCCCGCCGCATCAAGGGCATCTTCCTGGTGGCCGCGCCGGAAGGCATCGAGGCGGTCAAGGCCGTGCACCCGGACGTGGAGATCTACACCGCGGCCATTGATGCCCAGCTCAACGACAAGGGCTACATCCTGCCGGGCCTGGGCGATGCCGGTGACCGCATCTTCGGTACCCGCGTCGGCTGATCCGACGAACCGGGGTCAGAGTCCTTTCGCCGCGAAAGGGGGCTGACCCCAACAGCGCAGGCCATCGCGGCCGCGTTGCGATTCTTCACGTGCTCTTGGCGCCGGGAAGCGAATGCTCCGCGCACCCGCCACCCTTGGAGCTCCCGATGAAAGCCTCTTTCCTGCTGGCCGCCGTCCTGCTGGTCGGCCTGCCCCTGGCTGCCAATGCCACCACTCCGCAGCAGCAGCGCATGGCCGAATGTTCGGCCAAGAACAAGGGGCTGAAGGGCGATGCCTACAAGACTGCACAGAGCTCCTGCCTCAGCGGCCACGCCGCCGACGCCAAGCCGGTCAATACGCAGCAGGAACGCATGCGCAAGTGCAACGCTGACGCGGGCGCCAAAAAGCTGGCCGGTGATGCGCGCAAGACCTTCATGAGCAGCTGCCTGAAGGCGTCGTAATGGTCGCATCCGGATAAAACGCCATCCACGCATGGCGTGGATCCACGGACATCAGTAAAAGGCCGGGCATTGCCCGGCCATGTCATTACCCCAGGGCGCGTGCCTTCAGCTCACCCTGCTCGTGCAGGGTCACGAAACGCCCCTTGTCATCCCTGCCAAGCTGCGCCAATGCCACCTGCGGATCGTGGGTGAAGAACAGCCGCACGTTGCGCGCCAGCTTGTCTTCCAGGAACTGCCGCTTCTCGTCGATCAGCAGCTCGGCATTGCGGTCGTAGCCCATGGTGATCGGCACGTGTACCCATGAGCGGCCCGGGATCAGGTCGGCACAGAACACCACGCCACCATGCGCACTTTCGCCTGGATGCGCGTGACCGACGATCTCGGCCAGCATCAGCCCCGGTGTATGCCCGTCGCTGTAACTGAAGCGCACGCTGCGGCCGAGCGCCTTCGAGTACTCCCCGTCCACCACTTCCAGCCGGCCACTGGCCTGCAGCAGGCCCGGCAGTTCCGGAATGAAGCTGGCGCGATCGCGCGGGTGTGGCTGCACGGCGCGCTGCCAATGCTGCGCACCGACCACATAGGTTGCGTTGGGGAACAGCAGCTCGGGCTCGCGTCCTTCGCTCCATGCCGCCAGCAGGCCACCGGCATGATCGAAATGCAGGTGGCTGAGCACCACCACGTCGATATCCTCGTGCTCGAAGCCGGCTTCGCGCAGCGAATCGATCAGCACGTGCTGGCTTTCCTGCACACCGTAGCGTTCGCGCATGCGCGGATCGAAGAACGCCCCGATACCGGTTTCAAACAGCACCGTCTTACCTTCCAGCGGGCTGGCAAGCAGCGCACGGCAGGCCAGCTCGATGCGATTGAGCTCGTCCGGTGCCGCCCATTTTTCCCACAACGCGCGCGGCGCGTTGCCGAACATCGCGCCGCCATCAAGGCGCTGCGAGTTTCCACGAATAGACCAGAGTTTCATGTGTCGATTATCGGCGCCGGCTCGTTAAATAATCGCTAGAAGGGAAACAGAAAACCCCGCCGGCAAAGGCGGGGTTTCGATAATCAGCCGGATTGCCGGCCAGCAGCCGGCACCACCGGATCAGCGTGCCGGCACCACCTGGGCACTGCCCACCGGGTTGCGCGGGTCGCTGCCGCCGAACAGCTTGTTGGCCCTGCGGTCCCATTCCACGGTCTGCAGGTTGCCCCACACGTGGCTGGACCCGCGGCCCCCGGCGGCCACATTGCCCGGCAGGTCGATCTTGTGACCCATCGCCTGCAGCTGCTTCACCGTGGCCGCGTCGAATGCATCGTCCTCTGCTTCGATCAGGTCCGGCAGCCACTGGTGGTGGTAGCGCGGCAGCGCGGCAACCTGCTGCGCGTCCAGGCCGGCGTCGTAGCCGAGGATGCCCAGCAGCACCATGGTGATGATGCGGCTGCCACCCGGGGTGCCCAGCACCACCACCTTGTCGGCGTTCTCCATGAAGGTCGGGGTCATCGAGCTGAGCATGCGCTTGCCCGCCTTCGGCGCATTGGCCTCGTAGCCCATCACGCCGAACGCATTGGGCGTGCCCGGCTTCAGCGCGAAGTCGTCCATCTCGTTGTTCAGCAGCACGCCGGTGCCCTTGGGAATCAACCCCGAGCCGTACAGCAGGTTGACGGTCTGGGTGGCGCCGACGCGATTGCCGTCGCGGTCGATGATCGAGAAGTGCGTGGTCTCGTCGTCTTCCAGCGGCGTCGGGTTGCCCGACAGCAGGTCACTGGGCGTGGCCTTCTCCGGATGGATGGTCGCCCGCAGGCCCTGTGCGTAGTCCTTGCTGGTCAGCACCTTCTGCGGGATCTGCACGAAGTCCGGATCGCCGAGGAAGAAGGTGCGGTCGCGGTAGGCGCGACGCATCGACTCCACCACCAGGTGGGTGCGGTGCGCCGGGTCCATCTTCTTGATATCCCAGCCTTCCAGGATCTGCAGCATGCTGGCCAGCGCGATGCCACCGGACGACGGCGGCGGCGCGGTGGTGATCTTCCAGCCGTTGTAGTTGAACACGATCGGCTCGCGCTGCTTCACGCGGTAACCGGCCAGCTCTTCAGCGGTCCACTTGCCGCCGGCCTGCTTCACGCCGGCCAGCAACTGCGTTCCGGTCTGGCCCTTGTAGAAGCCATCGAAGCCACCTGCGGCCAGGCGCTCCAGCGTCTGTGCCAGCTCCGGCTGCTTGAACAGGTCACCGCTGGCGATCGGCTTGCCGTTGCGCAGGTAGACCTCGCGCGTTCCGGGATAGCGCTCCATCACTTCACGGCGCGAGGCATAGCCCTTGGCCATGCGGTCGTACACCGGGAAGCCTTCGCGCGCGATGCGAATGGCCGGCTGCAGCGAGGTCGCCAATGGCAGCTTGCCGTGCTTGGCCGACAGCTCGACCAGCGCTGCGGGCAGACCAGGAATACCGGCCGACCAGGCACCGTTGACCGAACGATCACGGTCGAGGTTGCCCTGCTTGTCGAGGAAGGCCTGCGGCGTTGCCGCGGCCGGCGCGGTCTCGCGCGCATCCAGCATCACATCCTTGCCGGTGGCCGCATCGTGCAGCAGGAAGAAGCCACCACCGCCCAGGCCGGAACTGATCGGCTCGACCACCGCCAGCGTGGACGATACCGCCACCGCGGCATCGAAGGCGTTGCCGCCCTGCGCCAGGATGTCGATGCCCGCCTGGGTGGCCAGCGCATGGCCGCTGGCAATGGCCGCGCCATCGGGGCGCTCGGCACGGGCCGGGCTGTCGGCCCAGGCAATCGGGCTCAGCAGCAGGCCGAGCAGCAACAGGGGGCGGACGATCAGCGTCTTCATTCGGATGGGGGCTCCGCGTAGAGTTCGGGGTGATCGTGCTGCAGCTGGCGCAGCTTGGCCAGCAGCTGGTCTTCCGTTTCCACGATCTCCGGGTCCGGGTCTATGCACTCGACCGGGCAGACGACCACGCACTGTGGCTCGTCGAAATGACCCACGCATTCGGTGCAGCGCGCAGGGTCGATCACGTAGATGGTTTCACCCATCGCAATGGCCTGGTTCGGGCAGGCCGGCTCGCATACGTCGCAGTTGACGCAGAGCTCGTTGATTTTCAGCGACACGGCGATACTCCTCGCCCGCGCCCTGGGACAAAGGACCGGCCAGCGCGGGCGCGCGGGCCGGTCAGGTCATCAGCGGCGCCCTTGCAGGACGCCGCCCGGGCCATGCCGGAGCATGGCCGCCATGGCTCGGTCTTACTTGGCTTCGACGAAAATGTACTCGGCACCGGTCGGCTGGATCGCAGCCTGTACGCGGGCGTTGTCGGCCGACTGGCCGATGAAGACGACGCGCACGCCCTTCATCGAATCCGGCGACACGTCCTTGAACACGGCCTGGATCATGTCAGCCATCTTGCCCGAGGCCGACGAACCGAAGGCCAGCATGTTGCCCGGCTGCACGCCACGGGCCACGGCCTGGGTCGCGCTCTCGGTCTGGCGCTCGTACTTGGCCTGGAAGTCCGGGTCCGATTCCGGCGAGAGGTAGTACAGGAACGGGCTGTTGGTGATGTTGCCCATGTTCTGGATCGCCACTTCCTGCAGGTACTTCTTCCAGCCTGCATCGTCGTCCTTGGACGGAGCGACCAGGGCCTGCTTGGCCTCGTCGACCGGAGCGGCCTCTTCCTTCTTGCAGGCGGTGAAGGCCAGGGCCAACGAAGCGATCAGCATCGCGCGCATGGTGGTGTTCATGGGTTTCCTCCCGGAATGGTGCGTGGTGTTGTACGTAATGGGGTGCGGGTACAGCGGGGCTTACGACTGTGCCGACTTCGCTTCGCGGACCTTGCGCAGGGCTTCGAGCACCGCGGCCGGCACGAAGCCGGACACGTCGCCACCCAGGCGCGCGATCTCGCGGACCAGCGAGGACGAAATGAAGCTGTGCTGCTCGGCCGGGGTCAGGAACAGGGTCTCGACCTCGGGGATCAGGTGCCGGTTCATGCTGGCCATCTGGAACTCGTACTCGAAGTCGGACACCGCGCGCAGGCCGCGCAGCAGCACCCCGCCCTGGACCGAACGTACGAAATGCGCCAGCAGGGTATCGAAGCCGATGACCTCGACGTTGCTGTGGTGGGCCAGCGCGCCACGCGCCAGCTGCACGCGCTGCTCCAGCGGCAGCGCCGGGCCCTTGGACGGGCTCTGCGCCACGCCGACCACGACCTTTTCGAACAGCGGCGCGGCCCGGCTCACCAGGTCGATATGACCGTTGGTGATGGGGTCGAACGTGCCGGGGTAAACGGCGATGCGGCGATTGGCCACGGTCATGGGCGGTTGCAGATGTTCAGATGAGGTCAAAGTGTAGCAGTGGCGCGGCGGTACAGGGCAAAGCGCACCTCGCGGGTGCCACCCTCGCGGTGCAGCAGCCAGTCCGGTGGCAGCACCGGCACGTGGCCGGCCGGCGATTCCAGGTACAGCCAGGCATCGGCGGCCAAGTGCCGCGGCAGCTGGGCCAGCACGTCCTGCCACAGGCCGTCGGCGAACGGCGGGTCGATGAAGACCAGATCGGCCTGCTGCGCCGGCGCGCCCTGCAGCCAGCGCAGGGCATCGGCCTGCACGACGCTGATCTGGTCGCTGGCCTGCAGCTTGGTCACGGCAGCGGTCAGATTGCGTCCCAGCTGCGCGTCGCGTTCGACCAGGGTGGCGTGGGCGGCACCGCGCGAGACCGCCTCCAGGCCCAGTGCGCCACTGCCGGCGAACAGGTCCAGCACGCGGGCCCCACCGAGCCTGGGCATCAGCCAGTTGAACAGGGTTTCGCGCACGCGGTCGCTGCTGGGCCGCAGCCCCGGCAGGGTCGGCACCGGCAGGCGGGTATTGCGCCAGCGCCCGCCGATGATGCGGACCTGGCCTTCATTGCCGCCACGGCCGCTCATCGGCGCCCCCGGCGGGAGGTATTCGAGAATTTCAGCATGAGCGGGATTGTAGTTCGGCCGGGCTTTGCCCGGCACCCGTCGAAGCCACGGCAACGGCCGGAGCAACGGCAAAAGCCGGCTATCCGTGGGCCGGCGGGGTGGGTCCGGTCGAGGGGGACGCTGCAAGTACGTCCATGTAAGCTCGGTCGCCGCATCCATGCGGCTCACGCCCCCTCAACCGGACCCACCCCGCCTTCGACAGTCTCCTGCGATCTGTCGGAACGTCTCTTGGGGTCAGATCCGTTTTCCTGCGGAAAACGGATCTGACCCCATTTGATGTATCGATATCTGACAGATGTGTCGACCAAGGTCGACACCTACCAACAGCCGAGTGAACCTGTCAGAGGTGGGGCGGTGTGGGTCGGCAGGACCGTTGGCGCCATGGATGGCGCCATCGAGCCCCCAGGGACGGGTTTACGGCGTGTCCTGCCCACCCACACCGCCCCGCCATCCCACGGAATGCCCGCTGTTGCTGTTGCTGTTGCTGTTGCTGTTGCTGTTGCTGTTGCTTCGGCCTCGGCGGGTGCAGGGTGCAACCCTGCCCGACCAACCCCTTGATTTCGGGACAATCAGCCATACCCCTTGGCGAGGCCGCACGCGCTGGCGCGGCATTGCACACGGAGCCTTATCGATGACCGAGACCACCCAGACCGAAACCCTTGGCTTCCAGACCGAAGTCAAGCAGCTGCTGCAACTGATGATCCACTCGCTGTACTCCAACAAGGAGATCTTCCTCCGCGAGCTGGTCTCCAACGCCGCCGACGCCGCCGACAAGCTGCGGTTCGAGGCCCTGACCCAGCCGGCCCTGCTGGAAGGCGACAGCGAACTGCGCGTGCGCGTCAGCTTCGACCCCACCGCCCACACCATCACCATCGAAGACAACGGTATCGGCATGAGCCGCGCCGAAGCCATCGCCCACCTCGGCACGATCGCAAAGTCCGGCACCGGCGATTTCCTGCGCCAACTGTCCGGCGACCAGAAGAAGGATTCGCAGCTGATCGGCCAGTTCGGCGTCGGCTTCTACAGCGCCTTCATCGTCGCCGACGAAGTGGAAGTGACCTCGCGCCGCGCCGGCCTGGCTGCAGGCGAAGGCGTGCGCTGGACCTCGCGCGGCGAAGGCGATTTCGACGTCGCCACCATCGACAAGGCCGAGCGCGGCACCCGCATCGTGCTGCACCTGAAGGATGGCGAACACGATTTCGCCGATGGCTGGCGCCTGCGCAGCATCCTCAAGAAGTACTCGGACCACATCGGCCTGCCGATCCAGATGCCCAAGGAGGGCGGTGAAGAAGGCGCAGCGGTCGAGTGGGAAACCGTCAACCGCGCCAGCGCACTGTGGACCCGTACGCGCACCGAAATCAGCGATGCCGAGTACACCGAGTTCTACAAGCACGTCGCGCACGATCACAGCGACCCGCTGGCGTGGAGCCACAACAAGGTCGAAGGCAAGCTGGAGTACACCTCGCTGCTGTACGTGCCGGGCCGCGCGCCGTTCGACCTGTACCACCGCGATGCGCCCAAGGGCCTGAAGCTGTACGTGCAGCGCGTGTTCGTGATGGACCAGGCCGAGCAGTTCCTGCCGCTGTACCTGCGCTTCATCAAGGGCGTGGTCGATTCCAACGACCTGTCGCTGAACGTCTCGCGCGAGATCCTGCAGTCCGGTCCGGTCATCGATTCGATGAAGGCGGCGCTGACCAAGCGCTCGCTGGACATGCTGGAAAAGCTGGCCGCCGACAAGCCGGAGCAGTACGCCACGTTCTGGAAGGAATTCGGCCAGGTGCTGAAGGAAGGCCCGGCCGAGGACTACAACAACCGCGAGAAGGTGGCCGGCCTGCTACGCTTCGCTTCCACCCGTGGCGACGGCGATGCGCAGAGCGTCTCGCTGGCCGACTACCTCGGCCGCATGACCGAAGGCCAGGACAAGATCTATTACCTGACCGGCGAGAGCTACAGCCAGGTGCGCAACAGCCCGCACCTGGAAGTGTTCCGCAAGAAGGGCGTGGAAGTGCTGCTGCTGACCGACCGCATCGACGAGTGGCTGATGGGCTACCTGACCGATTTCGACGGCAAGGGCTTCGTCGACATCGCCCGTGGTGACCTCGACCTGGGCGCGCTGGAAACCGAAGCGGACAAGCAGGAACAGGAAGCAGCAGCGAAGGACAAGCAGGGCCTGGTCGAGCGCCTGAAGACAGTGCTGGGCGATGACGTGGCCGAAGTGCGCGTCTCGCACCGCCTGACCGATTCGCCGGCGGTGCTGGCCATCGGCGAACAGGACCTGGGTCTGCAGATGCGCCAGATCCTGGAAGCCAGCGGGCAGAAGGTGCCGGAGAGCAAGCCGGTCCTGGAGATCAACCCGGGCCACCCGCTGATCGCCAAGCTGGATGCCGAAGCCGATGGCGCGCGCTTCGACGACCTCGGCCGGGTGCTGTTCGACCAGGCCGCACTGGCCGCAGGTGACAGCCTGAAGGATCCGGGTGCCTACGTGGCGCGCCTGAACAAGCTGCTGCTGGAACTGTCGGTCTGATCGAGGCGGTGGTCGCCGGGCATGGCCCGGCGCTACCGGGTGCTGGTGGATGCCAACCTTGGTTGGCATTCCTGCTTTGGTAGGTGCCAACCTTGGTTGGCACTGCTGCCCTGGTAGAGGCCAACCTTGGTTGGCGCCCCAAAAGCGTGCCAACCAAGGTTGGCACCTACCAGGGCGGGTCGAGCGTGCCGACCAAGGTTGGCACCTACCAGGCTGGGTCGAAGCGTGCCGACCAAGGTTGGCACCCACCAGGGGCGGCGGTTGGCACCTGCCAAAACGGTGTTGCTCAGGCGTCCCGATCCAGCAGTGAGCCCAGCATCTGGTCCTGGCGACGGATCACCGTGGCATTGGCGGCAAAGGCCACGACCTCGGCTTTCGCGGCCAGCAGATCACCCAGCGGCGCGCCGGCATCGGCGCCGATGGACGCCACCGAAGCCTGCACCCCACCCTGCTCGGTGGTAATGCGCTGCAACTGCAGGTGCTGGGCATCCGGGGTCGCCAGGTTGACCACGTTGTGCGCGGCCACCTGGACGCCCTGCTGGGCCGCCTGCATCCCACTGAGAGCAATTCCCATCACGTTGTTCATGGCGGTCTCCGGGCCGCCGTGCGCAGCCCTCCGGACCGGTTAACGGCCGGCAGGCCGCGATGTTGAGTCCACATCGGCCCGACAGGCCCGAGTGGTAGCATATCCCCCTGATTTCAGCGCCTTTTGCCAATGCTCAGTTTTTTCCGCCGCAAGAAGCCCCAGGATGCCCCCGCAGCGGAGGCACCCAAGACCCAGCACTACTCGGCTGAAGAGCTGGCGGCGGCATTCCCGTCGGCCGCGCCGGTCGAGGACAAGGAGCCGGCGCCGGTAGCAGTACCGGCCGAGCCTGTACCGGTCGAGCCGCCCCCAGCAACCGCCGTTCCGGTCGCTGTCGAGCCCACCCCGGTTATTCCGGCCCCAGCCGCACCGGTTCCGGCAGCTCCTGCGCCGACGGCTCAGATCGACGTCGCCCCTATCGCGACCCCGGCCATCGAACCGGCCCCCGCACCGCTGCCTGAGCCCACCCCGGCACCGGCACCGGCACCGGTCACCGACGACCTGCCTGCGGCCGCCTCGATCGACGCCGTTCCGGCGCCGGCTGGCAAGCCCGGCTGGCGCGAGCGCCTGCGCAACAGCGTCATCGCGCGCAGCTTTGGTGGCCTGTTCTCGCGCAACCCCAAGCTTGACGACGACCTGCTGGACGAGCTGGAAACCGCACTGATCACCGCCGACGTCGGTGTCGGTGCCACCACCGACCTGGTCGAGGGCCTGCGCAAGCGCATGAAGTCGCGCGAGTTCGCCGACGCCAATGCGCTGCTGGCCGCGCTGCGCGCGGAGCTGATCGCGATCCTGCAGCCGGTGGCCAAGCCGCTGGTGATCGACCGCAACGCCAAGCCCTTCGTGGTGCTCACCGTCGGCGTCAACGGCGTTGGCAAGACCACCACCATCGGCAAGCTGGCCAAGCGCTTCAAGGACGATGGCCACAGCCTGATGCTGGCCGCCGGTGACACCTTCCGCGCCGCCGCCGTGGCACAGCTGCAGGCCTGGGGCGAGCGCAACGGCGTGGCCGTGGTCGCGCAGGGGCAGAACGCCGATGCCGCTTCGGTGGCATTCGACGCGCTCCAGGCCGGCAAGGCCCGTGGCACCTCGGTGCTGATCGCCGACACCGCCGGCCGCCTGCATACCCAGTCCGGCCTGATGAACGAACTGGGCAAGATCCGCCGCGTGCTCGGCAAGATCGACCCCACCGCCCCGCACGAAGTGCTGATGGTGATCGACGGCACCACTGGCCAGAACGCGCTGTCGCAGCTGCGCCAGTTCAATGCCGCAGTGAACGTGACCGGCCTGGTGGTGACCAAGCTGGACGGCACCGCCAAGGGCGGCGTGGTGTTCGCGCTGGCCCGCGAGTTCGGCATTCCGATCCGTTTCGCTGGCATCGGCGAGCGCCCGGAAGACCTGCGCGTGTTCGACCCGGAAGCCTTCGTCGACGCCCTGCTGCCCGAAGCGCTGGGCGTCTGATACACCGTGCAGCCACGCATGGCGTGGCTCTACTGCAATCCAGTAGAGCCACCCCACGGGCGGCTCCTCTCTGGAACACCGATGCCCCGCCAGCCGCACGCCAGCGCCGGAACCACGCAGACTGACGACTTCGTCGCCCACCTGCTGCATTGGTTCGACGACCACGGCCGCCACGACCTGCCCTGGCAGCACCCACGCAGTCCCTACCGGGTCTGGCTGTCGGAAATCATGCTGCAGCAGACCCAGGTGAGTACGGTCATCCCGTATTTCCAGCGGTTCCTGCAGCACTTCCCGACCCTGCCCGACCTTGCCGCCGCCAGCAACGACGCGGTGATGGCGCAGTGGGCCGGGCTCGGCTACTACGCCCGCGCACGCAACCTGCATGCCGCTGCGAAGCGCTGCGTGGAACTGCACGACGGCGACCTGCCGCGTGATTTCGATGCATTGCATGCCCTGCCCGGCATCGGCCGCAGCACCGCCGGTGCGATCCTCAGCCAGGCTTGGAACGACCCGTTCGCGATCCTCGATGGCAACGTCAAGCGCGTGCTCAGCCGTTACCACGGCATCGATGGTTTCCCCGGGCTGCCGGCCATCGAGAAGCAGCTGTGGGCGATCGCCGAGGCGCACGTGGCGCAGGTGCCGGCCGGGCGCATGGCCGACTACACGCAGGCGCAGATGGATCTGGGCGCGACGGTGTGCAGCCGCGCCAAACCGGCCTGCGTGATCTGCCCGTTGCAGGATGACTGCGTGGCACGGCGCGAAGGCCGCACCGCTGAACTACCCACGCCCAAGCCCAGCAAGACCCTGCCCGAGCGCGAGGCCGTTGCGCTGCTGCTGCGCGACGCCCAGCAGCGTGTGCTGCTGCAGAAGCGGCCGGACACCGGCATCTGGGCGCAGCTGTGGACGCTGCCGCAGGCCGATGCCGGCAGCGTGCTGCAGGACTGGTTCGACGTGCACGTCGACGGCTCGCTGGAAGAGGCCGAAGAGCTGCCAGTGCTGCAGCACACCTTCAGCCACTACAAGCTGCATCTGCAGGTATTGTCGCGGCAGGTACACGGCCTGCGCGTGGAAGAACCCACGCTGCGCTGGGTCGCCAGCGACGAACTGCACGCGCTGGGCCTGCCGGCACCGATCCGCAAACTGCTCGACGGCGCAACAATCAGGACGCCGAAACGAAATTCCAAGAAACCCCGCAACCACGAGTGAATGCCATGTCCCGAACCGTCTTCTGCCAGTACGAACAACGCGATGCCGAGGGCCTGGACTTCGTGCCCTACCCCGGCGAACTGGGTCAGCGCATCTTCAACAGCATCGGCAAGCAGGCCTGGGCTGCGTGGCTGGCGCACCAGACCATGCTGATCAACGAGAACCGCCTGTCGCCGCGCACGCCGGAGCATCGCGCGTTCCTTGAAGGCGAACTGGTCAAGTTCCTGTTCGAGAAGGACGCGGAAAAGCCGGCCGGCTTCACCCCGGAAGCCTGACACACAGGTAGTGCCGGCCGCTGGCCGGCAACCTGGCATCTGCGCGATGCCGGCCAGCGGCCGGCACTACCACGCTATTTCGTGCTTTCCTCGCGCTCCTGCACCTGCGCCTGGCGCAGCTCCTGTTCGGAGGCACGCAGCGCCTTCACGTCCAGTTTGCGGATGCTGTCGATGAAGCACGGCATGCGCGGCCCGCCGGTCGGGTCGCGCACCAGCACTTTGTCGAAACGCGCCGAAACACGGTTCATCTGGCTGGTCAGGCCGATGGCGGTGGCATACGGCAGGTCCTGGCAGGGACCTCTCAATTCCAGCAGGTAGGCTTCGCTGGGACGGGTCCACACCGCCAGCGCGCTGTCGCCCAGCTCGGTCCAGCCATTGAGGCTGCCGAAGAACTGCATGTCGTTCTGCGGCGCGCCGGCATGGGCACGGTACAGGTCAAGTTTCTCGGCAGAGCTGAGCCGGCCGGTGGTCGCGCAGGCGGCCAGCGCCAGGCAGAGTCCGGCCATCAGGATCGGGGTCTTCATGGCGATCTCCTCGGGGAACTGTCGCCATCATGCGCCTGCGCAGACAACGCCGGCGCGAAAGCCAGTACCCCATTCAGCAGCCGGTCGGCGGTCGCCCCAAGCAGGCCCAAGGCTCCGGATTCCGGTAGTCGCCAACCTTGGTTGGCGCTTGCCCTGCAAGAGCAGCCGACCAAGGTCGGCTTCCACCAAAGCGGGCCCGGCGCCTCAGACGTCGGCGTGGGCCAGCGCGTGCAGGCGCCCCTCGCGCAGCTCCAGCACCCGGTCCAGGCGCCGTGCCAGGCTGCGGTCGTGGGTCACCAGCACCAGGCTGGTATGCCGCGCACGATTCAGTTCCAGCATCAGCTCGAACACCGTCGCCGCGGTGCGGTCATCGAGGTTGCCGGTCGGCTCGTCCCCGAGCACGCAGGCCGGATGATTGACCAGCGCACGCGCCACTGCGGCACGCTGGCGTTCGCCACCGGACAGTTCGCCGGGCTTGTGGTCCAGGCGATGGCCAAGGCCGACCGCTTCCAGCAGCGTGGTGGCCCGGCTGCTCGCCTCGGCCACTGCAGTACCGGCCAGCAGCACCGGCATCATCACGTTTTCCAGCGCGGTGAACTCAGGCAGCAGGTGGTGGAACTGATAGACGAAGCCCAGCGCCTGGTTGCGCAGCAGGCCGCGCGCGGTATCGGACAGCGCTGACATGCGCTGGCCGGTCACATAGACCTCGCCGGCGGTCGGAATGTCCAGGCCACCCAGCAGGTGCAGCAGCGTACTCTTGCCGGCACCGGAAGCACCGATGATCGCCACCGTTTCGCCGGCGGTCACGGTCAGGTCCAGGCCATCGAACACCGGGGTCTGCATGCGTCCTTCGGCGTAGGTCTTGCCCAGTGCTTCGGCGCGGATCACTTCATCGCCGCGGTTGAAGACCTTATTCATAACGCAGGGCCTCCGCCGGCTGGGTGCGTGCTGCCCGCCAGGCGGGATACAGGGTGGCCAGGAAGCTCATCAGCAGCGCGACCACGGTGATCGCCACCACGTCGCCGGTCTGCATGTCGGTCGGCAGGCCGGTGATGTAGTACACATCCTCCGGCATCAGCTTGACGTTGAACACGCTCTCGATGGCACCGAGGATGCGCTCCAGGTTGAGTGTGAGGGTGATGCCACCGATCAGGCCGGCCAGCGTGCCGAAGATGCCGATCAGCGAACCCTGCACCATGAACACCTGCATCACCCCGCCCGGCGTCAGGCCGAGCGTGCGCAGGATGGCGATGTCGGCCTGCTTGTCAGTGACCAGCATCACCTGCGAGGACACCAGGTTGAAGGCGCCCATGGCGATGATCAGCGACAGCAGGATGCCCATCACCACCTTCTCCATGCGCAGCGAGTGGTAGAGGTTGGCGTTCTGCTGGGTCCAGTCACTCACCCGGTACGCACCACCGAGGTTCTGCGCGAGGTCCACGCCCACTTCCAGCGAGCGGTCCATGTCGTGCAGCTTCAGCCGCACGCCGGTGGCGCCATCGGAACGCAGCACGCGCTCCAGGTCCTTCATGTTGGCGAAGCCGACGCCGCGGTCGACCTCGTTGTAGCCGGCCTCGAAGATGCCGCTCACGGTAAAGCGTTTCATCCGTGGCACCGCACCGGCAGGCGTGCCCTGCACTTCGGCGAACGTCACCAGCACCTGATCGCCAACGTCCACGCCCAGCCAGATCGCCAGCTCCTTGCCCAGCAGCAGGTTGAAGCTGCCCGGCGTGAGGCTGTCATAGCTGCCCTTGGTGACCTTCTTGTCGATCACCGATACCTTCGGCTCCAGCGCCGGATCGATGCCCTGGATGATCGCGCCCTGCACGCGCGGGCCGCTGATCATCGACTGGATCTCGATGTACGGCGCAGCACCGGCCACGCGCGGGTCCTTGCGGGCCACGTCGACTACGCGCATCCAGTCCGGCATCGGCTCGCCGTCGCGGCTGATGGTGGTGTGCGCGGTCATCTGCAGCAGGCGGCTGCGGATTTCCTTCTGGAAACCGCTCATCACCGCCAAGGTGGTGATCAGCACCGTGACGCCGAGCGCGATGCCCAGGATCGATGCCATCGAGATGAAGGAGATGAAGCCGTTGCGGCGCTTGGCGCGCAGGTAGCGCAGGCCAATGGCCACGGGAATGGGTTTGAACATGCAGGCACGCCGGTCAATTCAGCTTATGGTGCCATCGACCGGGGCCTACGGGAAACGCCACGTGCGGCCACGGCCAGTCGCAGTTCACGTCGCTGCCCGGAATCGAGCACATCCGGCCAGAACAGCAGGCGCCGGCGGCGCCGATCCTCACGCCAGAGCAACAACAGCCATGGACCACGCACGACCAGCTGGGGTGCATCGGCGTCCTGCCCGGCCACCTGCAGCGGCTCGGGCGGTGCCGGCAGAAGCACCTGCACGCGTGGCCTGCGCTGGCGCCAGGCCAGTTCGGCCAACCCGATGAACCAGGCCAGCACCACCGCGGGCATCAGCAACCGTGAAGGCAGATCCGATGCGCGCAGCAGCCAGGGCGCAGCCAGCAGCACCGCCAACTGGGCGGCGGCCTGCAGCCGTGAGGGGCGCCACTCAAGGCTTGAGGGCGAGGATCTTCTGCATGAAGGGGATCGCGTGCGCATGCGGGCAGGCCTCGTAGCCCATGAACCAGCGCCACAACTTATCGTCCTCGCAGTCGAGCAGGAACAGGAAAACCTCGCGATCTTCGGTCGGCGCAGTGCTCCACTCGTGGTCCAGGTAACGGCCGAACAGCTGGTCCAGCTCACGCATGCCGCGGCGGCAGCGCCAGCGCAGCTTCTTCAGCAGAACATCTTCTTCCATCATGTTTCTCCAGATACAGCAAAGCCACGCATGGCGTGGCTCTACTGGGGTGGCACAGCCACGCGTGGCGTGGCTCTACCGGGTACAGCCAGGCCTGATCAGGCGCGGCGTTCCATCATCAGCTTCTTGATCTCGGCGATCGCCAGCGCCGGGTTCAGGCCCTTCGGGCAGGTCCGGGCGCAGTTCATGATGGTGTGGCAGCGGTACAGCTTGAACGGATCTTCCAGATCGTCCAGGCGCGCACCGGTGTCCTCATCGCGCGAGTCGATGATCCAGCGGTAGGCCTGCAGCAGGATCGCCGGGCCCAGGTAACGCTCGCCGTTCCACCAGTAGCTCGGGCAGCTGGTCGAGCAGCAGGCGCACAGGATGCACTCGTACAGGCCGTCCAGCTTCTTGCGGTCTTCCGGCGACTGCAGGCGCTCACGGTCCGGCGGTGCCGGGGTCTGGGTGCGGATCCACGGCTTGATCGAGGCGTACTGCGCGTAGAAGTGGGTCAGGTCCGGAACCAGATCCTTGACCACGTTCATGTGCGGCAGCGGGTAGATCGGCACTTCCTTCTTGCCGCAGTCCGAGATGGCTCGAGTGCAGGCCAGGGTGTTGGTGCCGTCGATGTTCATCGCGCACGAACCACAGATACCTTCGCGGCAGGAGCGGCGGAAGGTCAGGGTCGGGTCGATCTCGTTCTTGATCTTGATCAGGGCGTCCAGGACCATCGGGCCACAGGCGTCCAGATCGACTTCATAGGTATCGGTGCGCGGGTTGCTGTCGTCGTCCGGACTCCAGCGGTAGATCTTGAAGGTGCGCACGTTCTTGCCGCCGTTCTTGACGGGGAAGTGCTTGCCCTTCGTGATCTTGGAATTCTTGGGGAGTGAAAACTCGGCCATGGCTGCTCTCGTTGGCTCAGGCGGCCCGCGCCCGTGGGCGCGGATTGCATGGTAGGCGGGGTCGGATCAGTACACGCGCGGCTTCGGCGGCACTACGGACACGTCGTCGGTCAACGTGTACATGTGCACCGGACGGTAGTCGAAGCTGCACTTGCCCTTCTCGTCGACGCTGACCAGGGTGTGCTTCTGCCAGTTGACGTCGTCGCGGTCCGGATAGTCCTCGTGCGCATGCGCGCCGCGGCTTTCCTTGCGCTGTTCGGCCGAGTTGATCGTCGCCACCGCGTTGAGCAGCAGGTTGTTCAGCTCGTAGGTCTCGATCAGGTCCGAGTTCCAGACCAGCGAACGGTCGGAGACCTTCACGTCCTGGAACGAGTCGAAGATCTTGTCCATCTTCTCGCAGCCTTCCTTCAGCGTCTGGCTGGTGCGGAAGACCGCCGCGTCGGCCTGCATGGTGCGCTGCATGCGATCGCGGATGACCGAGGTCGGGGTATCGCCGTTGGCGTGGCGTAGCTTGTCCAGCAGGCCCAGCGCCTTGTCGCAGGCATCGGCCGGCAGCGGCTTGTGCGACGCGCCCGGCTTGATGGTCTCGGCGCAGCGGTTGGCCACTGCACGACCGAACACCACCAGGTCCAGCAGCGAGTTCGAGCCCAGGCGGTTGGCGCCGTGCACGGACACGCAGGCGGCTTCACCGATGGCGTACAGGCCCGGCACCACGGCATCCGGGTTGTCGCCATCCTTGCGCACCACTTCGCCGTGGTAATTGGTCGGGATGCCACCCATGTTGTAGTGCACGGTCGGAATGACCGGGATCGGCTGCTTGTGCACGTCGACGCCGGCGAAGATGCGGGCGCTCTCGGCGATGCCCGGCAGCTTCTCGTCGATCACGCCCGGGCCGAGGTGGGTCAGGTCGAGCAGGATGTGGTCCTTGTGCTCGCCGACGCCGCGGCCTTCGCGGATCTCGATGGTCATCGAACGGCTGACCACGTCGCGCGAGGCCAGGTCCTTGTAGTGCGGTGCGTAGCGCTCCATGAAGCGCTCGCCGCTGCTGTTGCGCAGGATGCCGCCTTCACCGCGGACACCCTCGGTGATCAGGCAGCCGGCGCCGTAGATGCCGGTCGGGTGGAACTGCACGAACTCCATGTCCTGCATGGCGATGCCGGCACGCATGGCCAGGCCGCCACCGTCGCCGGTGCAGGTGTGCGCCGAGGTGGCGCTGAAGTAGGCACGGCCGTAACCGCCGGTGGCCAGCACCACGCCCTGGGCGCGGAACAGGTGCAGGGTGCCGTCGGACATGTCCAGGGCCAGCACGCCGCGGCAGGCGCCTTCCTCGTCGAAGATCAGGTCGAGCGCGAAGTACTCGATCATGAAGCGCGCATCGTGCTTCAGCGACTGCTGGTACAGGGTGTGCAGCATCGCGTGGCCGGTACGGTCGGCCGCCGCGCAGGTACGCTGCGCCGCCGGGCCTTCGCCGTACTTGGTGGTCATGCCACCGAACGGACGCTGGTAGATCTTGCCTTCGGCGGTGCGCGAGAACGGCACGCCGTAGTGTTCGAGCTCGATGATGGCCGGGATGGCCTCACGGCACATGTATTCGATGGCGTCCTGGTCGCCCAGCCAGTCCGAACCCTTGATGGTGTCGAAGAAGTGGTAGCGCCAGTCGTCCTCGCCCATGTTGGCGAGTGCGGCCGAGATACCGCCCTGGGCGGCAACGGTGTGCGAACGGGTCGGGAAGACCTTGGTCAGGCACACGGTCTGCAGGCCCTTGGCGGCCAGGCCGAACGTGGCGCGCAGGCCGGCGCCGCCGGCGCCGACCACGACCATGTCGTACTTGTGTTCGGTGATCTTGTAAGCGGACATCTAATCTGGATTCCTGTGTTGGTGCCTGGGCTCAGGCAACGCCGAGGGCGATGCGGCCCACCGCAAACACACTGACGATCATGCCGAGCACGGCGACGAACTTCACCGCGGTCTGCAGCACCAGAGCCAGCAGCGATTCGTGGATGTAGTCTTCCAGCACGACCTGCATGCCGAGCTGCGCGTGCCAGAACATGGCGATCAGCAGGCCGATCAGCGGCACCGCATTCCACGGCTTGGCCACGGCAGCGGCGGCAGTCGCGTAATCCGAGCCCAGCAGGCCCAGCACGAAGACCAGGAACCAGATGCCCAGCACCACCAGGGCGGCGGCGGTCAGGCGCTGGTGCACGAAGTGCTCGGTGCCGGTCTTGGCCGAACCGAGGCCGCGCACGTTCTTCAACGGGGTACGGAACTTGCTCACGCGGCACCTCCGAACATCACATAGGCCCACACCAGCAGGGTGATCACCAGGCTGCCGATGACCGAAAGCCAGCTGCTGCGGATGAAGGCGGGGATGCTGAAGCCGATGGCGAAGTCCTGCACCACGTGGCGGATGCCATTGCACAGGTGATAGGCGAACGACCATGTCCACGCGAACAGGAACACGCGGCCATACCAGGCCCCGGCATGGCCGGTGAAGCAGTTCCAGGACTCGGGCCCCATCATCAGGGCCAGCAGGCCGGCGGCGATGATGAGGGCACCAACAGACAGAAAGACGCCAGTGGCTCGATGCAGGATCGAGGTGGCCATCTGAATCTGCCAGCGATACACCTGAAGGTGCGGGGAAAGTGGGCGTTGTCTGGTCGCCATTCGCTGGGCTCGTTGTCTCGGCTGGGCGGCACGTGGCCGCGTTGGCTCAATGCTGATCAGAAATCGATGCAGCGTCCGTTTTTCTCCCAATCGCCATACCGCACCGGATCGAGTCCGCCGCGGCCGCCGAATTCCTCTGCTTTTTCCTGTTCCACGGGCACGGGTGCCGCGGGGACCAGCGGGGCTTCAGATTCGTCGTCGGGAGTGGGGGTTGTTTGGCCTATCATGTTCGGTCTCGCAACGCACAAATTTTAGACCTCGTTCACGTGCCTGACAACCTGCCCCCTGCTTTCGTCGGATATCCGCGCCTGCCCGGCCACCAGCTGCTGAGCCTGCAGGGCCCGGATGCGGCCGTCTTCGCCCACGCTCAGTTCAGCAGCGATGTCACCGCCCTGCCCCTGCTGCACTGGCAGTGGAGCGCCTGGTTGAGCGCCAAGGGCCGCACTCTGGCGGTGTTCCAGCTGCTTCGACTGGCGGACGACCACGTGATGCTGGTGCTGACCGACGGTGATGCCGATGCGATTGCGTCGCAACTGCAGCGCTTCGTGTTCCGCCGCAAGGCAAAGGTGCAGGTGCGCAGCGATCTGGCCGTGGCCGGTGCGTTCACTGCGCCCGAAGCCGCCAGCGGCGCTGCGATTGCGCAGACCGCAGGTGACGGCTGGGAACTGGACCTGGGCAGCGACGCCCTGCCGCGGACCCTGCGCATTGGCAGCGCCGATGCCTTCGCCGCCGGCAGTGAAGCCGATGAGGCCGCTTTCGCACTGGCCTGGCGCCAGGCCGACCTGCGCTACGGCCTGCCCCGGCTGCAAGAAAGCCAGCGCGAAGTGTGGACCCCGCAGCAGCTGGGGTTGGACCGCCTGAACGGTTACAGCGTGAAGAAGGGCTGCTATCCGGGCCAGGAGATCGTCGCCCGCACCCACTTCCTCGGCAAGGCCAAGCGTGCGGTGCAGCTGCTGCATACCGCGGCACCGGCGCAGGCCGGCGATGGCGTGCAGCAGGATGGCGCAGCGCTGGGCACGATTGCCTGCGTGGCCGGCGACCTGGCACTGGCGGTGCTGCCGCTGGAAGCCAGCGACGCTGATCTGCAGGTGGGTGATGCGATCGCGCAGCGCATGCCGTTGCTGGATGGCCTGGCGCGCTGAACCCGGTGTATGCAAGGAATGGTAGTGCCGGCCGCTGGCCGGCAACCATGCCTGGTTGAGGTTGCCGGCCAGCGGCCGGCACTACCCGTTACAGGCGCTCGCCGGATTCCGGGTTGAAGAAGTGCAGGCCCTGCGGGTGGATCGCCACACGGATCTGCTCGCCCACCGCCGGCAGCGACTGTGGCGCCACGCGCATGGTCAGCGCGTGCTGGCCACTGCTCAGATTCACGAAGATCTCGTTGCCGACCGGCTCGATGCCTTCGATGCGCGCGACGAACGCATGCGCGTCATCGGCGGCCGCCGGCTGCAGGTGTTCCGGGCGCACACCCACCGCGATCGGCTTCTGCAGCCATGCCGGATCGATCGTGGCCTGGCCCAGCGGTGCCCGCCATTCGCCGTCGACCACGGTCACGCCACCGGCATCGCCCTGCAGCGTGCCACGCAGCACGTTCATCGCCGGGCTGCCGAGGAAACCGGCCACGAACAGATTGGCCGGGCGGTCGTACAGCGCCATCGGCGTATCGATCTGCTGGATGATGCCGTCCTTCAGCACCACGATGCGCTGGCCCAGGGTCATTGCTTCGACCTGGTCGTGCGTCACGTAGATCATGGTGGTGCCCAGCTTGCGATGCAGCTGCGCGATTTCGGTACGCACGCTGTGGCGCAGCTTGGCGTCGAGGTTGGACAGCGGCTCGTCCAGCAGGAACACCGCCGGCTCGCGCACCAGTGCACGGCCCAGCGCAACACGCTGGCGCTGGCCACCGGACATCGCCTTGGGCAGCTTGTCCATCATCTCGGTCAGGCCCAGGGTCTGCGCTGCTTCGGCGATGCGCTTGTCGATGGTCGCCTTGTCATGCCCGCGCAGCTTCAGGCCGAAGGCCAGGTTCTCGGCCACGGTCATGTGCGGGTACAGCGCGTAGCTCTGGAACACCATGGCGATGTCGCGGTCCTTCGGCGCCACGTCGTTGACCACGCGATCACCGATGGTCAGCGTGCCGCCGCTGATCTCCTCCAGGCCAGCCACCATCCGCAGCAGGGTCGACTTGCCACAGCCGGACGGACCGACCAGCACCATCAGCTCGCCATCGGCGACCTCGAAGCTGGCGTCCTTCACCGCGACCTGGCCGTTGTCATAGACCTTGCGCACACCCTGCAACTGCACTTTTGCCATATCACCTATCCGGTCCGCCCGAAGCCGGGCTGTCTTTTGGGACTGCCTCGGCCCTCCCGATGGCAGTGATGATTGCGCGCCTGCCGCATGACGGCGAGCACTGCAATCGAATACAGTTGCCCATTCTGCCATGTAAACGTTTTCACGTGGCACTATCCGATGATCGGTGCGCACCGATCTGCGCCGGCGGTTGAACGAAGGTTCCCCCGAGGCAGTGGTTTCGAATGGAACGGTCTTCCGCTACCCCGGAGATCGCACCTGACGAACCTCGGACAGGCAGTTGCGCGGATGTCCCCCGAACCCAGCCATGAAGCGATTGACAACGATGTCACCCGGATCTGAAACTCGAGCGATGCACGACACCCTCTTCCTGTTCGGTGCCACAGGTGATCTGGCCCAGCGCTACCTGTTCCCTTCGCTGCTTCGCCTGCTTGGCGACGGCCTGCTGCCGGAGGACTTCCGCATCCGTGCGCTGGCCCTGTCCGGGCATGACACCGAAGCCTTCCATGACATCCTGCGCCCGCGCCTGCAGCAGGCCATGCCGATGGCCACGCAGGACGACATCAGCGCCCTGCTGCGCCGCATCGACTATCGTTCGGTGGACCTGCGCGACGTCGACTCGGTTGCCGCCGCGGTCTCCGACCTGGTGCACCGCAAGTGCGTCAGCTACCTGGCCATTCCGCCGGGCCTGTACATCTCCACCTGCGAAGGCCTGGCCAAGGGTGGCGCCCTCGCCGCACCGGCACGCCTGATGCTGGAGAAGCCGATCGGCAGCGACAGCGAGAGCGCCGAGGAAATCATCAGCACCATCGGCCAGTGGATCGACGAGGACCGCGTGTTCCGCCTCGACCACTACCTGGGCAAGGCCGCAGTGCAGAACCTGATCGCGCTGCGCTTCGGCAACACGCTGCTGGAAGCGGTGTGGAACCGCAACTACATCGAATCGGTGCACATCCTTGTGGCCGAGAGCGAAGGCGTGGATGGCCGCGACGCCTACTACGCCCGCTCTGGCGCGCTGCGCGACATGGTGCAGAGCCACATCCTGCAGCTGCTGTGCATGGTGGCGATGGAGCCGCCGGCCTCGCTGGAAGCCGACCGCATCCGCGACGAGAAGGTCAAGGTGCTGCGCGCCCTGCGCCCGCTCGATGCCAGGCACGCCGCGCGTGACAGCATCCGTGGCCGCTACACCGCCGGTACCATCAACGGCCAGCCGGCCCAGGCCTACCAGCCGCCGGAAGGCAGCGACGTGGAGACCTTCGCCGGGGTCACCGCGCATATCGACAACTGGCGCTGGAGCGGCGTGCCGTTCCACCTGGTCACCGGCAAGCGCCTGCCCGAACGCACCACCCGCGTGGTGGTCACGCTGAAGCCGGTCACTCACTGGCTGTTCGAGCGCCCGCAGCGCGCGCAGGCCGCACCGAACCGCCTGGTGTTCCAGCTGCAGCCGCAGGAAAACATCGAACTGGGCCTGATGAGCAGCCTGGCCGGCCCGGAATGGGGCGCGCTGGAGCTGCATCCGCTGGAACTGGAACTGTCGGTGCCGACTGGCCTGCACCGCCGCATCGCCTACGAACGCCTGTTCCTGGATGCCTTCAACGGCAACCACACGCTGTTCGTGCGCGATGACGAAGTGCGCGCCGCCTGGGCGTGGATCGACAGCGTCGCCGACGCCTGGAAGGATGCCAAGCTGCCGCTGGAACCCTACCCCGCCGGCCAGTGGGGCCCGGCCAACGCGGGCGAGTTCCTGCCGCAGGGCGTGGACGCGCCGGACAGCGGAGCGTCGGCATGAGTGCCAGCTCGCAGCCGGTGCTGGTCGCCGACATCGGCGGTACCAACGCCCGCTTCGCCCTGGCCGACACCTCGCAGGACGCACCGCTGCAGAAGGACAGCATCCGCGAGTACGCGGTGGCGGAGTTCCCGTCGCTGGGTGATGCCGCGCGCCACCATCTGGAACAGATCGGCGCCACGGCCAGCCGCGGCGTGTTCGCGGTGGCCGGTCGCGTCGACGGTGACGAAGCGCGCATCACCAACCACCCGTGGGTGATCTCGCGCAGCCGCACCGCCGCCATGCTCGGCTTCAACGAGCTGCACCTGATCAACGACTTCGCCGCACAGGCGATGGCGATTTCGCTGCTGCAGCCCGATGACGTGGTCCAGGTCGGCGGTGCCGCCTGGGTGCCGGGCAAACCCGGCCAGCCGCGCAACTACGCGGTGATCGGGCCGGGTACCGGCCTGGGTGTCGGTGGCCTGATCCTGCGCCACGGCCGCTGCTACCCGCTGGAAACCGAAGGCGGCCATGTCAGCTTCCCGCCGGGAACCCCGGAGGAGATCCGCATCCTGGAGATCCTGTCCGAACAGTTCGGCCGCGTCTCCAACGAGCGCCTGATCTGCGGCCCTGGCCTGGTCAACATCCATCGCGCCGTATGCGAGATGGCCGGCATCGATCCGGGCCAACTGCAGCCGGTGGACGTGACCGCCCGCGCCCTGCACGGTGACCCGCAGGCGATGCGCACCGTCGATGTGTTCTGCGCCGTGTTCGGCGCCATCGCAGGCGACCTGGTGCTGACCCAGGGCGCGTGGGACGGCGTGTTCCTGACCGGCGGGCTGACCCCGAAGATGCTCGATTCGCTGCAGCACTCCGGGTTCCGCCAGCGCTTCGAACACAAGGGCCGCTTCTCCTCGATCATGGCGCGGGTGCCCTCGTTGGCCGTGATGCACCCCCACGCCGGACTGCTGGGCGCCGCCGCCTATGCCGCCGACGCCGAACGTGACGCACCTGGAGTTGCCGCATGAGCCCCACCACCTTCCACGACGACCGCATCGAGTTCATCCAGCACGGCGATGCCGATGGCTGGATCGAGGCGGTGGCCGCCGAGATGGCGCAGACCCTCAACCACGACATCAACGAAGTGGGCCGCGCCCGCATCCTGTTGTCTGGCGGCACCACGCCGGCACCGGTCTACCAGGCGCTGGCCGAACTGGACGTGCACTGGGATCGCGTGGAAGTGAGCCTGGCCGACGAGCGCTGGCTGTCGCCGCAGGATCGCGACAGCAATGCCTGGCTGGTGCGCGAACACCTGCTGAAGCGCGCCGAAGGTGCGCATTTCGATCCGCTGGTGCGCATCGGCAAGCCCCTTCCGGAATGCGTGTACACCGCCAACCTGCAGGCGCAGCACAGCCAGCCGCCGAGCCTGGTGGCACTGGGCATGGGCAACGACGGCCACACCGCCTCGCTGTTCCCGGGCTCGAAGGACCTGGCCCGCGCACTGGAAAGCACCCTGCCCTACGCGGCGCTGGATGCCACCGGCTGCCCGGGCGCGAACCAGTGGCCGCTGCGCATCACCCTGACCCCGCATGGCCTGCGCCAGTGCCGCCAGCGCCTGCTGCTGCTGCGCGGCAAGCAGAAGCTGCAGGTACTGCGCCAGGCGCTGGACAGCAATGACGCCCAGCAGTACCCCATCCTCAATGCGATCAACCTGGAAGGCGCGCGCCTGCGCGTCCACTGGGCTGATTGATGTTGGCGGCGGCGCCGTGCCGCCGCTTGCCTCTCGCCACCACGAACGCCGGTAGCCAATGAGCCTCCATCCGCAACTGCAAGCCATCACTGAGCGTGTCATCCGCCGCAGCGCCGCCTCGCGTGCCGCCTACCTGGCCGCGATCGACGCCTCCCTGCGTGAGGGCCCGTTCCGCAGCCGCCTGAGCTGCGGCAACCTCGCCCACGGGTTCGCCGCCTGCGGCGGCACCGACAAGAGCCGCCTGCGCGGTGGCGTGACGCCGAACCTCGGCATCATCACCGCCTACAACGACATGCTGTCGGCGCACCAGCCGTTCGAGACCTATCCCGAGCAGATCCGCGAGATCGCCCGTGAGCTGGGTGCCACCGCACAGGTGGCCGGCGGCGTGCCGGCGATGTGCGACGGCGTCACCCAGGGCCGCGGCGGCATGGAACTGTCACTGTTCTCGCGCGATGTGATCGCGCAGGCCACCGCGATCGGGCTCAGCCACGATATGTTCGACACCACCGTCTACCTCGGTGTGTGCGACAAGATCGTGCCGGGCCTGCTGATCGGTGCGCTGGCCTTCGGCCACCTGCCGGCGGTGTTCGTGCCGGCCGGCCCGATGACGCCGGGGATTCCGAACAAGCAGAAGGCCGAAGTGCGCGAGCGCTACGCCGCCGGCGAGGCCACCCGCGAGGAACTGCTGGAAGCGGAATCGGCCTCTTACCACGGTGCGGGCACCTGTACCTTCTACGGCACCGCCAATTCCAACCAGGTGCTGCTGGAAGCGATGGGCGTGCAGCTGCCGGGCGCCTCGTTCGTCAACCCGGACACGCCGCTGCGCGATGCCCTGACCCGCGAAGCCACCGAACGCGCGCTCGACATCACCGCACTGGGCGACGATTTCCGTCCGCTCGGCCGGATCATCGACGAGCGCGCGATCATCAACGCGGTCATTGCGCTGATGGCGACCGGCGGCTCGACCAACCACACCATCCACTGGATCGCGGTGGCACGCGCGGCCGGCATCGTGCTGACCTGGGACGACTTCGACGAGCTGTCACAGCTGATTCCGCTGCTGGCCCGCGTCTACCCGAACGGCGAAGCCGATGTAAACCGCTTCGCCGCAGCAGGCGGCCCGGCCTTCGTGTTCGGCGAACTGATCAAGGCCGGCCTGATGCACGGCGACCTGGTCAGCGTGGCGCGTGGCGGCATGACCGACTATGCGCGCGAGCCGCAGCTGCGCGACGGCCAGCTGGTCTACCTGCCGGGTCTGGAACGCAGCGCCGACGAAGAGGTGGTGCGTGGCGTCGACAATCCGTTCGAACACCAGGGTGGCCTGCGCCTGCTGCGCGGCAACCTCGGCAAGTCGCTGATCAAACTGTCGGCGGTGAAGCCGCAATACCGCACGATCGAAGCACCGGCGGTGGTGGTCGATGCGCCGCAGGTGTTGAACAAGCTGCATGCCGGCGGCCTGTTGCCCGAGCATTTCGTGGCGGTGGTGCGTTACCAGGGCCCGCGTGCGAACGGCATGCCGGAACTGCATTCGCTGGCGCCGCTGCTGGGCCTGCTGCAGAACCAGGGCCGGCGCGTGGCGCTGGTCACCGACGGCCGCCTGTCCGGCGCCTCGGGCAAGATTCCTGCGGCGATCCATGTGACGCCGGAAGCGGCGCGCGGCGGTCCACTGGCCAAGGTTCGCGAGGGCGACATGATCCGCCTCGATGGCGAGGCCGGCACGCTGGAAGTGCTGGTGGACGCAGCCGAATGGGCCGCACGTCCGCTGGCGCCGAACACCGCGCCTGCCGCGCATGATCTGGGTCGCAACCTGTTCGCGATCAACCGTCGCGTGGTGGGTCCTGCCGACCAGGGTGCGATTTCGATTTCGTGCGGGCCGGCGGCGGCTGATGGTGGGCCGTGGGAGTACGACGCGGAGTATGAGTTGGGGCACGATGCCGCGGCGGCGGCGGCGCCGCATGAGGCGAAAGACGCCTGAAGCGAAAAGCCGCGGCAGGCTTCCCGGCTTGGGCAGTAGAGCGCCCTGGCCGGGACACGCCGTAAACCCATCCATGGGGGCTCGATCGCGGCATCCATGCCGCTCACGGTCCCGGCCAGGGCGCTCTACTGCCCTTGGACAATTCCCGGCGCGTCATTTGCGCTGCGGCCACTGAATCAAGAAGAGCAAAGGCAAGGGCAAAAGCATGGGTATCGAACAACATCAGGTGAAGGCGGCGGAGCTGTTGCGTGCGGCGGGCATCCTGCCGGTGGTGACGATTCATACGCTGGACCAGGCGCGTGCGGTCAGCGCGGCGCTGCTGGAAGGTGGCTTGCCGGCCATCGAGCTGACCCTGCGTACGCCGGTGGCGATGGAAGCGCTGGCGATGCTCAAGCGTGAGCTGCCGGACGTGGTGGTGGGTGCGGGCACGGTGCTGACCGTGGAGCAGATGCAGCAGTCGATCGATGCGGGCGCGGACTTCCTGGTGACCCCGGGTACGCCGCCGGCGCTGGCTGATGCACTGGCCGCTGCGCCGCTGCCGGTGGTGCCGGGTGCGGCCACGCCGACCGAGCTGCTGTCGCTGTATGCGCGCGGCTTCCGCGTGTGCAAGCTGTTCCCGGCCACGGCCGTGGGCGGGCTGGCGATGATCAAGGGCCTGGCCGGCCCGGTTGCCGACCTCAAGCTGTGCCCGACCGGCGGCATCACCGAAAACACCGCCGCCGAGTACCTCGAGCAGAAGAACGTGGTCTGCATCGGTGGTTCGTGGATGGTGCCGGGCAACTGGATCGCCAACGGCGAATGGGACAAGGTGCGCGCCAGTGCCACCGACGCCGCCAAGATCATCCAGCGCGTGCGCGGCCACTGAGCCCGACAAAGGGGTAGAGCCGCGCCCACGCTCGGCTCCGGCATCATCAAGGGTCAGAGCCCTTTCCCACCGGGAAAGGGATCCGACCCCGGGCGACGAGCGCGCACAGCGCGCGACCCGCTCCTGCTCTTCCTTCTTCATTCCGCGGTGGACGCGCACGGAACCTGTCCGTGGCCCTGCGGAGGGATTGCGCAGGGGCGTAAGCGCCATGGATGGCGCGCCCGAGCCTCCAGGGATGGATTCACGGCGTCCCCTGCGCAATCCCTCCGCAGGGCCAACCCCACGAATCCTGCCGCACACCGCGAGGGGCTCAGCCGTTGGCCGAAACCCTTACAGCGGCCGTGCCGGATCCACCAGCCCGTACTGGCTGGCCATCCGCGCCAACGCGATGTTGTCGTGGATCCCCATCTTCTCGAACAACCGCGCCTTGTGCGTGTTCACCGTCTTCGCACTCAGGCTCAGCCGCCGCGCGATGTCTTCCTGGCGCAGGCCCTGGGTCAGCAGCAACGCCACCTCCAGCTCGCGCGGGGACAGGCTGTCGAACGGCGAACCGTTGCCTTCCACCGTCGACAGCGCCAGGTTCTGCGCGATGCTGGTGCCCAGGTAGCGACGGCCGCCGGCCACGTCACGCACCGCGCGCAACAGCTCCTGCGCATCGCAGCCCTTGCCGATGTAACCGGCGGCGCCAGCCTCGAGCAGCCGCTTCGGCAGCGGGCCATCTTCCAGCACCGACACGATCACCACGCGGGTATTGCGGTGGCTGCGCACGATGCGCTCGGTCACTTCCATGCCGCTCACACCCGGCAGGTGCAGGTCACACAGCACCACATCGGGCAGCAGCTGGCGGACTTCACGCAGCGCGTCTTCGCCGGTCTCGGCTTCGCCCACCACCTCGATGTCGGTTTCCCCCGACAGAATCATCTTCATCCCGGTGCGGACCAGCGCGTGGTCATCCACCAGGTAGACTCGAATCGTCATTCACGTACCTCTTCGAATGCGGCCATTGCAGGTCAAGCTAGGCAGGGTGCCGATACCCCTGCAAGCGCGTTCGGAATGCGACCCCGGCAATCCGCCTTGCGCATCACACTACCGCGCGTTGTGCTTGCCCCCTGTCTTGCAGAACCTGCTGCAACGAAACAACTGATCTATCACGTAGACGTCCCTCAAGGGCCATCCACGTCAATCCCCCTGTGATGATGCTTCGCTGGCCTTCGCTGGCGGCGAGCCGTGACGTCGCCATGGGTGCCGGCGACTGAACATGACCAGATAGCACCCTACCACCCAAACCAGCGCGGCACACCATCCGGCCAGGATATCGGAGGGGTAATGCACCCCCAGGTAGACCCGGGACACGCTGACCAGCAGGCTGAATGCCGGTGCCAGCAGCAGCACCGGCCAGCGCCAGCGGGTGTTCCAGGCCAGCAGCACCAGGGTCACTGCCAGGGTCATCGAGCCCATCGCATGGCCGCTGGGGAAGCTGAACGTCGATTCCGGCGCGATCGATTCCCACAGGCTGGGGCGCTGGCGCTGGAAGAAGTGCTTGCTGCCCATGTTCAGCAGCGCCGAGCCGACGAAGCTGACCGCCACGAAGGTCGCCTCGCGCCAACGCCGGTAGCCCAGCAGCACGCCGATGATCAGCACGTCGGCCGGGATCAGGAACCATTCGTAGCCCAGTCTGGAAATGAGCACGAAGAAGCGGTCCAGCAGCGGCGAATGCAGGCCATGCATCTGCCACAGCAGCGGCGCATCGAAATGGAACGATTCAAACTCGTGCACCTCGTCAGCCAGGGCGACGAAGCCGGCCAGCGGCAGCAGCACGCCACCGAACAGCAGGACCAGGCGCCAGGCATTGCGCGCCATCCAGTGGCGGAAGCCGGAGGCGGACTCCGGTGCAGCGAGGATCGCAGGCTTATCCGGCGCTTCGGACATACTTGTGTTCGACGTAATCGTCGATCAGGGCGACGAATTCCTGGGCGATGTTGTCGCCACGCAGGGTCACCTTCTTTTCGCCATCGACGAACACCGGCGCTGCAGGCGTTTCACCCGTGCCGGGCAGCGAGATGCCGATATTGGCATGGCGCGACTCACCCGGTCCGTTGACGATGCAGCCCATCACCGCCAGGGTCATGTTCTCCGCACCCGGGTGGTGGATCTTCCACAGCGGCATCTTCTCGCGCACGTGGTTCTGTACCACCTTGGCCAGCTCCTGGAAGAACTCGGAGGTGGTGCGGCCGCAGCCCGGGCAGGCCGTGACCAGCGGCGTGAAGGCGCGCTGGCCGGTGGTCTGCAGCAGCTCCTGGGCGACGATCACTTCCTGCGTACGCGACTGGCCCGGTTCCGGGGTCAGCGAGATGCGGATGGTGTCACCGATGCCCTCCTGCAGCAGCACGCTCAGCGCCGCGGACGAGGCGACGATGCCCTTGCTGCCAATTCCGGCCTCGGTCAGGCCCAGGTGCAGGGCGAAATCCGAGCGCTGGGCCAGGTCGCGGTACACCGCGATCAGCTCCTGCACGCCACTGACCTTGGCCGACAGCACGATGCGGTCGCGCGGCAGGCCGAGCTCCACCGCCTGCTCTGCCGAATCCAGCGCCGAGCGGATCAGCGCCTCGCGCAGCACGCGGCCGGCGTCCCAGGGCTGCTCACGCAGGTTGTTCTCGTCCATCAGCCTTGCCGCCAGGGCCTGGTCCAGCGAGCCCCAGTTGGCACCGATGCGCACCGGCTTGTTGTAGCGGATCGCGAACTCGATCAGCTGGGCGAACTGCAGGTCCTTCTTCTTGCCGAAGCCGACGTTGCCCGGGTTGATGCGGTACTTGGCCAGCGCTTCGGCACAGGCCGGTTCGGCGGTCAGCAACTGGTGGCCGTTGTAATGGAAGTCACCGATCAGCGGCACGTCGATGCCCATCATCGCCAGCTTGTCGACGATGCGCGGGATCGCCGCAGCCGCTTCCACGGTGTTGACGGTCAGCCGCACCATTTCCGAACCCGCACGCCACAACTCGGCCACCTGCTTCACGCTGGAGGCCACGTCGGAGGTATCGGTGTTGGTCATCGACTGCACCACGACCGGCTTGCCTCCGCCTACGGTGACCCCGCCGATCTGGACGGCATGGGTCTGGCGGCGGGGCCAGGCAGTGGCATCGGAAGGGGGCGTCGGGCGGGTAACGGCGTCGTGCATGGGCGCATTCTACCGCCCGCCTCCGCATTCCGGGTGACTCGCATTCAGCCGGCGGCACGGCTGCGGCCGATTGTCGCAGGCACGGTCACGCGTGAACGCATACGATGAGCGTGAATGACCGGTCCCGACGCCCCGTTTCTCCGAACCCTGTGCAGCCTGCGCTGGCTTGCCGTAGGTGGCCAGGCCGCCACCATCCTGGTTGCCACCTGGGTGCTGGGCCTGCCGTTGCCGCAACTGCCATTGTGGGCGGGCGTGGCCGTGCTGACCCTGTTCAACATCTACACCCAGCTGCGCCCGGAGGCAGCCGACACCGCGCCACTGACCGCGTTCGGCCACATTCTGGTGGACGTGATCATCCTGACCTGGATGGTGGGCTGGAGTGGCGGCATGGCCAACCCGTTCAGTTCGCTGTTCCTGATCCTGATCGCGCTCGCCGCGTTCGCCCTGCCCCTGCGCTGGGCACTGGCGGTGGCGCTGGCCTGCCTGCTCGGCTACGCCGCCAGCGGCATCTTCGGCCAGTCACTGCCGGATGGCTATTTCCGCGCCCAGGACCTCAACCGCTGGGGCGTGGTCGCCAATTTCCTGATTTCCGCAGCGGTCGTGCTGACCTTCTCCACCCGCCTGGCACTGGCGCTGCGCCAGCGCGAACTGGAACTGTCGGCCCTGCGCGAACGCTTCGCCCGCAACGAGGGCATCGTCGCCCTGGCCACCCATGCCGCCTCGGTGGCGCATGAGCTGAACACGCCGCTGGCGACCATGACCCTGCTCGCCGATGACGTCGCCGAGCGCAGCGAAGAGCCCGAAGTACGCGAAGACATGGAAACCCTGCGCGAGCTGCTGGTGCAGTGCCGCGAGCGCGTGCTGGCGCTGGCCGCACCGGCCTCGGCCGATGCACCGGGTCGCAGCCACTCCAGCGCCCAGCAGGTACTGGAACAGTGGCGCCTGGTGCGGCCGACCATCGACCTGCATCGCAATGACGATGCGCCGCTGCGGCTGCCACTCGACCCGGGCGTGGGCCATCTGCTGATGGTCCTGCTCAACAATGCCGCCGATGCCGGCGAGCAGGCCGGCCGGCCGCGCGTGGACCTGGACCTGCGCATCGAAGGCGACGACCTGATCGGCGAAGTCCGCGACTACGGCCACGGCTTCGACGCCCGTGCCGCGGTGCTGCCGGGCAAGCTGTTCGGCAGCAGCAAAAGCGAGGGCATGGGCGTCGGCCTGGCCCTGTCCCATGCCACCATCGAACGCCTCGACGGCGAGATGTGGATGCGCCCGGCCCAGGGGGCCGGCAGCCGCGTCGGCTTCCGCCTGCCGCTGACCCCACGTGAGGACACCCCATGAGCCTTCATCACTCCACCCTGGGCCTGCTGGTCGACGACGACGAGCTGTACCTGCGTACCCTGCAGCGCAGCCTGGCCCGCAAGGGGCTTGAAACGCAGACCGCACAGGATGCCGCCAGTGCGCTGGCGCTGGCCCGCCAGCATCCGCCGGCGTTCGCGCTGATCGACCTGAAGCTGGGCAGCGATTCCGGCCTGGCACTGATCCAGCCGCTGCGTGCCCTGCGCGCGGACATGCGCATCCTGCTGGTGACCGGCTACGCGAGCATCGCCACCGCCGTGGAGGCGATCAAGCTTGGTGCCGACGACTACCTGCCGAAGCCGGCCACGGTGCCGATGATCCTGCGCGCGCTCGGCGAGGAAGACGACGGCCCGGCCGACGATGGTGAAATGGAAGTGCCTGATGCGATGACGCCGATCAGCCGCCTGCAGTGGGAACACATCCAGCAGGCAATGCACGAGACCGGCGGCAACGTGTCTGCAGCCGCCCGCCTGCTCGGCATGCACCGGCGTTCGCTGCAGCGCAAGCTGGCCAAGCGGCCAAGCCCGGAGCGCGATCCCAGCCGTTGATCGCCGGACCCGTCCGGCTCAGACCTCGGCCAGCACCGCTCGGTCCTGCGCGGCGCTGGAGCGCGACGCCGACGCATCGACCCGCGCCGCTACCGTCTCCTGCAGCAGCGGCGACGGCAGCGTGCAGGCCGGATGCATGCGCAGGAAGCCATAGATCGTCCCTGCCAGACCGATCATCAGGCCCGGAGTAAAGGCCGCGCGGGTCAACCCGCCGACCATGCCCTGGTGCTCCTCGATCGAAGAAACGATCTCGATGGCGGCCTCGTCCTGCGTATAGGGACATCCCTCCGGATCCAGCGCAGCCGCCAGCACCAGCAACTCCCGGGTGGACACATCGCCATGGCACAGGGTGTGGCTGAACCCCCATTTGCCGCGCGCGTCGGCCACAGCCCGCCGCATGTCACGCAACTGCGCGGGATCGCCGGTGCGGGCGTACAGATCCGCCGCCGCCAGACCGATGCCAACACTGCCATGGCACCAGGTCGGGAAATTCTTCTGCCCGTCCTCCAGGTGGATATCGCGCCAGCGCCCGGTATGCGACTCGAACAGCGCCGCCTGGAACGCAAAGGCTCCTTCGGCCAGCTGCCACCAGGCGGCCCGCTCAGGCACGCTGCCGGCATCCGAACGCGCCAGCCGTGCCAGCGCCCAGCCCATGCCCATCGCGCCGTGGCCGAAGCCACCAATCGGCTCGCGGAACTGTGGCGTTGACCAGCGCGCACCGTCCGTGTCGACGATCGCAGCATCCTGCAGGCGACGTCCCGCTGCGGCCGCCAGCTCCAGCCAGCGCGCGTTTCCGGTAGCCCCGGCCAGCGACAGCAACGGCAGGATCATGCCGGACACGCCATCAATCAGTTCGAACTTCGTCGCCTCCTGGAATCCGCGACGCTCTGCGGCTTCTGCGCAGCGCTCCGCCAGCGCCAGCAGCGCTGGTCGCTGCAACAGGTCGTTCAATGCCAGCAATGTCCAGATCTGCGAACCGGTTCCGACGAATCCACCATCGATCTCGGCGGGATGCCGCTCACACATGGTCTGGAACACCGCGAGGGCGCCATCGATGGCCGGGGCCAGCCCCACTACCGGGTCGGCACGCCCCTGCTCCACTTCCCGGCGGTAGGCCGCCAGCGCGAACGCAATGCCTCCCAGCCCGAAATACAGGTCGGGCTGCACCGGCTGGACGGTCCATCCTGTGCGGGTCACCTCGGGCGTGATCCAGGTCATCGAACCGTCTTCACCGTGCACCGCCAGCCGCAGCAGGCTCTCCACCGCGCGCGCGGCCAGCGTGCGACGGCGTGCATCCAGGTCGTCCGCACGCGGATGCTGTGCTGCATAGCTGTGGCCGGATCTAGCCTCGGCGCGGGCCAGCGCATGCTGATTCAGGTCGGTGGCTACCAGCGTGCTGCGGATGGTCACGTCTTCCAGGTCGATGCGCATCGCACGCCAGTTGTCGGTGATGGAGCGGATGCGGGCCGCGTCCAGCTGCGATGCGAAGATCGGAATGTCACCGTGGCGCAGGTCGTCCACTTCTCCACGTACGGTTTCCAGGTCCGATGGCGCAGCCGGTGACACCGCTGCATTGCGCACCAGCAGATCGATCGCGCGTTCAACCGCCTGGGCTTCCTTGTGCAGCGATGCCGGATGCCAGAGCATCCGCCCGAGCTCGGCGTACGCCATGGTCGGCCGCCGCACATCGCGCACCTGGCAGCCCTCGAAAGCCGCCAGGAGCGGCATCAGTTCACCCTTCGCATCGAGCGCGCGCAGGCGCCCACTGGCGTCGATGAAGCCCTCGCTGATGTGATCCCAGTACAACGACACATCGGGCTGCGCGCTGGGATGATTCTGCGCAACGGAGACCTCGGCCTCAACCATGCCCAAGCGGGCCGGTTCCGTCCCATCCTCGACAATCACCGGCACCTGTACCCGCGGCTGCTCGCCCGGCAGTGCGCCGGCTGCGGACAGATCCACGCCTTCCATGCCCAGGCCGGCAGTACGGAACGGCACGATTCCGGTACGCAGCACTGAATTACGCATCAGCTTGACGGCGGTGTCGTACGCATCGCCAAGCCCTGATGGCTCGATGTCGATTACCCGGGAGAACACGCTTTCGGCGTCGACCACGACAGGCACCGGCCCGACCGCGATCAGATTCTCCAGATGGATGTCGGTGCCACCGACCAGGCGCAGGATTGCCAACCAATGGCCAAGACCGCGGTAGTAGGCACGCAGTTCAAGGTCATCGGCACAGTAGCGGTGCGCGGCGAAGGCGGCCCAGCCGTGGCTGCCACGATCAATCACCTTCGGCACGCATACGCGGTCAGGGCCGTCACCGAAGACCGTGGACAACAGGCCATCAAGCGTCGCATCGATGCGCAATGAGCGTGGCTTGTACATCACCGTGCCGCCATCGAACTGCAGCCGTGCCACAGTCCGGCCGCCACCATGCAGGTCACCGCGTCCCAATGCAACGGCATGCAGCGTGCCCGCCGGCGCACCCAGCAACTCTGCCAGCGCCGCACGATCGCTGCCGATGCGAACAGCGAGCTCCACCACAGCCGCACATTGTCCTTCGAGCATGCGCGTCAGGCGCGGCAGCAGCACCGGATAGCGTCGCTGCAGATGCGTGCGGAAGCCCTCGCTGGTGGCCAGGGCAACGAATTCGTCCAGCACCCCAGCGCTGTCAAGCGGGCCGATGTCACCGCTGCGCGCAGCGGCGTGCAGTTCCAGCAGCAGCACGCGGTTGAGCTTGAGCTGGGCATGCTCACGCAGTGCCGCATCGCCCCGTGCATGCAGCAGATCGCGCTCGCCAGGCTGCAGAGCAATGGCGGGATCATGCAGGCCGGCAACCAGCGCAGCGCGCGCCTGGGCAAGGAAATGTTCGGTGATGCACGCAAACGCGGCCGCAGCCGGAGAAGCGGTCATTACGCCCCCTGCGAGATATCGAGAGTCTGTTCCAGTCGCCGGCACGCAGCTGCATGCCTCTGCGTGCCGGCTCGGGTTACATCAGCAACACAGGCAGTGGTTGATCACCGATACCGTGGTGGTGCACTCGTTGGTGCCCCCGGTGATCATGGTGTCCGAAGCTCCGGTGAGGGCCGCTTCGGTGGCTGCCGCACCGTAGATGAACAGCGAACCCGCAGGGTTGGCACACCCATCCACATCGTCCGAGCCATTGAGCCAGCCGGACACAACATCGTCGTTCAGATCCATTCGCAATCTCCTGTCATTCACAACATGAGGCGTTGAGGACATGGATCGATTCCACGTCCCTTCGGATACGGCCAGTCCCTGGCATCAACATCATGCTGCGAGCGATACTGGATGACAGGTACAGCCGCCCGTGCACACTGCATCCGCGTGTGAAGTGCGTCAAGCTGCGCTGCGGCAGGGCGCACGAATACGCTGCACGTGCGGTACGGAAGTGACGTGGAATGAGTGGCCGCACCGCCATTCCTGCGCGACCGGATCGAAGGCAACCGCAGAGGCATCGGATGGCCGGCGGGCGCCGGCACATCCGCAGCCCGGGTCAGCCCTTCAGCTGCGCCAGGATCTCGCGGGTCATCGGATCGGCAATCGCCACATCCTCACCCTGCAGCGCCGGCAACAGGCCACTGGCCAACTGCTTGCCAAGCTCGACACCGAACTGGTCGAAGGCATTGATGTTCCAGATCACCGACTGCACGTACACGGCGTGTTCGTACATGGCGATCAGCGCACCCAGCGCCTGCGGGGTCAGCGCGTCGAGCAGGATCAGCGTGCTCGGGCGGCCGCCCGGGTAATCACGGTGCGGGTCGTCGCTGCTCTGGCCATTGGCCAGTGCTTCGGTCTGCGCCAGCAGATTGGCCAGCAGGGCCTGATGATTGATCGTGTAGGGATCATCGTTGTGCACGCAGCCGATGAAATCTGCCGGAACGATGCTGGTGCCCTGATGCAGTGCCTGGAAGAAGCTGTGCTGCACATCGGTGCCCGCGCCGCCCCACCACACCGGCACGGTGTCGGTGGTGACCGGCTGGCCGTCACGCTGCACGCGCTTGCCCAGGCTTTCCATCACCAGCTGCTGCAGGTAGGCCGGCAGCAGCGCCAGGCGCTGGTCGTAAGTCATCACCGCGTGCGTGGCATGGCCCAGCAGGTTGCGGTTCCAGATGTCGGTCAGGCCGTGCAGCACCGGCAGGTTGCGCTCCAGCGGTGCATCCTGCGCGTGCGCATCCATCTGCGCGGCGCCGTCCAGCAGCTGCTCGAAGCGCTCGAAGCCGATCGCAAGCGCGATCGGGAAACCAACGGCCGACCACAGCGAATAACGGCCACCGACCCAGTCCCACATCGGCAGTACGCGATCGGCAGCGATCGCGAAGGCCTTGGCGGCACGTTCCGGATTGGCACTGACCGCGTACAGGCGCTCGCTGCCACCCAGCCAGTCGTGCAGGATCTGGCCGTTGAGCAGGGTTTCCTGCGTACCGAAGGTCTTGGAGATGAGGATGCCGGCGGTCTTCGCCGGATCCAGCGTGGCCAGCGTGCGCTGCATGGCGGCGCCGTCCACGTTCGATACGAAATGCACGCGCAGGCGCGCGCCGGTGACCGGGCGCAACGCATCGGCGACCAGGCGCGGACCGAGATCGGAACCACCGATGCCGACGCTGACCACGTCAGTGACGCCGCTGTCTTCCAGCGCACGCACCAGCACGCCCATGCGCTGGCGGATGTCGCGCGCGGTGGCATAGGCCTCGGCCGCCACCGGCGCATCGACCACGTCGCCGCGCAGCGCGGTATGCAGCGCGGCGCGACCTTCGGTCAGGTTGACCTGCTCGCCACGGAACAAGCGGGTGATGGCACCACCGACATCACGGTCGGCGGCCAACGTGAGCAGGGCCTGCAACGCCGCGGCATCGTATTTCTGCCGCGCGAAATTGACATACAACGGACCGACCCGCAGCGCCAAGTCCTGCACGCGGCCGGGTTCGGCGGCGAGCAGGCTGGGAATGCTTGCGCCCTTCAGGCGCTGGGCGTGGGAATGCAGCGAGTCGAATCCGTTGTTCGTTGTCATGCGGCCTGGGTCGGGATCGTGTCGTTGGTGTGGGAGATCTGGTTCTTGCCATCAACGTACACCAGCTTCGGCTTGAAGCTGTCAGCTTCCTGCTCGGTCATGCTGGCGAACGCGGCGATGATGATGATGTCACCGACCTGCACGTGGCGCGCAGCACCACCGTTGAGCGAGACAACGCCGCTGCCGGCTTCGGCGCGGATGGCGTAGGTCGAGAAGCGCGCACCGTTGGTCACGTCCCAGATGTGCACCTGCTCGAACTCGCGGATGCCGGTGGCAGCCAGCAGGTTGTCATCGATGGCGATCGAGCCTTCGTAGTTCAGCTCGGAATGGGTGACGGTGGCGCGGTGGATCTTGGTCTTGAGCAGGGACAGGTGCATGGGGGCGCTGCAACGGCAAAGGAAAGAGCGGATTCTAGCACCCGCTTGGCCATCGTCAGGGGGCCGCAGCAGGACGCTGAAGGCTGTTCAGGCCCCCTCCCCCGGCGGCGGCGGCGCGGCATGCCCGGAACTGCCCTCCAGAGACAGCCGGAACACCGTATGGAAGGCCAGCCCGGCGACCAGGCCGAAGCCACCTGCGGCCAGCACCTGCAAGGCATAGCTGATCACGTCGAAGGTGTCGACATAGCGCAGGCGCTGCAGCAGCGGACCATTGTCCGCGCCCGGCCAGGTGCAGGTGGCCATGGCCAGCGCGCCCAACCCGAAGCCGACCAGCACGAATCCAGTCCGGCGCAGCCGCTGTTGAGACTGCAGGATCAGCGCCATCGGCAGCAACACCGCGATCGCATTGCACACGGCCAACACGAACATCAGCCCACCGCCGGTGAGCGCAGGCATCGGCGTGCGCCGGAATTCAAGCGCGAACAACAGGCCGCCAAACAACTGGGCCGGCAGCATGCCGGCGGCCAGCACCGCCAGGATCGAGGCCTGGGCAAGACGGCCGGTATCGGTGCTGGGGGTCTTCATTTCCGGTCTCCCGTCCGTGGGAAGTCGAGAGGCGCCCGTTGCGGGCGCCCCGGAGCCGCATGCGGCTCAGAACTCCAGGTTGTCGATCAGGCGCGTGCTGCCCAGGCGTGCGGCGATCAGCGCCACGCGGCCACCGCCGTCGAAGGTCGGCTCGGCCAGTTCCGGCGTGCGCAACACGGCGTAGTCGACCTGGAAACCATCCGCCTGCAGCGCGGCCGTTGCGTCGGCCTCGATCTGCGCGCGCGACTGGCCAGCCACGTAACCCTCGCGCATGCCCAGCAGGGTGCGGTGGATGCTGGTCGCGACCGGGCGCTGTTCGGCGCTCAGGTACTGGTTGCGCGAGCTCTTGGCCAGGCCATCGTCGTCACGCACGATGTCCGCGCCGACGATCTGGATCGGGAACGACAGTTCGGCCACCATCTGCTTGATGACGGCCAGCTGCTGGTAGTCCTTGCGGCCAAACACGGCCACATCCGGCTGCACCTGCAGGAACAGGCGCGCCACCACCGTGCACACGCCATCGAAGTGCCCCGGACGGCTGGCGCCTTCCAGCACTTCACTCACGCCCGGCGCGTGCATGCGCGTGGTCTTGTCCACCCCCAGCGGGTACATCACCTCGACGCTGGGCAGCCACACCGCATCGCAGCCGGCCTGCTCCAGCCCGGCCACGTCGGCCTCGGGCGTGCGCGGGTAGCGGCTGAAATCCTCGTTCGGCCCGAACTGGGTCGGGTTGACGAAGATGCTCGCCACCACCTTGTCGGCGTACTGGCGGGCCAGGGTCACCAGCGAATGGTGGCCCCCATGCAGGTTGCCCATGGTCGGCACCAGCGCCACGCGCAGGCCCTCGCGCTTCCATTGGGCGATCTGCCCGCGCAGTGCGCCGAGCTCGTTGAAGGTCTGGATCATTGGGCGTAGGCGTGCTGTTCGTCGGGGAAGCTGCCGTCGCGCACCGCGTCGGCATAGGCGCGGGTGGCACCGGCCACCGAACCGCCTTCGGCAAGGAAATCCTTGACGAACTTGGGACGGCGATGACCACTGTCCAGGCCGAGGAAATCATGCAGCACCAGCACCTGGCCATCGCACTGCGGGCCTGCGCCAATGCCGATGGTCGGCACATCCACCGCAGCGGTCACTTCGGCGGCGACCGGAGTCGGCACGCATTCGAGCACCATGATGCTGGCACCGGCAGCGGCCACAGCCTTGGCATCTTCCACCAGCTGGCGCGCGGCATCGCCACGACCCTGGATCTTGAAGCCGCCCAGTCGCAGCACCGACTGCGGGGTCAGGCCCAGATGCGCGCAGACCGGAATCTCGCGCTCCACCAGGTAGCGGATGATGTCGACCTTGAAGCCGGCACCTTCGATCTTGACCATCTCGGCGCCGGCCTGCAGCAGCTGCAACGAGGCATCCAGCGCGCGCTCCGGGGTGGCATCGGCGCCGAACGGCAGGTCGGCCACCAGCAACGCACGCTGCAGCACGCGGGCCACGGCGCGGGTGTGGTAGACCATGTCGGCCACGGTCACCGGCAAGGTCGAATCATGGCCCTGCACGACCATGCCCAGCGAATCGCCGATCAGGATCAGGTCGACGCCGTTGGCATCGAAAGTGCGGGCGAAGCCGGCGTCGTAGGCGGTCAACATGACCAGCTTCTGGCCATTGCGCTTGGCCTCGGCCAGGGCGGGAACGGTCCAGGGCTTGCTGTCTGCGTGGGTGCTCATGTGCTGATAACCGGGGGAGATAACCCGGGCATTATCACCCTATCGGCGCAATCCCGCAGGCATCCACCCGCATCACTGCATCCCGCACGCGGCCATGGCCGGGAATGGCCAGATCCGGCGCGATTTCGGCCAGCGGCACCAACACGAAGGCACGCTCGTGCAGGTAAGGATGCGGCACCTGCAGACCAGGCTGGTCGAGCACCTGCGCGCCATACAGCAGCAGGTCCAGGTCCAGCGCGCGCGGGCCCCAGTGCACCGCCGGATCGCGTACGCGACCAAAACGCTGCTCCAGCGCCAGCATCGCCTGCAGCAGCGTATCGGCGGGCAGCGTGGTCTCGACCGCAGCCACCGCGTTGACGAACGGCGGCTGGTCTTCATTGCCCCAGGCCGGCGTGGCGTACAGGCGCGAGGCCTGCAGCACGCGGGTCCCGGGCAGGCCGTCCAGCGCAGTGATCGCCGCGCCGACAGTCGTGGCCGCATCGCCGAGGTTGGCGCCGAGGCCGATCCAGGCGAGGGTCATCGTTTACTCGCCAGCCGCACCGGCCGGGGCACCCGGACGACGGCGGCGACGACGGCGCTTGCGCGGTGCCCCGCTCTCGTCATCCCCGTCTTCGCTGTGCATCACGTCCAGCGACGATTCCAGCTCGCGACCGGACTGCGCCTGCGCCTCACGCCAGAACTCGACATCGGCGGCGTGCTCGGCCGAGGCCACCTGGCGCAGGCTGAGGAAGTCGAACGCAGCGCGGAAGCGCGGATGGGTCAGGGTACGGAACACGCGCTTGCGCTGGCGCGAGCTGAAACGCGACTGCAGCAGCCAGATTTCCTGCATCGGCAGCGAGAAGCGGCGCGGCAGCGCGATGGTGCTCAGCTGCTGCACGGTGACGCGGTCGGCGGCACGACGCTGCGCCTCTTCCGGCGCCACGCCCTGCTTGAGCAGGGTCGCCTGGGCGCGGCAGAACGCCGGCCACAGCAACAGCGCGAACAGGAACGCCGGCGAGACCGGCTCGTCGTTGGCCACGCGGGCATCGGTATTGGCCAGGCCCTCGACCAGCATGCGGCGCAGCGCGCCGGTGCGGTTGGACTTCAGCGCCTTGGCGCTCTCCGGGAACAGCACGTCCAGCAGGCCGTAACGTTCGAGGCCTTCGAAGCTGGCCACGCCGTGCCCGGACAGGAACAGCTTGAGCACTTCTTCGAACAGGCGCGCCGGTGCGGCTTCGTTGAGCAGGCCCGCCAGGTGCGGGATCGGCGCGGCGGTGCCCTCTTCGATCTGGAAGCCGAGCTTGGCCGCCAGGCGCACGGCGCGCAGCATGCGCACCGGGTCTTCCTGGTAGCGCTGTACCGGGTCGCCGATGAGCTTCATCAGGCGCGCCTGCACGTCTTCGAAGCCACCGGTGTAGTCACGCACCGAGAAGTCCTCGATGGCGTAGTACAGGGCGTTGCAGGTGAAGTCGCGGCGGACGGCGTCGTCTTCGATGGTGCCGTACACGTTGTCGCGCACAAGCATGCCGTTTTCCATCTCGCGGTCGCCACTGCCGTCATCGCTGTTGGCGCGGAAGGTGGCGACTTCGATGATCTCGCGGCCGAACACAACGTGGGCGAGGCGGAAACGGCGGCCGATCAGGCGGCAGTTGCGGAACAGCTGCTTGACCTGTTCGGGCGTGGCGTCGGTGGCCACGTCGAAATCCTTGGGTTGGCCATTGACCAGCAGGTCGCGCACCGCGCCGCCGACAAGGTAGGCGCCGAAGCCGGCATCGCGCAGGCGATAAAGCACGCGCAGGGCGTTCGGGCTGATGTCCTTGCGGGAGATCGTGTGCTGGTCGCGCGGGATGACGCGCAGGCTGAACGGTGATGTAGCAGAGGAAATGATGTTGGCGCTTCCGGTTGAAGTTTCGGGATTGCCCAATGGCATCGAGGTGCATATACTAGCGCTCCTGCCTCGGCAGCGACACAGTTACGCTCCCTTCGTCTAGTGGTTAGGACGTGGCCCTCTCAAGGCTAAAACAGGGGTTCGAGTCCCCTAGGGAGCGCCAGTCGCCGCAGTAGGAACCGAAAAAGCCCGCCTTTGTGCGGGCTTTTCTGTTTTCCGGGGATTGCATTGGCATCGGTCGGCCTGGTCGCAGTAGCGCCTCCCTGTTCCTGCGCGGGAGGGGGCGGGCCACCCCCTCCAGACGATTTCCCGCGACGGCGGCACGAACAGCCTCGCTCCTCCGCAGCCAATTCAATCCCGACGCGCAGGCCTGCGTCCGCCACCCGCAATGTGTCGAGAGGCTGCAGGCCAGCCGATCCAGGACCGTTGGCGCCATGGGTTGGGCGCATGCGCCCGACGGGTTGGGCAAGGAGCCCAACCCTGGTCTTGCCGAGTGCGCAGGACAGCGCACGCGAGCAAGGCGCCATCGAGCCCCCATGGATGGGTTTACGGCGTGTCCTGGATCGGCTGGCCTGTAGCCTCCCCAGGGAGAAAGGAGGCGCTGAAACACAGGCCGGCCGTCAGCCTTCCATCTGCTCCAGCTCCTTGCCCTTGGTCTCGCGCACGTAACGGACCACGAAGAAGATCGAGAGGATCGCAACGACAGCGTAGATGCCGTAGGCCCCGGCCAGACCGATGCCGGCCAGCAGCATCGGGAAGGTCACGGTGATCGCGAAGTTCGAGGTCCACTGCGCCGCGCCGGCCACCGCCAGTGCCGGGCCGCGGATCTGGTTCGGGAACATTTCGCCCAGCATCACCCACATCACCGGGCCCCAGGACATGTTGAAGAACACCACATAGACGTTGGCCGCAACCAGCGCCAGCCGGCCCATGCCATCGGACAGCTGCAGGCGACCATCGGCCAGGCTGCCGCTGGCAAACGCCACCACCATCAGCACCAGCGCCACCGACATGCCAACCGAGCCGATCCACAGCAGCGGCTTGCGCCCGATGCGGTCGATCAACAGCACCGTCAGCAGGCAGGCGCCGATGCTCAGCGCTCCGGACAGCACGTTGATCAGCAGCGCGTCGCTTTCCGAGAAGCCCACCGCCTGCCACAGCACCGCGCCGTAATAGAACACCACGTTGATGCCGACCAGCTGCTGGAACATGGCCAGGCCAATGCCCACCCAGAGGATCGGGCGCAGCTTGCCGGTGACCGTGTCGCGCAGGTCGCTGAAGCGCGGCTTGTGCTGATCCTGGGCCAGGCTGGCTTCGATCTCGGCCTGCTTGGTCGCCGCTGCCGCCTCGCCGTACAGTCGCGACAGTACCGCCCTCGCCTGCTGCTGACGCCCCTTCAGGACCAGGAAGCGCGGGCTTTCCGGAATCACCAGCAACAACAGCAGGAACAGCCCGGACGGCAGCGCCTGCATCCAGAACATCCAGCGCCAGGCCTCATGGCCCAGCCATAGCGGCTCGGTTGACGCCCCAGCAGCTCGGGCCAGCAGGTAATTGCTGAGGAAGGCGGCGAACAGGCCGCAGATGATCGCCATCTGCTGCACCGTGGCCAAACGCCCGCGATAGCGCGCCGAGGCCACCTCGGCAATGTAGGCCGGCGACATCACGCTGGCCGCGCCCACCGCGAAGCCGCCGAGCACCCGTGCGGCGATGAACAGCCAGGAAGCGTGTGCGGCACCGGCGCCCAGCGCCGAGACCAGGAACATCAGTGCCGAGGCGATCAGCACGCCACGGCGGCCCAGGCGATCCCCCAGCCAGCCGGCCAGGAAGGCACCGATCGCGCAGCCCAGCAGCATCGAGGCCACTTCGAAACCGAGCGCCGCCTCGCTGGAGTTGAAGGCCTGGCGCAGGCCGTCGACCGTACCATTGATGACACCACTGTCGAAGCCGAACAGGAATCCACCCAGCGTGGCCACGCAGCTGATCAGGACGATGAATGCAGTGTTCTCACCACCATGGGAGGCGATGTTGGGCTGGGCTGGGGACATGAACGATCCTGCTGGAAAGGGGGCCGGCCATCCAACGCAGCCGGCTGACCCGCAGCGTCGCACAGGCCTCACCCTGCCGCCAACGACCACCACGGCCGCGCCTGCCAGACGCCCGATTTCCGCCCCGCGCCGACACCGGGGGCCAACCTGTTCTAGAATTGGCGGGTTCAGGAATCGATCCACCCCCAGCCCATGCCCTTTGTCGTCACCGAAAACTGCATCAAGTGCAAACACACCGATTGCGTGGAAGTATGCCCCGTGGATTGCTTCCACGAAGGCCCGAACTTCCTGGTGATCGACCCGGATGAGTGCATCGACTGCACCCTCTGCGAACCGGAGTGCCCGGTCAATGCGATCTTCCCGGAGGATGATGTCCCCGCCGGCCAGGAAGGCTTCGTCGCCCTCAATGCCGAACTGGCCAAAGAATGGCCGGTACTGACCGTGCGCAAGGATCCGCCCGCCGACGCCGGCGAATGGGACGGCAAGCCGGACAAGCTGAAGCTGCTGGAGCGCTGAGAAGCGCCTCTTGCGGCAACGAAAAGGGCGCCCATGGCGCCCTTTTTCGTTGCTCGGCAGATAGCATCCGCGCGATCCGATAGGTGCCAACCGCAGGATCCGGTAGCTGCCAACAGCAGGATCCGGTAGGTGCCAACCTTGGTTGGCACAGAAGCGCCGACCAAGGTCGGCCTCTACCCGGGCACGTGCGGACCTGGGCCCGCACCCACCCGACCGGCCCTTACTGGGCCAGCTTTGCCTTGAGCGCGGCGATCAGCTTCACCGGCGCTTCTGCAGTGGCCGGCAGGCCACGCGGGTCGACCGCGGAGATGTAAGCGCCGGCATCGACGGCGACCACGCGGACCAGGAAGTTGCTGCCTTCGTAGGCCACGTCATACGAGCCCAGCAGCTGCGCGCGGCTGGCGATGGTCACGCCTTCCACGCCTTCCAGCGCCGTGCCGACCTTGGCGAAAGCCTCGTCCTTGCCGCCGGCAATGGTGAAGCCGGTGTTGCCCACGGCCGGGGCCGCAGCCACCGGGGCCGCTGGCTTGGTCGCCGAGGCAAGGGTCGGCACCTTGTTGTCACTGGTGGCGTTGGGCAGGTTCAGGTCCGGCGGCACTTCCAGCGGACGCATTTCCGGGGCCAGGGCGTAGTCGCCCTTGACGCCACGCTTGAAGCAGCCGGTGGTGCCGGCGGCAACGGCCACCGCAAGCAGGGCGTAGGACAGCACGCGGACGGTGGATACGGATTGACGCATGTGAATCTCCTGGGTCAGACCAAGACGGAAGGTCAGTGGCTGGAAAGGGCTTCGAGGGCGGCGATGTCGCCGGCAAGATGATCGGCCGCCGGATGGTGCGCCGCCGACAGCGGCAGCAGCGGCAGGCGCAGGTCGTGACCGATGCCGATACGGCGCAGCAGCGCCTTGACCGGAATCGGGTTCGGCTCAACGCCGCAGAAATCATGGAACGGCTGCAGGCGCGCATCCCAGGACCCGGTGGCTTCGTGGTCGTGGGCGGCAGCCAGCTCGCACATCCGGCGGTAGGCGCCGGGCAGCACGTTGGAGCCGACCGAGATCAGGCCATCGATACCGGCCTGGATCGAGCGCGCCGCCGTACCGTCGTCGCCACTGAGCACGGCAAACTGCGGGCTGCGCAGGGCGAGCAGCGCCTGCACCCGGCCGGTGTCACCCACCGCCTCCTTGATGCCGACGATGTTGGGATGGCTGGCCAGTTCGGCCACGGTCTCCGGCTGCATGTCGCACCCGGTACGGCCGGGCACGTTGTACAGCACGACCGGCAGCCCGCCCTGGTCGGCAACCGCGCGGTAGTGGGCGATCAGGCCAGCCTGGGTCGGCCGCACGTACGGCGGGGTGACCACCAGCGCGTGGCTGGCGCCAAGCGCGGCGGCACGGCGGGTCTGTTCGATGGTCTTGGCGGTGCCCGACAGGCCGGTACCGGCCATGACCGGGATGCGGCCGCCGATGCGCTCAACCGCGCTGGCCAGCAGCAGGTCGTACTCGGCATCGGTGAGGGTCGCTGCTTCACCGGTCGAGCCGGCTACGACAACGCCATGGACGCCACCTTCCAGTTGCAGGTGCAGCAGGCGCTGCCAACCGTCGGGATCGAGGGCGCCGTCGGCCCGGAACGGGGTCGCCAGCGCGGTGATGAGGCCGGAAAGGGACAAGGACGTGCTGCTCTTGGCTGGAAAGGGAAAACGCCCGCCACGAAAGGCCGGGGGCGACCTGAATGTTACTTGCGGCGCGAAAGCACGGGCAAGTATGCTGGACACCGGTGGATCCCCGCCTCTGGCGGGCATTCAGACTAACGCATGCATTACCCGGAATCGCCTTGACCGACACCACCCCGCGCCCCGCGCCGAGCGAAAACCACCTCCTGATCAACGCCTACACGACGCATCCGGAGTCCCCCCTGCTGTCCGTCACCCGCCGCATTGCCGACAGCGGCTGCAATCTGGTGGACGCACGCCTGGCCACGGTCGGCCGCGATGTCTCGGTCACCGCCCTGGCCACCGGCTCCTGGGACTCGGTGGCCAAGCTGGAAGCGATGCTGACCCGGCTGGAGCGCGAAGAGGGCCTGAAACTGGTCTGGTACCGCACCGCCGCCAAGCAGGCGCAGTCCAACCTACTGCCATACATCGTCGAAGTGATCGCCGCCGACAAGCCCGGCATCCTGTTCCAGCTGGCCGATTTCTTCGACCGCCAGGGCATCACCATCGAGAACCTGCAGAGCACGCGCTACCGCGCCATGCAGACCGGTGCGGAGATGTTCAGCGCGCAGGTCACCATCGGCGTCCCGGCCAACATGCACATCGCCGCACTGCGCGACGACTTCCTTGAATTCTGCGACCACCTGAACCTGGACGCGATCATGGACCCGATGAAATTCTGATTCTTCGCGCGCCTCTCACGGGCGCGTGGCGTTTCATGCAATTGTCGTAGAAAGAACCCAGGCTCGACAGAAGGACCTCATGAACAACGGCGATACCCTGGACAGCACCACCCTCTCCTTGCCGCTGGCGCTGTCCGGTGGCGAACAGGCCACTCTCGGCGACTACGTCGGCCACTGGCTGGTGCTGTACTTCTATCCCAAGGACAGCACCCCCGGCTGCACCACCGAAGGCATCGACTTCAACGCACTGCTGCCGAAATTCAAGAAGGCAGGCGCGGTGGTACTCGGTGTCTCGCGCGACTCGGTGAAGTCGCACGACAACTTCTGTGCCAAGCAGGGCTTCAACTTCCCGTTGGTCAGCGATGGCGACGAAGCGCTGTGCAGCGCCTTCGACGTGATCAAGATGAAGAACATGTACGGCAAGCAGGTACGTGGCATCGAACGCAGCACCTTCCTGATTTCCCCCGACAGCCGCATCGTGCAGTCCTGGCGCAAGGTCAAGGTTGCCGGCCATGCCGATGCCGTTCTCGCCGAACTGAAGGCCTACCAGTCCAAGTGAGTCCCACTGCCTACTGTGTCTGCCATCACCCTGCCCCGCAGCAGGCCGTGGTGGTTTTTCCCTGTCCGTAACCAGGAATCGACGATGACCCGAGGCAAGCGCATCTACGTGCTGGATACCAACGTGCTGATGCACGATCCCACCGCGCTGTTCAAATTCGAGGAGCACGACGTCTACCTGCCCATGCAGGTGATCGAGGAGCTGGACAACGGCAAGAAGGGCACCTCCGAAGCGAGCCGCAACGCCCGCCAGGTGAGCCGCTTCCTCAACGAGCTGGTGCAGGAATCCGGCCTGGACAACCTGGCCGACGGCATTCCACTGCAGCGTCCCAATGGCCTGCAGCTGCGCGGCAAGCAGAGCGCCGGCAAGCTGCGCTTCCAGACCAGCCATTTCGACGCCGGCAAGAGCTTCGGCAAGGTCATCCCGGACAACGCCATCCTCGGCGCGATCCTGGCACTGAAGGAAGAAACCCCGGACCTGCCGGTGGTGTTCGTCTCCAAGGACATCAACCTGCGGATCAAGGCCGCGATCGCCGGCATCGTGTCCGAGGACTACGAGAACGACCGCGCGCTGGACGATTTCAGCCTGCTCTACACCGGCGCCACCGAGCTGCCGGAAGACTTCTGGAAGCGCCACGGCGATGACCTGCGCAGCTGGAGCGACAAGGGCCGCACGCATTACGAAATCCTGGCGCAGGATGGCGAGGAGTGGTACCCGAACCAGTACGTCTACCTGCCTGGCGAAGATGAAGTCGAGCTGCGCGTCAGCCGCGTGGTCGGCGACGGCAAGGTGGTGCTGTCACTGGTCGATGATTTCCGCCACGGCAGCCACGCCGTGTGGGGCATCAGCGCACGCAACCGAGAACAGAACTTCGCGCTCAACGCACTGATGGATCCGGAGATCGACTTCGTGACGCTGCTGGGTACCGCCGGCACCGGCAAGACCCTGCTGGCGCTGGCCGCCGGCCTGGCGCAGACGATGGACCAGCAGCGCTACCGCGAGATCATCATGACCCGCGCCACGGTCAGCGTCGGCGAGGACATCGGCTTCCTGCCCGGCACCGAGGAAGAGAAGATGACACCGTGGATGGGCGCGTTGACCGACAACCTGGAAGTGCTCACGCACAACCAGGAAGGCGGCACCTGGGGGCGCCAGGCGACCAATGACCTGCTCGCCAGCCGCATCAAGATCCGCTCGATGAACTTCATGCGCGGCCGCACCTTCCTGTCGCGCTACCTGATCCTGGACGAGGCGCAGAACCTCACCCCCAAGCAGATGAAGACGCTGATCACCCGTGCCGGCCCCGGTACCAAGATCGTCTGCCTGGGCAACGTCGAGCAGATCGACACCCCGTACCTGACCGAGACCACCTCGGGCCTGACCTACGCGGTGGATCGCTTCAAGAACTGGCCACATAGTGCGCACATCACCCTGCGCCGAGGCGAACGCTCGCGCCTGGCCGATTACGCTTCGGAGGTGTTGTGAACCGCTGCACCCGCCTGCTGCTGCCCACGGCTGCGATCGCCCTCGCAGCCGCCCTGGGTGCCTGCACCACCACGCGCGGCCCGGCCAGCGTGCCGACCGCCGAGCGTACCGGCCAATCCTGGGTGGTCACCCGCCCGATCATCGCCGCGCAGGTGCTCGATACCTGCTCGCGCCCCAGTCCCGGCCGCGAGGCCGGGCGGGTCAGTGGTTACTGGGCGCCCAGCCGGCAGCAGATCGACCAGCTGGAAGCGCAGCTGTCGTCGCTGGAATCACAGGTAACGAAGGTGCTGGACTTCGACCGCCAGTACGTCGGCATCGAAAGCGCCGGCAAGCGTCTGATCTACATCAACGCCTTCCATCTGCCCGACGACAGCGGCATCAACCCGGCACGGGAAGCGATCCGCGTCTGTGACGGCGGCACGCAGTTCTGGGGCGCGGTATTCGACCCGGCCAGCAACACTTTCAGCGAGCTGCAGTTCAACGGCGGCTTCGGCGGGCCCTGAGGGGCCCCGCCGATGGGAATACGCCTGCCCACCTGGGTCTGGATCGGCGCGGTCGCGCTCTCGTGCGTGGCCGGCATGGTCAACGTGGTCGGCTTCCTCGGTTTCGAGCACCAGGCGGTCAGCCACATGACCGGCAGCACCAGCCAGCTCGGCATGGCGCTCGCCCAGGGCGACTGGCGCGCAGTCGGCCATCTATGGGGACTGTTGATCGCGTTCTCGCTGGGCGCGATGCTCAGCGGCCTGCTGATCCAGGACAGCGCATTGCAGCTGGGCCGCCGCTACGGTGTCGCGCTGGCGCTGGAATCGGCACTGCTGCTGGTGGCCATTCCACTGTTCGAACAGCATCAGATCTGGGGCGCACTGGCCGCCGCCATGGCCTGCGGCCTGCAGAACGCGATGGCCACCACCTTCAGTGGCGCGGTGGTGCGCACCACCCACCTCAGCGGCATGTTCACCGACCTCGGCATCGGCCTGGGCCACCTGCTGCGTGGACTGCCGCTGCAGGTTCGACGGCTGACCCTCAGCGGCCTGATCATCAGCGGCTTCCTCGGCGGCGGCATCATCGGCGCCTGGTTGTTCATGCGCTGGCAATACGACGCCCTGCTCGCCCCCGCTCTGCTGACCGGCCTGACCGGGCTGGGTTATGTGGTGTACCAGCAGTGGGCGCGTTGGCGGCATTGAATCAAGGACATCCACGCATGGCGTGGATCTACCTTCCCCTGCGGGACCACGGCACAATCAACTGATGAGTCCGACCACTCCCGTTTCCGCCCTCACCATCGCCGGCTCCGACTCCGGCGGTGGCGCCGGTGTCCCTGCCGATCTCAAGGCCTTCGCCGCGCACCGCGTGCATGGCCTGGCCGTGTTCGCCGCGCTGACTGCACAGAACACCCGTGGCGTCACCGCCGTGCATGTGCCACCGATCGCATTCCTGCAGGCGCAGATCGAAGCCTGCTTCGATGACTTCGATATCCATGCCGTGAAACTCGGCATGCTGGCCAACGCCGAGGTGATCCATGCGGTCGCCGACGCACTGGAAAAGCATCGCCCGCCGCACGTGGTGCTGGACCCGGTGATGGTCGCCACCAGCGGCGCGCGCCTGCTGGAGGAAAGTGCACTCAAGGCCATGCGCGAACGCCTGCTGCCGTTGGCGACGCTGGTTACACCCAATACCCCGGAAGCAGAACTCCTGATCGGCCGGAAAATCGGCAACGGCGATGACGCCGAACAGGCTGCCTCTGCCCTGCTCGAGCTCGGTGCCGGTGCGGTGCTGCTGAAAGGCGGCCACCTGCAGGAAGGCAACCGCGTGATCGATCGCTACTTCGACGGCGTCAGCAGCGAAGAATTCATCCACGCCCGCCTGCCGCTGGACGCACATGGCACAGGCTGCACGCTCGCCTCGGCCATCGCCGCGCAGCTGTGCAACGGCCTGAGCCTGGCCAATGCCTGCGAAGCCGGCATCGACTACGTTGCGCGCGGCCTGCAGCAGGGCTACGCGCCTGGCCGCAGCGAGGTGCTGGTACTCGATCACTTCGGCGCGGCACCGCACGCATGAGTCTCGCACCGGACGTCGTTGCCGTGCAGTGCACTGATGGCCATCGCTACGAAGTGATCGCCTGCGTGCCCGCACAGCCCATCGCGCGCCTGCTGTGGCTGCCAGCGCTGGGCGTGGCCGCGCGTCACTACCTGCCACTGGCATTGGCGCTGGCGGCGAAGGGCGTGGCGGTCTACCTGCATGAGTGGCGCGGCAACGGCAGCAGCTCACTGCGCCCCTCGCGCACGCAGGACTGGGGCTATCGCGAAGTACTCGAACAGGATCTGCCGGCCAGCCAGGCCGTCCTGGCCGCAGCCGATGACGCCACCGACGCCCTGCCCTGGATCATCGGTGGACACAGTCTGGGCGGGCAGCTGGCCTGCGTGCATGCCGGCCGCAACCCGCAGCACTTCAACCGGCTGTGGCTGGCGGCCAGCGGCTCACCGTTCTGGCGTGGCTTCCCACCACCGCGCGGCTGGCTGCTGCCGCTGGTCTATCGTTTCCTGCCGTGGATCGCGCAACGCCAGGGCGTGCTGCATGGGCGGCGCCTCGGCTTTGGTGGCACCGAAGCGCGCGGGCTGATTGCCGACTGGGCACGCGTTGGCCTGAACAACCACTACGCCGCGGCCGGCATGAACGAAGACCTCGATGCGCAGATGGCGCGCGTGCATGGCAGCGCACAGGCCGTGTTGATGGAGCACGACTGGTTGGCACCGACCGGATCGATGCAGACGCTGCTGGCGAAGCTGCCGAATGTGGACGCGCAGCTGCGCGTGCTGTCCGCGCAGGAACTGGGCACGCGCGCCGATCATTTCGCGTGGCTGAAGGCGCCGGAGGCCGTAGCTGACAGCTTTTTCATTCAGTTGGATGAAAATTTTCACAAAACTGTTGACGGTACGCGCCGACATCCGCATAATTCCGCTCCTGTCGCAGGGCGCCCGTAGCTCAGTTGGATAGAGTACCTGGCTACGAACCAGGCGGTCGGGAGTTCGAATCTCTCCGGGCGCACC
>NZ_JBTMUR010000019.1:0-55997 GCF_054473855.1 Stenotrophomonas genospecies 3
CATGCTTGACGGTCCCTCCACCCTGGCTCCTACATACCTCGTAGGAGCCGGGAGGAACATACAAGCCATGCTCGACTGCTTTTTCCGGTCAATGATCGAAGAACGATCGAAAAGCAGTCGAGCATGGCTCGACTCTACAGTGGTGCTGGCTGATCAGGCCTCCTGCAACCCCGGCCGGCCGTGTTCCACCGCGTAGCGCTTCCAGCTCTGCACCGTTCCATTCGGCTGCATCACGGTATCCAGCGTCTTCATGTCGCCGATCCAGGCATCACGGGTGACATCGCACAGCACATAGCCACGCTTGTCGGTGGTCGCCCTCAGATAAGGGCTGTGCGCGAGCTGATTCCTGGCGTACGCATCCACGCCCTGGCCGTCGGCCCCCGAAGTGATCGAAGTGGCAAGGAACTCACTGGAGACCACGCCTGAATCACGATGGTCCTGCACCAGGTCGCTGGCGTAATGCCGGTGCGCGTCGCCACACGCCGTCACCACGTTGCCGAAGCCCACCTTCTGGATGTGGTCGAGCAGGCGCCGGCGGCTGTCCAGATAGCCCGACCATTGGTCGTCGGACGACTGCACCACGCCGTCCTTCTCGCGCATGTAGTTGCCCAGTGCCACCTGGTGGGCGATGGTGTGCCAGCGCGGCGCGGCATCGGCCAGGCCGTCGAACAGCCAGCGCTCCTGCGTCGCACCCACAATGCTGCGCTCCGGCGATTCCACCTCCCCGCGCACCGCCATGTTTACCTGCTTGCTGCGGTACTGGCGTGTGTCGAGCAGGTGCAGGTCCATCAGCGTGCCATAGCGTGCGCGCCGGTACATCTGCATGTGGCCATCGCGCGGGAATGCCGAACGGCGCAGTGGCATGTTCTCGTAGTAGGCCTGGAACGCCTGTGCGCGGCGCAGCAGGAACACTTCGCTGGGCGTATCGTCCTGGTCTTCGGCGCCGGCCCAGTTGTTGTCCACTTCATGGTCATCGAAGGTGACGAACCACGGCGCCGACGCATGCGCGGCCTGCAGGTCAGCATCGCTCTTGTACTGGGCGTAGCGGCGACGGTAGTCGTCCAGCGTGTAGGTCTGCGGCCCGACATGATTGCGCAGGTTGGTGAACGGCTGGCCGTTCATTTTCCGCAGGCCCGGCTGGCTTTCGCCTTCATAGATGTAATCACCGTAGTGGAAGACGAAATCCAGCGGTTCCTCGGCAATGCGCCGCCACGCGGTGTAGTGGCCTTCCTCGTAGTGCTGGCAACCGGCCACCGCAAAACGCACGCGATCCACTGCGGCCGTGGCTGCGGGCAGCGTGCGGGTGCAACCGACCGCACTGGCGTGGCCGCCTACGGTGAAGCGGTACCAGTAAGGCCGTGCGGGCGCCAACCCACCCAGCTCCACGTGCACAGCGTGGCCGAGTTCGGGATGCGCCATCGCCGAACCCTGGCGTACCACCTTGCGCATGCCCTCGTCCGCAGCCAGCTGCCATTCGACCACCATCGGCCGGGTCGGCATGCCACCGCCGAACACCAGCGGCTCGGTCGCCAGCCGTGTCCACAGCACCATGCCATCGGCCGAGGGATCACCCGAGGCCACGCCCAGGGTGAACGGTGTACTGGCGAACCGCGGCGATGCCAGCAGGTTGCGCGGGTTCAGCGCGGTGGCATCGGTCTGCGCGGCCAGCGCCCGTGCCGTGCCCATCCAGGCGCCGGCGGCGGACAGACCGGCCAGGGCCAGGAATCGCCTGCGATTGATCGTATCCACGGATGCGCCCTCAGTTGTAGATGATGTGGAAGTAGAAGAAGCGGCCGTAGTCGTCGATCTCGGTACGGAAGCGCCCGTTCGGACCAGTGCTGTAGGTCGGCTGGGTGTTGAACAGGTTCTTGGCCTCGTACTTCAGCGTCACGTGCTTGCTGACCTTGTGGCTGAAGCCCATGTTGAAGGTCATGTACGGGTCGTAGTACGAATCCAGCCACTGGGTATCACCGAAGTCGACCAGCATCCGGCTGCGGTAGGTACCGGACAGGCGCAGCTGTGCGCTCTTCCACGGCATGCGCCAGATCACCGACCCATTGAGCGACCAGTCCGGCTGGTACAGCAGGCGGTCCAGGCGGCGTTCGGTGCCATCACTGATGCGGTAGTTGGTCTGGCCTTCCAGCCGCGTGGCGTTGAAGTACATGTCGAAGCGCTGACGGCCCCACTGCAGGTTGCGGTTGGCCACCGCGAACTCGACACCGCGCAGCCTGGACTCATCGGTGTTCATCGGCTGGGTGACCCGGTAGCGCGTGTCACCCACGTTCTCGAAGGTGGTCAGGGTGTAGATGTCGTCCTTGATCACCTTGTCGAACAGTGCCACCGAGACCAGGCCGTTGTTGCCGTTGAAGTACAGGTCCCACCCCAGGTCGATGTTGGTGGAACGGCGCGGCTGCAGGTTGGCGTTGCCCTGCTTGATGGTGCAGAAGCCCCTGCCCTCCTCGTCATCACCACAGCTGGTGCTGGTGGCCTGGGCGATGTTGCTGGGTGTCGGCCGGCCCAGCGTTCGGCTGGCGGAGAAGCGCAGGCGCTGGTCCTCGCTCAGCTTGAACGTCGCATTCAATGACGGCAGCAGGTTGTTGTAGCCACCGCTCGTATTGCGGAAGGCAGAGGTATACGTAGTGCCGCCATCATCGCTGAATGGGCTGTAGGCATCGAAGCGGGTGTGGTCGTAGCGCAGGCCGCCGATCAGCAGCAGTCGGTCCCAGGCGTAGTGTGCGGACACGTAGGCATTGGTGATGTCCTCCACGTACTTGTAGTCGCTGGTGAAGTTGGCATTTGGATACGCCGCATTGTTGTTGCCCAGTTTAGGCAGCAGTTCCTCGTTCCACTTGCGGTTGTCGATCAGCGGGAAGCCCGGCACGCTGCCCAGCAGCGTCGAACCCGGATACAGGTAATCGTTGAGCGTGGCACTGCTCTTGAAGTAGTCGAAGTCGATGTCCTGCCAGATCTTCAGATGGCGATACTCGGCGCCGGCGGCCAGGCCGAAGCCACGCGCATCGGCGTCGATGTTGTAGCTGAAGTCGGCACGCAGGTTGTCGATGCTCTCCTTGGCGTCGCGCGGCGAGACATAGGCCTGTGCCGGGTTGAGTTTGAACGCCGAGCTGGTCAGCAGGCTGGAATCGGAAACCGCCACTGCGTTCGGGAAGCCGTGGCTGTCGTTCTCGTAGTCGACGAACAGATTGCTTGGGTAGGCGCGCACACCCCAGTAGACCTGATTGTTGTGGAAGGTCTCTTCGGTGTGGCCACCGCGCAGGGTCAGCCGCGAGTGATCACCGATATCCCAGTTGAAGCTGGCGATGGCGCCACGGTTGCTGCGGTCCCAGCGGTCGTGGCGGTTCTTGATGTAGATGCTGTTGATCTGGGTGGTGCCACTGTCTTCGGTCTGGTTGCGGATCGGAAACTTGGCGTTGCCGTACAGATCGGTCTTGTTCATCGTCGAGTTCTCGTAGAACCGGTACGAGTACAGCAGCAACGATGCGTAGAAAGGATCGTCCGATGGCTTCCATTCCAGCTTGGCCGAGCCACCGAAGTTGGTGATGAAGTTGGTGTAGGTGCCGGTGCTGAAGTTGCCCGGCGCACGCAGCCCGTTCCAGCCCTTGGCCTCGTCCGGCCCGGTGGTGCCGTCGGTGAGGTACTTGCCGGCGTCGTTGTAGTAGTAGTTCGACTCCACCCAGCGCTTGACGCTGTTGCGCGAACGCTGCTCATAGCGCGCTACCGCAACAAGGCCGAATTCCTGGTCGGCACCGAACTGGTTGGAGAACACCATCTTGGCGCTCTTGCCGAAATGCCCCAGGGTCTCGTGGTTGCCACCGGCACTGCGCTCGACATTGGTCTCGGCCGTGGAGTAGATACCAGCCACATCGGCGAACACGTACTTGCCGGACCGGTCGAAGGCACTGCGGCTGATGATGTCGATCACGCCGCCGATCGCATCCGGCGCCTGCTCTGCGCTGAAGCTCTTGTAGATGTCGGTGCGGGTGCCGATGTCGCTGGGAATCAGCTGCAGGTTGTTCATGCGCTCACCCGAGCCACTGCCACCCACGCTGGCAATCGCGATGCCGTCGATGGTGGTGTAGTTGAGGTTGGCCTGCACGCCACGCACCGTCACGTAACGGGGCTCACCGGCATCCTCCACGGCACTCAGGCCCGGCGCGGCCATCAGGCTCTCGGCCAGTGTCTCGTCGCCGTAGCTGTCCATCTCGTCGTAGACCACCGAATCCTTGATCACCGGCGAGGTCTTCTTCTGGTCGATCACCTCATGCGCAGCAATCACCTTCACCGTGCCCAGGGTCGGCGCCACCACCGCTTCGGCCTCGCGCGGCTTCGGCGCGGCCGGCTTCGGTTCGTTGTGTGCCGGCGCAGGATCAATGGCGATGACGTTGCCATCCACCACGGTGTAGCCCAGGCCGGTCCCTGCCAGCAGCGCGTCCAGCGCCTGCTTGACGGTGGCACCGCGCGGCACCGCCCCGGCCATGTGCGCTTCACCACTGCCCGAATACAGGAACTGCACGCCGGAACTGCGCGACAACTGCTCCAGCGCGCGCGCCAGCGGCTGCGCCGCGATCGGCGCCGAAACGCGGGCCTCGAGGCCATCGGCAGTGGCCGCAGCCGCCAGCGGCACGCTGCAGGGAGACAGGGCGAGGATGATCGACAGGTAGAGCGTGTTGCGCATCACGGGTCCTTGGAAGAGAGAAGGCAGCAGGTGCCGCTGCGTGACTCGGCAGCGGCTTCTCCCAAGTAAGAGCCCGCATCCACCGAAGTGGAGAACGCGGATTTGATGAATTTTTTCTGACAACGCACGGCCATGTCGACCTCAGCGACTGCCAACCCGCACGGTGTCGCCTTCTCGCCGCACCACGAAGCGCGGATCGCGCTCGAGGAAGGCCTGCAGCGCACCGATGCGATGCGCGTCCAGGCTGCCGGACAACCGCGCCGACGCCGCACCTTCATCCAGCACCCGCACCTGCACCTGGTTGTGGCGGTTGAAGGCGGCGGCCACCTCATCCAGCCGCTCGTCCAGGAAAGAGACCTTGCGTTGCTGCCAGTCCAGCAGCATCGACAACGGCACATCCAACGACTCGACCGCATGGCTGCGCGCGTCGACCTGCACCACCTGGCCTTTACCCAGTTGTGCAAGACGCCGCGCATCCGCACCGTGGCTCCACACTTCCACCTCGCCGGAAACCACACCGATGCGGGTGCCCTGCAGCCGTCGCGACACGTCGAACACCGTGCCGATATCGCGGATCTGCAATCCGTTCACCTGCACCTCGAACGGCCGTCGGTCCTGGGCGATGTCGAACGTGGCCTCGCCCTGCAGCAGCTCCACCCTGCGGCTGAACCCGCCCATGCGCACCCGCAGGCGGCTGTCCGCGTTGAGCCGCACCTGGGTCTGGTCGGGCAGCACCAGGTCGCGAATTTCTCCATGTCCGGCGCTGTAAAGCTGCTCGGTAGGCATCAGCTGCGGAACCAGGCCCACGCCGAGCAGGCCGATACAGGCCGCGGCAGCCGCCACCCACCAACGCGTGCGACGGCTGTGCGGCGCACTGCGCAGCGGGGCCTGTGCGTGTCCGAACAGCGGCACGACCTTGGCAGCGGCCTGCTGTGGCGGCACCGAGGCCTCTTCAGCCAATGCCGATTGCAGCGCCTCACCAACCTGCCGGTGCAGTGCGAGCGCGTGCATATAGGCGCGCACATGCTCCGGCGAGCGCTTCATCCAGTCCAGCAACGCAACCCGCTCGGCTTCGCCCAGCACGCCCTCGCGATTGCGCTGGAACCAATCCATGGCCTCGCTGGCGATCACGTCGTCGGCCGCACCCGATGGATTCCGTTTCATGTGAGCTCCCTGGCGCCCAGCGCCTTCCTGCAGGCGTCCAGCCCCTTGCCGATATGCTTGCGCACCATGTGCACCGAGACCTGCAGCTGCTGGCTGATTGCCGGGCAGTCCAGCCCGTCGCGATAATGCAGCTCCATCACCCGCCGCGTGGTCGCCGGCAGCCGTGCGATGGTGGTGCGGATATCGTTCCAGCGCTGCGCGCGCTCGAATTCGCCTTCGATGTCTTCTTCGCTCTTCAACACTTCGGCCAGGAGGTCGACGTCCTCCAACGGCGGCAGCGACGAACGCGCGCGCGCGTGCTCCCGTGCAAGATTGGCGGCCACGGTGAACAGGTAGGCTTCCGGGTTCTCGACCGCGTCGGCATGCTCACCGGTGCTGCGCAGCAGCCGCAGGTAAACCTCCTGCGCCAGATCCTCGGCATCTTCGCTGGCAGAACCCCGGCGCAGGAAGAAGCCGCGCAGCAGCCGCCGCCGCAGCGCATAGCTCTTCTCCCAGATCCTCACGCTGTTCACGGCCGGCCAACCACCCCAAGGCTGGAAAGCCCCGCAGGGTGACGGCCATCGATGACAGTGGCGTTTCAACTGCCGGCAGGCAGCCGCTAGAATGCCGCCTCTGCAGTTTCCGGCAGCCGGCACAAGGAGTGCCCCGCAATGAACGCCCGCACCGCCATCAACACCCTCAGCAGCCTGCTGTTCCTGCTGCTGGTCGCCCACACCACCGCCTACCAGCAGCAGATGTGGCCGCCCAGCCGTGTCGTCCACGTGCATCCGGTGGTCGTCGCCCTCGCCTACGCGCTGGGCCTGCTCACCCTGCTGCTGTGGATCGGAGGACGCCGCTTGCCGGAACGCTGCCAGCAGCTCTCAGGATGGCTGCCGATCGTGGCCTGGTGCCTGCTGGGGGTTGGTGTGGCGGTCATCCCGATGTTCTTCCCGGGCCTGTCACCGGCCTGATCAGCGGCCGCACCCGGCGCGCCCGCCCATGATACGGCGCGCCGTGCCAACCCTTGCTTGCCAGAGACCCAAGCCGGGCCCGCCTATCGAAGCCGGGTGGCCGGGCCTACGCTTGTCTTCTCGGCGGCCGCCACGGTCGCCCTTCGCGTCACGGCCCCGCCGTTGCGACCCCGCTCCAGTGCTGTGCGCCCTGCCGGTGTTGTCGCCCAGGCAGACGTCCGACCGGCGCCCTCTGGAGACAGCCATGAACCAAGCCCTCATTCCCTTCGATACCGATCCACTGGAAACCCAGGAGTGGCGTGAATCGCTGGAGGCGGTGATGCAGGCCGGCGGCCGGCCGCGCGCGCACTACCTGATCGACCAGCTGAGCGATCTGGACGCCCGGCAGCACGGCGACCTGCATACCCGTGCCTGGACCGCCTACGTCAACACCATCCCGCCCGAGCGCCAGCCGGCCTACCCGGGTGACCTGGCCATCGAGCGCCGCCTGAACGCGATGATCCGCTGGAACGCGATGGTGATGGTGCTGCGTGCCGGCAAGCACTCCAACGTCGGCGGCCACATCGCCACCTACCAGTCGGCGGCTGTGCTGTACGACGTGGGCTTCGATCATTTCTTCCGTGGCCGTACTGACACCTTCGACGGCGACATGATCTACATCCAGGGCCACTCCGCGCCGGGGATCTACGGCCGCGCGTACGTGGAAGGCCGCATCGATCCGGCGCGCATGGACAACTTCCGCCGCGAAGCCGGCCGCGAAGGCCTGTCCTCGTATCCGCACCCGCGATTGATGCCGGAGTTCTGGCAGTTCCCCACCGTGTCGATGGGGCTGGGCCCGCTGACCGCCGCCTACCAGGCGCGCTACATGCGTTACCTGGAATACCGCGGCCTGAAGGAACACCAGGGCCGCAAGGTCTGGGCCTTCCTCGGCGACGGCGAGATGGACCAGCCCGAGTCGCTGGCGGCGATCTCGTTGGCCGGCCGCGAGCGGCTGGACAACATCGTGTTCGTGGTGAACTGCAACCTGCAGCGCCTGGACGGTCCGGTGCGCGGCAACGCCAAGGTCATCCAGGAACTGGAAGGCACCTTCCGCGCGGCCGGCTGGAACGTGATCAAGCTGATCTGGGGCAGCGGCTGGGACGACCTGCTGGCCCGCGACCACAGCGGCCTGCTGCGCCAGCGCATGATGGAATGCGTGGACGGCGACTACCAGACCTTCAAGTCGCAGAACGGTGCCTACGTGCGCGAGCACTTCTTCGGCCGTTACCCCGAACTGCTGGAACTGGTCGCGCACATGAGCGATGACGACATCTGGGCGCTGGCACGTGGTGGCCACGATCCGCAGAAGGTGTACGCCGCCTACCAGCAGGCAGTGAACACCAGCGGCCGGCCCACCGTGATCCTGGCCAAGACGGTCAAGGGTTTCGGCATGGGTGAAGCCGGTGAAGGCCAGAACATCAACCACCAGCTGAAGAAGATGAGCGCCGACGCGGTGCGCGCCTTCCGCGACCGCTTCAACCTGCCGGTCAGCGACGACCAGCTGGAGGACATGCCGTACCTGCGTCCGGAACCGGGCAGCGCCGAAGCCATCTACTTCGCCGAGCGCCGCCGCATCCAGGGCGGGCAACTGCCCGCGCGCCTGGCCAAGGTCGATCCGCTGCCGCTGCCGCCGCTGTCGATCTTCAACACCCAGCTGCAGGGCAGCGGCGATCGCGGACAGTCCACCACTATGGGCTTCGTGCGCATTCTCACCAGCCTGCTGAAGGACCCGGAGCTGGGCAAGCTGGTGATTCCGATCGTGCCCGATGAATCGCGCACCTTCGGCATGGAAGGCCTGTTCCGCCAGATCGGCATCCACTCCTACCTGGGCCAGCTGTATACCCCGCAGGATGCCGGCCAGCTGAGCTATTACAAGGAAGCCAAGGACGGCCAGATCCTGCAGGAAGGCATCAATGAATCCGGCGCGATCTGCTCGTGGATTGCCGCCGGCACCGCCTACAGCAACCACGGCCTGGCGACGATCCCGTTCTACATCTTCTACTCGATGTTCGGCCTGCAGCGCGTCGGTGACCTGGCCTGGGCCGCCGCCGATGCGCGCACCCGTGGATTCCTGCTGGGTGCCACCTCCGGCCGCACCACGCTGATGGGCGAAGGCCTGCAGCATGACGACGGCCACAGCCACGTGCTGTCGTCGGTCATCCCGAGCTGCGTATCCTACGACCCGACCTACAACTACGAGCTGGCGGTGATCATCCACGACGGCCTGCGCCGCATGTACGTCGAGCAGGAAGACATCTACTACTACATCACCGTACTCAACGAGAACTATCCGCAGCCGGCGCTGCCCGAGGGCGCCGAGGCCGGCATCCTGAAGGGCCTGTACCTGCTGCACCCGACGGCCGCCGACAGCGACTCGCAGCCATGCGTGCAGCTGATGGGCAGCGGTTCGATCCTGCGCGAAGTGGAAGCCGCGGCAGAACTGCTGCAGCAGGACTTCGGCATCGCCAGCGATGTGTGGAGCGCGACCAGCCTGACCGAACTGCGCCGCGATGGCCTGGCCGCCGAGCGCTGGAACCTGCTGCATCCGGCCGAGGAGCCCCGCGTGCCCTACCTGCAGCAGTGCCTGCAGGGCCATGAAGGCCCGGTGGTGGTGGCCACCGACTACATGAAGATCGTCGGCGACCAGATCCGTCCCTTCATCAACGACCGCCGCTTCACCGCACTCGGTACCGATGGCTTCGGCCGCTCCGACACGCGTGAGTCGCTGCGCACGTTCTTCGAAGTGGATCGCCACTTCATCGTGCTGGCGGCCTTGAAATCACTGGCCGACGAAGGCCGCATCGAGCGCGCGCGGATGCAGGACGCGATCGACAAGTACGGCATCGACACCGGCAAGCGCGACCCGGCTGCGGTGTAAGGTGCCGGTGCCATGCCCGCGGATTCCCTCCCCGTGGGCATGGCGCAGGCGGCGCCACTACGGCATCCGCTTGAACAGATTGGTCTGCAGGATCGGCGTACCGTCGTGGCCGTAGAACGCCTTGGTCTCGGTCATCGTCGAGCGGTCAGCCGCCACGGTATAGATACGGGTGGAGGCCGGCGTGCCGTGGTCCACCAGCTGCATCACCAGGGTGTTCGGCGCCGGCAGTTTCAAATTGGCCTTGTCCGCGCCATAGGTGCCGGACAGGGCGCCCGGCGTACCATCCAGCGCCAGCGTGCCGTCGGATTTCATGGTCTTGCCATCGTGCAGGACGATGTCCACATGTGAACTCCAACGCCCCGCACCGGCGTCCTTGAACTCCAGCACCACCTGCTTCGGGCGCTGCGCCTCGGGCAGCGCCGAGGTGGCGATATCCAGCGACCAGCGCCCCAACAGCGGTGAAGGAGACGCCTCCACTGCCAGCGCCGGAACGGCAGGAAGTGAAAGCGCAGACAACAACACAGCGGACAACAGCTTCATACGTTGCTCCATTCGGCGAAGAAGGCTCTGCGTGAGGCGTTGTGGGGCGCAGCACGGTCAATGCTGCTCGCCGACGGCGTGTGCTGCAAGCCACTCGCTGAATGGCCGACCTCGCACCATGTCAGACCGCTGTCACACAGGGGTAGTAGAACGATCCCGGTTCTCCGGCCTCCTCCCCCAAAAACAGCGTTGAACGCGCAGCCATCGCTGCGGCAGCTCTATGCCGCCGGCCACTTCGCCCGCACTCTGGTCTGGTCGTTCGTGGACCTGGCACTCGGCTACTACCTGCACGCGCGGCTGGGGCTGTCGGCTGCCCACACCGGCCAACTGCTGGCGATCTCCCTGGCCTACAGCAGCGTGCTCGACCTGCTGCTGGCCGCCGTGTTCACCCGCCTGCACGACCAGCGTCGCCTCGCCTTGCGCCTGCAGTTGATCGGCGGGCTCGGCACCGCCGCCAGCGCCTGCCTGCTGTTCAGTCCGAGCACCGCGACCGAGCCCGCCTTCCTGCCGCTGCTGGCCGCCTCGCTCTTGTTCCGTACCTGCTACGCGGTTTACGACGTGGCCCAGAATGCATTGACTTCGCTGTTGCCCCGCGACGAGAACGAGGCCATGCGCTACGTTTCCGCTCGCGCGGTAGTGGTACCGATCTCCAAGCTTTGCATCGCTGCAGCACTGTTCGGCGTGGTCGGTGCACCTGAATCTGCAGGCAGTGGCAGCGCGTTGCTGATCTGCATGATCATCGGCATCCTGATCGCGGCCGCCGCGCTTCCCCTGGCCTGCGTTTCGACGCCCTCACGGCCCTCCACAGCCAGGATGCCCGGTGCGAGCGCTCCGCCCCTACTGGCGCTGCTGCCGGTTCTGCTGGCCGCGGCGGCGGAGACCGCGTTGGTTGGCCTGGCTGGGCGTCTGTTTCCCTTTGCCGAACATGGGGCAGCACTGACCTTCGCCATGGTCGCGGGCATGGTGGTCGCGCCTTGGCTCCATCTGCGCCTGCGCCCCCCGCTGTCCAGCGAGACAGGCCTGATCGCGCTGATGTCGATGCTGGTCATCGCTGCCGTCTGCGTTTACCAGGCCAAGCCCTCCCTGCCTGTAGCGATTGCGTGTGCCGCTGTCCATGGGGCGGCGGTGGCCAGTGTCGGCCTGGTGCTGTGGCGGCGCACCGCGCTGATCGCTCGTCGCCATGCCGCCCGCAGCGGGCGCGAGGATGACCTTAGCTGTTTTGCACTGCTCACTGGAACCATGAAACTGTCCATTGCCGCCTCCTCATTGCTGCTGGGCCAGCTGCTGCCCGGCATACAGGCCGGTGATCCGGGCACCTCTGCCGTACTGGTCTCGCTGGTTGCCGTCGGCAGTCTGCTGTCGCTGGCCGCATTGGCCTGGCCGGTCGCGCTTCCGCATACCGAGGGCCTGCACCCATGAACCTGGCTCCTACATCGCGGCTGCGCCGCAAACCGCTGATCGCGCTGGATGCCGACCACAAGCGCATCATCTGGCTGTTGCGCACGATGGGCGCTGTTCCCCGCATCACCATTGCCCACCAGCTGGGCATGCACAACGGTGCATTGACCCGCCTGGCGCGTGAACTGTTGATGCTGGAGGTGATCGAGGAACAGGGACAACTGTCCGATGGCCAACGGGGGCGTCCATCGGTGCCACTGGCACTGTCCGGGCGGGGTGGCTATGCCGCCGGTGCCACGGTGCACCCCGGTTGGCTGGAGATCGCGCTGGTCGATTTTGCCGGCCAGGTCATCGCCCGCGATGCAACCGCATTCGACAGCGCAGATCCCTACGACTTCGTGCACGCGGTGGACCAGCGCCTGCGCAGCCTCACCAGCCGCACCGGGCTCATGCGCGCGCGCTTCCTGGGCCTCGGCGTGGCGGTTCCCGGGCCCGTGGTCGAAACCGGTCCGGCACGCCGGCACGCGGTGGACTGGCTGCATGGCTGGCGCGATATCGACAACGACCAGTTCTTCGAAGACTACTTCGGCTTCCCGGTCTGGGTGGAGAACGATGCAACCCTGGCGGCGCTGGCGGAATACTACGACAGCGGACTGATCCGCGACTGCGCGTCGGCGCTGTTGCTGTATGTCGGCCACGGCGTGGGCGGTGGCGTGATCCATCGACGTGATGTGATGCGCGGTGAGTTCGGCAATGCCGGGGATATCGGTCGCCTGTTCCGCATGGACGCACCGCGTCCCTCGGGCATCGACCTGCTGGCCACGTTGCGCGACGCCGGCGCCGGCATTCCTTCACTGTTCGAACTTGAGTCCTGCCTGGAAACCCATGCCGGCATCATCAATGCCTGGGCAGAACGTGCAGGCAACCAGCTGGGCGTGGCGGCCAATACCGGTGTGGCATGGCTCGATCCTGGCGCCGTGATCCTGTCCGGCTCACTGCCAAGGCAGGTACTGGAAGTGTTGGGGCAACACCTGCAGCAACCGGCACGCTGGAGCAGTGCGCTGGACAGTCTGCGCCTGCCACAGGTGCATGTGTCACGGTTGGGAGGATCCGCGGTATCAGTGGGCGCGGCCCTGCTGCCGATCCATCAGCTGGGCGCCGACGCCATCGCTTAATTGTTTATTTCCGCCGAAGTAAACAATTCCGTCATCACCCGGACCTACCGTGCAGCGGTCCCCCTTTCCTGCATGGCCGCCCTCCGATGAACATCAGCCCTCTGGTCCTGGGCATCTCCCTGGCCCTGATCACCCTGCACGGCAGTGCGTCTGCGCAGGACGCCCCTGTCCAGAACAAGGACAGTGCCGACGCTGCAACGCTGGATGCGGTGGTGGTCACCGGTGCGGCACGCACCCAGCGTCGCTTCGATGCGTCCTTCGCGGTCAATTCACTCAGCCGCGAAGACGTGCAGAGACTCGCACCGAAAAGCTACGCCGACCTGCTCGGCTCGGTTCCCGGCATCCATGTCGAGGCCACCGGCGGCGAGGTGCAGAACATCACCCGGCTGCGCGGCATTCCCACCGATCGTGGCTTCATCGCCTTCCAGCAGGATGGCCTGCCGCTCTACCAGGAGCTGGATGGTCACTTCTTCAATTCCGGCGACGGCATGAACCGGTTCGATGTGATGAACCAGCGGGTAGAGATCGTACGTGGTGGCCCGGCGCCGATCTATGCCAGCAGCGGCGGCGCCATCGTCAACAACATCCTGGCCGAGGGCTCGGAAGAGACCCGCGGCAAGGCGCAGCTGACCATCGGCGATACCGGCCTGTACCGCGGCGAGATGTACCAGTCCGGCGCGCTGGGCAAGGACACCTTCTACGCCGTCGGTGGCTTCCTGCGCCAGCACGACGGCTACCGCGACAACGGCTTCCCGAACGACAAAGGCGGCCAGATCCGCGGCAACATCAAGCACTACTTCGACGACACCAGCTGGTTCAAGGTCAGCGGTACCTTCGTTGACGACCACAATACGTTCTATCTGCCGATCCCGGTCGCCGACCCGCGCAATCCCAGCGTCCCGCTGGATCCCTACATCGACTACTTCGACGGCACCCTGAACTCGCCGTCACTGCGCAGCGTCAACCTGAAATACCTCGATGGCGGCGGTGTCCTGCAGGGCATGAACCGCGACCTGGCCGATGGCCGCCACATGCGCTTCGGCAACATCGGCTTCCAATACGAGAACACCGCCACCGACTGGACCCTGTCGCTGAAATCCGGCTACACCAAGGGCCGCAATACCTTCGACGCGCTGTACTCGACCACCAATCCGGTCGACGCACGCAGCTTCGCCAACGGCTATCTGGGCGCGGCCCGTACCGCCTTCGGTGCCGGTGTCGCGCGGATGGGCTACGCGCTGGCCGGCAGCAACGGCGCCACTGCCTACGATCCCTACGCCGACTCCGGCCTGGTGATCTCGGCCCAGTACCGTGCCGCTGATTCGGACTTCTACTCCGGTCAGGCCGATTTCAGTGCGACGCGGCTGTTTGAAACGGCCTGGGGCAGCCACGATCTGAACATCGGCGCGTACACCGCCTTCTTCGGCACCACGTCCTTCAGCCTGTACCAGGACATGCTGATGGAGATGCGCGGCAAGCCACGCCTGCTTGATCTGGTGGCCTACGGTAACGATGGCGCCCCACTGGGCTATGTCACCGACAAGGGCACGCTGCGTTACACCACCACCCTCAATCGCGGCAAGGTCGATGCCCGCATGTTCGCGGTGTATGCCAATGACACCTGGGCACTGACGGACCGCTTGAAGCTTGATGCCGGCATCCGCCATGAGCGCTACCGTTACGAGGGCTATGCCGAGCAGACCGCCCAGGTCGACCTCGGCGACCGCAACACACTGGCCGACAACACCACGCGCCGGTTCACTGGCGTCGTGCAGAACCATCGCCTGAACCCGACCGCCACCAACTGGACGGTCGGTGCCAACTACGATTTCACTGCCACCGTAGGCGCCTATGCCCGCGTGTCGCACATGGAGATCGTTCCCAATTCGTCGGTGGCGCGCTCGATCGACCCCACCATCGTGCAGACCCAGCTGGACCAGTACGAGCTGGGCTTGAAGGCCGGGTTCGGCCGGTCCTATCTCTACCTGACCGCGTTCTACACCAAGTTCGATCCACTCAATGCGTCCTTCGTCGCCTTCAATCCGACGACCGGCCGCAATGACCAGTCGGTGCCCTTCATCGGCACCGCCGTCTCCAAGGGCATCGAGCTGGATGGCCTGTTCCGACCGCTGGACTGGTTCAGCATCGCCGGTTCGATCACGGTCAGCGATCCGCAGTACGACAGCCTGCAGAACGATTCCGGCGCCGATCCGGCCGCGGTCAACGGCAAGCAGATCGTCCGCGAACCCAAGCTCTACGGCAACCTGCGGCCGACTTTCAGTTTCCAGTACGGCCAGGACCAGTTCGAGACCTGGCTGCGCTATGACGTGGTCGGCAAGTCCTATGTCGATCTGTTCAACCAGACCGCGTTGCCTGCCTACCAGACCCTGGGTCTGGGCGTTTCATGGAAGCGCGGCAACTGGGGCGCACAGCTGGTGGGCGACAACCTGACCAATGAAAAGGGGCTCACCGAGGGCAACACCCGCACCGACGCGCTCGCCGGACAGGGTTCGGCCGAGGCAATCTATGGGCGGCCGCTGTTCGGCCGCAACGTCCGCCTGATGGTCAGCAGGAGCTGGTGATGCACCGACGATTGAGCTTGTCCCTCGCCCTGCTGGCCACGGCTGTGCTGCCGCTTGCAGCGGCCGCCGACGACCGTGACAGCGCGGCACTGGCCGGGCGCTTGTTTCCAACCCTGGTGCAGCTGAAGCACGACGCACTGCCCGCCCCTGCGCGCGCCCTCATGGTCGAACGCACGCAGCGCATGACTGGCTGCCGGACGGCGGCCTGCACACTCGAGGCAGCGCGCTGGACGCCGGCGCAGGCCGATCTGCTGGCCACCACGATTCCGGCGCGCGCCGATGCCATCGAAAGAGAGCTGGCGGGACTCAACAACATTCTCTCCGTCTATGGCCAGGGCCAGCCGCCCCGCTACGACGCCATCGACGGCCCGGTCGGCGCGGCAGGCAGCACGCGACTGGCCGGCGATGTTGCCATTGCCATGCAGATGAGCGAAGTGGACGCCGGCGCGGCCTACACCGCATTCGATCGCAGCATCGCGGTGGCGGTGGGCCTGCTTGATGCCAATGACCGCCTCGATGCGATCCGCTTCGAGCCCATCAACGCGGGAATGAACGCCGCGCCATTCGCGCGCGCGCGGCAGTTCGATTGGAATGCGCATCCATACACATCGATCATCGTGCTGGGCCAGGGCCCAGACGAACTGACCACCCCGCTCAGCGCCGGCAGCAAGCTGCGCCTGAAGGCGGCTGCGCAGCGCTACGACGCAGGTGATGCGCCCTTCATCATCGTTTCCGGCGGCGCCGTGCATCCGCGCGGCACCCGCAGCGTCGAAGCGGTGCAGATGCGCGAAGCGCTGATCGCGCGCTTCGGCATTCCCGCAGAGGCGATCATCATCGAGCCGTATGCCCGACACACCACCACCAACCTGCGCAACGCAGCGCGATTGCTGGCGGCCCTGCCGGCACCGCCACGACAACCGGCACTGGTGGTCAGCAGCCCATCGCATATCGATTCGGTCGCCAGCAGCGGCTTCAGCGAGCGCAACCGCCGTGAGCTGGGCTACGTTCCCGGCAAGGTCGGTTCACGCATTTCACCGTACGCGATCACCTTCGTGCCAGCGCCCGAATCACTTCGCATCGACCCGATGGATCCACTGGATCCCTGAACCTCGCCACTGCCGCCTCAATAGCCAACCTTCAGCGTGAACATCACGTTTCGCGGCGCGCCGTACCAGCCCTGGTTGTAGAAGCCGATCTGCGAGTAGTAGTGGCGGTCAAACAGGTTGTTGATGTTGACCGCCGCCGACACATTGGAACTGAACTGATAGCGCGCCATCAGGTTCACCAACGCGTAGCTGGGCTGCTCCACCGGCACACGGCGATTCCCTGGCGCGGTGGCGGTCTGGTACATGCGGTTCTGCCAGTCCACGCCACCGCCGATCGTCAGCCGGTCCCAGGCACCCGGCAGCCGCCAGGTGGTGAACAGCTTGAACAGGCTGCGCGGCTTGGCGGTGTTGATCGCCCGTCCCTGTGCATCCTGCGCGATGAAGGTGGTGAAGCTGGTACCCAGGCTCCAGCCCGGTAGCGGCTCGCCGGCCAGCTCCAGTTCCAGGCCGTCCACGGTTGCGCCCTTCACCGCGCGATAGGCCGCCTGCGTGCTGCCATCGACCAGCCCGCCGGTGGCTTCGGCCAGGTTGTCCTGCTGGGTGCGGAACAGCGCCGCCGAAGCATTCAAACGCTCCTGCAGCCAGCTGCCCTTGAGGCCCAGCTCATAGCTGCGGCCACTGACCGGATCGAGGATCTGCCCGGATTCGTTGCGGTTGTTCTGCGGCTTGAAGATGCCGGTGTAGCTGGCGTACACGCTGCTGTAGCCGTTGAAATCCCAGACCACGCCGGCATACGGTACGAACTCGTTGCGGTAGCGGTACTTCCGCTTGGTGCCAAAGTAGACCTGGTCGGTCTCCCAGTTGCTCATGCGACCACCGACGATCACGTGCAGCGGATCGGCCAGCGACAGCCGCGCCACCGCGTAGGCACCGCTCTGATGGTTGTCCAGGTCATCGGCCTGGGTCTCGCTGCTGGCCCACGTCGGCTCCGGCGTGCCCGGCCCGTGCCAGTCCAGATAGCTGGCCAACGGCGGCAGCGGCGCCAGCGCGCGGTACTGCCCCAGCGCGATTTCATCGCGTGAGCGCGACCAGCCGATGGACGCAGTGTGCTGGCGGCCGAACAGCTGGAACGGACCGCTCAGGCTGGCGCTGATCGCTTCGCGGCGCACCGGACCGTCGTAGCGGGTGAAGCTGTTGCCATTGGGCATGGCGCCAGTGACCGGGTCGGGGTAGCCACCGCGATAGAGATGCTTCATTTCCATGTCGGTATGCGAGCGGCTGTAGGACACGCGCGCCTGCCAGTCGTTGCCGAAACGATGGTTGAAGTCGAAGAAGCCATTGCGGGTGTCGGTGGTCATCCGTGCCCACGGCGCGGTGGCTGATACCGAGCGGTCGAAACGGGTGCGCGTGCCATCGGCGTTGAACAGCGCGAAGCCGCTGCCGAAGCCACGGTTGTCGTTGCCCTGGTAGGAGATGCCGGCGATCAACCCGGTGTCCTCGCCCAAGTCCACGCTGACCACGCCGTAGAGCGTCTTCGCCGTACTGTCCAGGCCAGCGGTGTAGCTGTCGCCCTCTGCCTGCGCGGCCACCAGGCGACCACGCACACGCCCTTCTCGGCTCAGCGGGCTGGACATATCCGCCCACGCGCGCCGTGCGTCCCAGCTGCCGAGGCTGATGCCACCACTGGCAGCGAACTCGCGCATCGGGCGCTTGCGCACGTAGTTCACTGCCGCCGAGGGATTGCCGGCGCCGGTCATCAGGCCGTTGGCGCCGCGCACGATCTCGATGCGGTCATACACCACCATGTCCAGGTTGTTCTCGCCGAAATTCCACGGCGACAGCACCGGCATCACCACGCCATCGAACTGGTAGTTGTCGATGTCGAAGCCGCGTGCGGAGAACGAGTAGCGGTTGGCGTCGCTGCGCGTGACCGAGATGCCAGGTGCGGTCGCCAAGGCATCGGCGGTGCTGAGCAGGCCACGGTCCTCGATCTGCTGGCGGGTGACCACGCTGACGGATTGCGGGGTCTGCCGCGAGGTCAGCGACAGTCCGGTCGCCGTGCCCATCGAGTCGGTGGTGTAGGAACGCGACGTTTCGGTGCTGCCATCGAGGTCGGCCGTGACCTGCACGGTTGGAAGCTGGGAAGGCGTTACGGACGGAGTGCGTTCGGCGGCGTGGGCAGCGTTGAACAGCGCCAGGGTCGTGCCGATGGCGCTAGCCAGGGCACACGGGCGGAAACAGGCAGGCATGGGAGATCCAGCGGGAAGGAAAGGCTGGATGAGAATTATTGTCATTTGAGCGTGAGCGCACGTATGCGCGGACGCAGCAGGCGTATGCGCACTGCCGACGGTGGTCCGGACTCAGCGGAGCTCGCTGGGCGCGATGCCGTAGCGCGCGCGGAATGCGGTCGCGAAATTGGTGGCGTGCCGGTAGCCGACGAAATGTGCGGCCTGCTGCACGCTGCAGCCCTGCCGCAGCTGCTCGCAGGCCAACTGCAGGCGCCGCTCGCGCAGCCAGGCGAACACCGAACACCGGTGCACCTGCTGGAACTTCAGCCGCAGGCTGCTCGGGCTCATGCAGGCCAGGCGCGCCAGATCCTCCAGGCTGTGGTCAGCCGCAGGTGATGCCTGCAGGCAGTCGATCACCCGTTGCAGCATGCGGCGATCACGTGCTGAAACACGCTGGTCCGGCGATGCCTCCTGGGCAGGCGCACCCAACGCCATCGCCAGCATCTGCAGACCCACACCCTCGCACAGCAGCGCATGCATTGCGCCCTGCCAGGTCCCCGACAGCAACTGTTCGGCGGCATGTTCAAGATGCGCGGGTACCTGCCAGCTGTGCAGCCGCCGGCGACCATGGCGATGCGCCTGCAACAGCAGTTCGCTGATCACCGGATCATCCATCTCGGCCGGTGCATCCAGCGAGACATTCAGACTGCGCATCCGTTGACCGGCCGGATGAATCGCAGTCATCGGCGTGGCATCGGCCAACACCATCGCGCCGGCGCCGCGGTTCATGCCGATCACAGCCTGCCCTTCCAGGCGTGCTCCGGCACGACCTTCCAGCATCACGATCGCAGCGAACGGCGGGGGTGCCTCCGAAGTCGCCTCGAACGGCTGATGCGCGACCACGTCCGACAGCGCCAGGCTGATGCCAGGGCGCAAGCAGCGCTGTTCCACCCTGCCCTCGACCACGCACAGCGCCCCCGAATCCGCGGCGGACGCAAGTGCAGGCAGCCGATAGCGGAAGCCGCTGCTGCGGCCCAGGCGGTCCAGGTCGGCGAGGGTGAGGCTGTGCATGGTGCGCCCGTGAAGAATCACCCGCCATTCTCATATGAGAACCGTTCTCATATCCAGCCCTGGTGGCAAGGCCCAATCCGCCCTTGTCGATACAAAGAGTTACGTTATAACATTTCACATCAACTTCACGGATCGTGTCATGCGCCGCCATCTCCTTGCTGCAGCCATTCTGTTCGCCGTCCACACCGCCCAGGCCGCGGACGAACCCACCCTCCCCACCCTCCAGGTCCAGGCCTCCCAGCCCTCGCGCATCGACAGCCGGGTCACCGTCGACAATCCGCAGGCGCAGAACCGCACCCTCGGCGGCCTGCTCGAACACGTCTCCGGTGTGCAGAGCAGCGCCTTCGGGCCAAACGCGGGCGCACCGGTCATCCGCAGCCTCAGCGGCAACCGTGTGCAGATCCTGCAGGACGGCCAATCGATTCTGGGCATGAACGCGATCAGCGGTGACATCAACATCCCGTTCGATCCGCTGTTCGTACGCAGCGTCACCGTCAACAAGTCCTCCGACACCGTGCGCTATGGGGGCAATGCGATCGGCGGCAGCGTGGAGATCGACTCGGGCCTGATCTCGCGCAGCATGGAAGACAAGGACCAGTCGATGGAACTGGTCCTGCGCAAGGGCTTCAACGCGGCCGACGCGCAGGGCTTCCGCATGAACTTCAACAACCAGCGCAACATCTCCACCAATCTGCAGGTGTCGCGGCAGCGCATCTCGCACTACGACATCCCCGGCAACAGCAAGGCCAGCGTCTGCAACACCGGGCTGTTCCCGGCAGGCGGGGGCGTCAACTCGGCGCTGGCCGACGCCTGCCAGAAAGAGGCGCGCGTCCAGCAGATCTACAACAAGGCCTCGCAACCCTACATCGACCAGTTCATGACCGAGAACCCGGACTGGGCCGATGGTGATTTCTCCTTCTACACCAACAATCCGACATCGGTCTGGCAGCGCCGCACCTACATCAATCCGGTCAACCCGGCCTACGTCGCAGGCACGCCTTCATACGTGCAGAAGCAGATCAACAACGATGTGACTCCCGATTACCACCACCGGCTGGGCAACAGCTATGCGCGCAACAGTCAGGTGGCCTTCGGCTCGACCCTGTTCTTCGACCGCGGCTACGTCGGTGTCAGCATTGATGCCAAGGACAGCGAGTACGGCGTTCCAGGCTTCTCGATGCAGAACCTGTCGTTCGGTTCCAACGATGCCGATGGCCTGCCGGTGGGCGTGGTGATCAAGCAACAGCGCTACGCGCTGGAAGCCCTGCTGCGTGATCCACTACCGTGGTTCGAGCGCGCGGAACTCCGCGTTTCCAAGCTGGACAACACCTCAGGCGAGCGGCTGGGCGCAAAAAAAGCCAACGACTACGACTTCGAGAGCACCCAGGCCGAGCTGCTGCTCAGCCATCAACGCATCGGCCCGCTCAGCGGCCTGCTCGGATTCAGCCATCAGTCGCGTGATGTCACCGGCAGTGGTTCTCAGCGCTACCTGCCGGACGTGGACACGCGCAGCAATGCGGTGTTCCTGAAGGAGACGCTGGACTTCGGCTGGGCCACCTTCGATGCCGGCGTGCGCCACGAGCGCGTCGACCACGCACTGCAGCCCAGCCGCTTCAAGACCGCGCGCAATGCCGCCAACACCAAACTGCAGGACCGCGACTACCGGCTCAACAGCTACAGCCTCGGCTCGTACGTCGAGCTCGGTCCGTTGTTCGCGGCCAAGGTGCGCTACTCGTCCTCGCAGCGCGCACCGGAGATCAACGAGCTGTATGCGAGCAATGCTCACTATTCGGTGATGACACAGGAAGAAGGCAACCAGAACCTGGAACCGGAGCGCGCGAAGAACCTGGAACTGACCGGCCTGTTCCACCTCGGTGGTTTCGAGCTGTCCGCCACCGCATACCGGATGCGGTACGAGAACTACCTCTACCTCGGCTACTCCGGCCTGCAGACCGCCAACCGCCTGCCACTGAAGTACTGGAAGCAGACCGACACCACGGTGAAGGGCTTCGAGATCGATGCGTCGCAGGCATTGGACCTGGGCCGCTTCGGCACGTTGAATGTGTCCGCCTTCGCCGACCTGGTGAAGAACAAGGCCGACCACCCCGATTCGCTGCGTGCCCACAACGACGGCGAGTACCTGCCGAACATGCCGACCAACCGTTACGGCGCCAACCTGCAGTGGCAGCGCGAAGGCTGGAAGGCACAACTGTCCAGCACCTACTACGACACGCAGAAGTACCTCGGCCGCAATGTCAGCGAGGAAGTGCCACTGGACGCGTTCAACCTGGTCGACCTGCAGGTCAGCCGTGAGCTGCCGGTACGCAACAGCTACATCGCCGGCATGGAGGTGTTCGTCAACGGCAGCAACCTGCTCAATGAAGAAGCACGGCCGCACAATTCGCCGTTGAAGTACATCGCACCGTTGCCCGGGCGGGGCTTCCAGGTGGGTGTGACGGTGAAGCTCTGACAACCGGATGCATCGGTACACGCCTGCAGGCAGACGGCCTGCAGGCGTCGTCCATCGCCCCCCTGCGTGGTTGCGCCACGCTCCCCGGTTGATTCACCATCGGCAGAAAAGGAGAGCGTGATGAACTGGAAGCATGCGGTTTCACTGGCGCTGTTGTTGTCCGTTTCATCAGGCGCAAGTGCTGCGTCTGCGATCACCTACGACAAGGATGGCCGCTACGGCTATTCGATGAACCAATCTTCCCTCACCACTGCGATGCAGCAGTCGCTGCACTACTGCGCAGCGCGATCGCGCAATTGCGGTCAGTCCGCCAGCACCAGCAGCGAAGGCTATTCGGCCATAGCGACCGGCACGATTGCGTTGGGCTTTGCACTGGGTGAGAAGACCGCGGACGCCGCGCAGCGGAAGGCCGAAAGAATGTGCAGGGAACGTGCCAACGACTGCACGCTTGCCTTGCTGTGGCGGGAAACCCCACCTCGCTATCTTGAACCGCCACAGCTGCCCGGTGCGCCCGCTCCGGCACCAGCGGCGACGCCCATGCCAACGCCTGCCATCCGCACCGATCAGCCAGAATAGCCAGCTCCACGCCGGCTGTACTTTCGAGTGTCGGATAAAGAAAAACGCCTGCAGATCGAGGATCTGCAGGCGCTTCTTTGTATCTGGCGGAGTGAGAGGGATTCGAACCCTCGATAGAGCTTTTGACCCTATACTCCCTTAGCAGGGGAGCCCCTTCGGCCACTCGGGCATCACTCCGGGGTTTTCTCCGCGTCTGGTGCGTTGCACCTCAGCGGGGCGTGAATCATAACGTTAATCGAGTGCGAAGGTAAAGCGTTATTCGGCAGAATTTTCGCTACCGGTGCCACCGGCTTCATCACCACGCTGGATGCGCTGGTAGATCTCTTCGCGATGCACAGCGACGTCCTTCGGCGCGGTGATGCCGATACGCACCTGGTTACCCTTGACGCCAAGCACGGTGACGCTCACCGAGTCACCGATCATCAGGGTTTCGCCGACGCGGCGAGTCAGGATCAACATTTTTGTAAGTCTCCATGGAACCGTGTGGAAGGGTATCCCCCACCGGCTTGACGCTCCGTCAAGAAGCGCTACCACGACAAAGGGAAAAGATTCGCAATGGTACCGTCAGCCGTCCCGCTCCTACAAGGAGGGGGACGGCCAGGTTCATCACAGGCGGGGGCTGACCCATTCGACGACTGCAGCCAGCGCAGTGGCAAGGGCGGGCCCGTCCTCGCCACCACCCTGGGCGAGGTCCGGGCGTCCGCCGCCCTTGCCCCCGATCTGACCGGCGATATGGGACAACAGTTCCCCGGCCTTGACCTTGCCCATTGCGCTGCCGTTCACACCTGCGACCAGGGCGGCCTTGCCGTCCTGGGCGCCAGCCAGCACGACCACCGCATCGCCCAGCTGCTGCTTCAGGCGGTCCATGGCGTCACGCAGGGCCTTGGCATCGAAGCCCTCCAGACGGGCGGCCAACACCTTCACACCGGCAACCTCGACCGCCTGGCCGGACAGGTCGGCGGTAGCACCGGCGGCAACCTTGGCCTTCACGGCTTCCAGTTCGCGCTCCAGCTGCTTCTGGCGCTGGCCGAGGGCACGGATCTTCTCGACCACGTCGGCAGCGCTGCCACCGAGCAGGTCGGCGGCTTCGGCCAGGCGAGCCTCTTCGGCGTCCACGTAGTCCAGGGCGCCCTGGCCGGTGACCGCTTCGATACGGCGCACGCCAGCGGAGACACCGCCCTCGGAGGTGATCTTGAACAAGCCGATGTCGCCGGTGCGGTTGACGTGGGTACCGCCGCACAGCTCGGTGGAGTAGTCACCCATCTTCAGCACGCGCACGTGTTCGCCGTACTTCTCGCCGAACAGGGCCATCGCGCCGAAGTCCAGCGCTTCCTGCATGCCCATGTTGTGCACTTCGGCAGCGTTGTTGGCACGCACCTGCTGGTTGACCTTGCGCTCGATCACGGCCAGCTCTTCCGCGCTGATCGGCTGGAAGTGCGAGAAGTCGAAGCGCAGGCGATCCGGCGCCACCAGCGAGCCCTTCTGCTGCACGTGGGTGCCGAGCACTTCGCGCAGGGCGGCGTGCAGCAGGTGGGTGGCGGAGTGGTTGAGGATGGTGGCGCCACGGCGCTCGCCATCGACCTGGCCGGACAGCACATCACCGACCTTCAGGCCGCCTTCGCACAGGGTGCCGACGTGGCCATGGAACTGGCCGGCGAACTTCTGGGTGTCTTCTACCGCCAGGCGCACGCCGTTGCCGGTGAGCACGCCGGTGTCGCCGACCTGGCCGCCGGACTCGGCGTAGAACGGGGTCTGGTTGGTGATCACGATGACCGCATCACCGGCATCGGCCGACTGCACCGGACGACCGTCCTTGAGCAGGGCCAGCACGGTCAGGCCGTCGGCCTGCAGGCGGTCATAGCCCAGGAACACGGTCGGGCTGAGGGTCGCCACCAGCTCGGCTGGCAGCGTCACGCCGCCACCGAACTTGCCGGCCGCGCGCGCGGTCTCGCGCTGCTGCTCCATCGCGGCGTCGAAGCCGGCAATGTCGACGGTCAGGTCGCGCTCGCGGGCGATGTCTTGGGTCAGGTCGAGCGGGAAGCCATAGGTGTCGTACAGGCGGAACGCGTCAACACCCGGGATCACACCATTGCTGGCCTTACCGGCCACATCCTCGAAGATCTTCATGCCGGCATCGAGGGTTTCGGCGAAACGCTCTTCCTCGGCCTGCAGCGCACGGGTGACGGTGTCCACTGCCGCCGGCAGTTCCGGGTAGGCCTCGCCCATCTGCTCGACCAGGGTCGGCACCAGCTTGCTGAAGAACGGCTGGCGCACGCCCAGCATCCAGCCGTGGCGCAGGGCGCGGCGGATGATACGGCGCAGCACGTAGCCGCGGCCTTCGTTGGACGGCAGCACGCCGTCGACGATCAGGAACGAACAGGCACGGATGTGGTCCGCGATCACGCGCAGTGACTTGTTTTCCAGGTCGGCGGTGCCGGTCAGCTCGGACGCCTTGCGGATCAGCGCCTGGAACAGGTCGATCTCATAGTTGGTGTGCACGTGCTGCAGGATCGCCGCCAGGCGCTCCAGGCCCATGCCGGTATCCACGCACGGCGCCGGCAGCGGCACCAGGGTGCCATCCGGCTGGCGGTCGAACTGCATGAACACCAGGTTCCAGATTTCGATGAAGCGGTCGCCGTCCTCATCCGGGGAGCCCGGGGGGCCGCCAGCGATATGGTCACCGTGGTCGTAGAAGATCTCGGTGCACGGGCCGCACGGGCCGGTGTCGGCCATCTGCCAGAAGTTGTCCGAAGCGAACGGTGCGCCCTTGTTGTCGCCGATGCGCACGATGCGCTCTTCCGGCACGCCAACCATGTCGCGCCACAGCGCGTAGGCCTCGTCGTCGGTCTGGTAGACGGTGACCAGCAGGCGCTCGGCCGGCAGCTTCCAGACCTGGGTCAGCAGCTCCCAGGCCCAGGCGATCGCGTCCTTCTTGAAGTAGTCGCCGAACGACCAGTTGCCCAGCATTTCGAAGAAGGTGTGGTGGCGTGCGGTGTAGCCGACCTGGTCAAGGTCGTTGTGCTTGCCGCCGGCGCGCAGGCAGCGCTGGACATCGGCCGCGCGCACGTAGCTGCGCTTCTCCGCGCCAAGGAACACGTCCTTGAACTGCACCATGCCGGAGTTGGTGAACAGCAGGGTCGGATCATTGCCCGGCACCAGCGGCGCCGACGGCACGATGGTGTGGCCTTTGCCCTTGAAGAATTCAAGGAAGTCGCTGCGGATCTGGGAAGTCGTGAATTTGGCGGATGCGTTCATTGGGGGCTGGCAGTCTGCGGGCCGGCGGACCCGGACCACCGGCCGCGTTGGCCAGGGTCGCGAGGGACCGCCGAAAACCTAAAGGGTATCAGGCCCGGCGCCGCCAGTCTCAGTCATCCGGGTCGTAGCGGGTTGCGCGGCGGATGCTGTCGCCGTCGAAGCCCCGTCGGGCCAGCAGATCGGCGGCCTTGCGCCGCTGCGTCAGGTCCTGCGGGCCGGCCTCGCCAAAGCGTCGGCGGACCAGATCACGGGCGTTTTCCTGCCAGTCGCCTTCGTAGCTGTCCATCGCTGCGGCAATCGCGGCACTGTCCAGGCCGTGGGTCCCCAGCTCGGCGCGGACATGGATCGGCCCATAACCGGTGTTGGCGCGCATCCTCACCAGGTTCTCGGCAAAACGGGTGTCGTCCTGCCAGCCGGCCTCGGTCAACTTGGCGACAGCGGCCTGCGCGGCTTCGTCTTCGATGCCACGGGCGGTCAGCTTGCGGGTGAGTTCCTTGCGCGAGTGCTCGCGGCGGACCAGCAGGCCCAGCGCCCGTTGCACGGGGGTCTGCTCACGCGGCCGGCGCTTGCGGCCGGTCGGAATGTCTTCGGCGTCGGACATGGGTACTCCAAGGGTGGCGCCATCCGTGGCGCCCAGCCCATCCCTGGGCGATTCGAACCTGCGGGACAGGGCGACGTCACTGACGGCGCCACCCTGCCCCACAGCAAGCCTTATTCGTCTTCGCCTTCGTCGTCGCCTTCCTCGCGGGCCGCTTCGGCCGGCTGGAATTTCTCGCGCAGCTCGGCCTCGAGCTTGGCGGCGACAGTCGGGTTGTCGCGCAGGTAGCCGCGGGCGTTGTCCTTGCCCTGGCCAATGCGTTCTTCACCGTAGCTGTACCAGGCGCCAGCCTTCTCGACCAGCTTGGCATCCACACCCATGTCGATCAGCTCGCCTTCACGGCTGATGCCTTCGCCATACAGGATCTCGGTGATGACCTGCTTGAACGGAGGTGCCAGCTTGTTCTTGACGACCTTGATCTTGGTCTGGTTTCCGATGATCTCGTCACCCTTCTTGATCGCGCCGATACGGCGGATGTCCAGGCGGACCGAGGCGTAGAACTTCAGCGCGTTGCCACCCGTGGTGGTTTCCGGGCTCTGGCCCGGCATCATCACGCCGATCTTCATGCGCAGCTGGTTGATGAAGATCACCAGGGTGTTGGAGCGCTTGATGTTGCCGGTCAGCTTGCGCAGCGCCTGGCTCATCAGGCGCGCCTGCAGGCCTGGCAGCTGGTCGCCCATCTCGCCTTCGATTTCGGCCTTCGGGGTCAGCGCGGCAACCGAGTCGATCACCAGGATGTCGACCGAACCCGAACGGACCAGCATGTCGGCGATTTCCAGCGCCTGCTCACCGGTGTCCGGCTGCGACAGCAGCAGGTCGTCCACGTTCACGCCCAGCTTGGCGGCGTAGATCGGGTCCAGCGCGTGCTCGGCGTCGATGAAGGCCGCGGTGCCGCCCATCTTCTGGCATTCGGCGATGGCCTGCAGGGTCAAGGTGGTCTTGCCCGAAGATTCCGGCCCGTAGATCTCGACGACACGGCCCTTCGGCAGACCACCAATGCCCAGCGCGATGTCGAGCATCAGCGAACCGGTCGGGATGGCTTCGACGGGTTCGACCACGCGGTCGCCCATGCGCATCACCGAGCCCTTGCCGAACTGCTTTTCGATCTGGCCCAGAGCTGCAGCGAGGGCGCGCTTCTTGTTCTCGTCCATCGGATTGGTCCTTGCAGAGGTCGTGTCGTTGGAGGTGCTGTCTTTGGGGGTCTTCTTTGCCATGGGTTCACTTTAAGTCGGACGTATCGCACAGGCTGAGATTCTGCCCGGCGCTCTGAAAAGAATTATCGGACATCCGTACCAACCTCAGTGGAACCAGAGAATCGCCACAAAAGACCGCGGGTAATGCGCCATGGAACGGGTCAACGGTTGGGCCGCAGCAGGCCGCAATAGAGGCCCTCGATAGCGAAGTCCTGATCCGGCAGTACCTCGATCGGCTTGTAATCGGGATTGCGCGGCAGCAGGCGGATGCGATCCTTGGCGATCTTCAGCAGCTTGACCGTGATCTCGTCATCGATGCGGGCCACCACGATCTGCCCGGAATGGGCGTCGCGGGTGCGATGCACGCCGATCAGGTCACCGTCGAAGATGCCCTCGTCGATCATCGAATCGCCCTGCACCTTCAGCAGGTAGTCCGGCGCGGGCGAGAAGAACACCCGGTCCAGCACCACGAAATCGTCCGAGCCGATATCGGCGCCGATTGGCAGGCCGGCCGCAACCCGGCCGAGCACCGGCAGGCGCAGGACGCTGTCGGGGAGGCCCGGCTCGGCCAGCTTCTCGACCGGCGGTGCCTGTACCAGGCGGATGCCGCGGGCCTGGCCCGGGATGCGACGGATCGCACCGGCCTGCTCCAGGGCTTCCAGGTGGTACTGGGCCGCGCGCACGCCCTTGAAGCCGAACGCACGTGCGATTTCAGTCTGCGAGGGCGGCGCGCCTTCGCTCTCGATACGCTCGGCGATCAACTGCAGGATCGCCTGCTGGGTGTCGGTCAGGTCCATGGTTAGTAGTATTACTACTAACGAGCGGGACTGCAAGTGCCGGGGGCGACACGGCGACAGCTGTAGTGCCGAGCCCTGCTGGGCGATCGTCGCTGGGCTTGGCCTGGCTGGCAGAGACAAAGGCGGAGCAAAAGCAGCCGACCAGCGGTCGGCTCTACAGGAATCGCGCGGCGATTCCGCGGTTCCCGTTGGGAACCGCTGCGGCAAGCACACTATGTGTGCTTGCCGCTTCTCCAGATCGAAAACAGGATCCAGACGCCGCAGAAGCCGGCGCCGATGAAGCCGCACACGCCCAGTGCCAGCAGCCAGCGGCTGGAGACGCCGCCAACGCTGTGCATCACGATCGACGAGCCGATGATCAGGGCGGCAGTGACGATGCCCATCACCAGCCGGTTCGCCGCGCGGTTGACCTGCTCGCCGAAGCCCTGCAGCGCCGTGGTTTCCACCTTCAGCTGCAGGCGTCCCCGGCGCGCAGCCTGGACCAGCTTGCGCAGATCGCGGGGCAGTTCGCCGGCGAAGTCGACCAGGCCCAGCAGGCTGCGCCGGCCGCGCTTGAGCAGGGCCTTGGGCGCATAGCGCTGCAGTACCACCCGTTCCAGGAACGGGCGCGCGGCGCTGGCCATGTCGAAATCCGGGTCCAGCTGCCGCCCCATCCCTTCCAGTGTCAGGAACGCCTTGATCATCAGCGCCAGGTCGGCCGGCAGGGTCAGGCTGTAGCTGCGCAGCAGCTGGGTGATGTCGCCCAGCATCAGACCGATGCGCAGGTCCTTCAGCGGCACGCCACGGTACTGGTCGACGAACTGGCTGATGTCGTGCTGCAGCCGGTTCTCGTCCACTTCCACGCCGCCGGCCCAGTCCAGCAGCACGTCGGCCACGCCCTGCGGGTCCTGCTCGACCAGCCCGTGCAGCAGCTGCGCAACCTGGAAACGACGCACTTCGGACAGCGCACCGACCATGCCGAAATCGATCACGCCGATACGGCCGTCGCGCAGGTAGATGATGTTGCCGGGATGCGGATCGGCGTGGAAGCTGCCGTCCTCCAGCACCATCTTCAGCACGATGTCAGCACCACGCCGCGCCAGTTCGCGCCGATCCAGCCCCGCCGCATCGACGCCGGCCAGATTACGCCCTGGAATGCCGTCGACGAAGTCCTGCACGTTCAGGCTCTCGCAGGTCCACTGCCAGTGCACCTTCGGAATCAGTATGTCGTCACGGCCGCTAAAGTTGCGCGCGATGCGCTCGGCATTGCGGCATTCGGCAGCGAAATCCAGCTCGCGGCGCAGCGACACGGTGAACTGCTGCACGACTTCGGCCGGGCGGTAACGACGCAGGTCCGGCAGTCGCGCTTCAACGATCTCGGCCAGGCGGGCCAGCAGACGCAGGTCGGCCTCGACCACATCGCGGATACCCGGGCGCCGCACTTTCAGCACCACCTCACGGCCGTCATGCAGGCGCGCGCGATGGGCCTGCGCCAGCGAGGCGGCGGCCATCGGGGTTTCATCAAGGAAGGCGAACACGTCTCCAGGCGATGCGCCCAGGTCGGCTTCGAGCTGCTCGCGGATATCCGCGTACGGCAGCGCCGGCACCGCGTTCTGCAGTTCGGACAGCTCGGCGATCCATTCCGGCGGCAGCAGGTCGACGCGCGTCGCCAGTACCTGGCTGAGCTTGACGAAGGTCGGGCCGAGATCCTGCATCGCGCTGCGCACGCGCACCGGCGCGGTCATCCGCAGCAGTTCCTGCCGCTCCTCGTTCCAGTGCAGCAGGCGCCCTGCCCGCTCCAGCGTGCTGGCCAGGCCGATGCGCCGCACCACATCGCCGAAGCCATAGCGGATCAGGACGACGGCGATTTCCTGCAGTCGGCCCAGGTCACGGACCGTGCCCAGCGTTTCCCACATCATGCGTGCTCCGGACGATTACCGGAGCAGCATGTCACAGCTGGGCGTCGATACCGCGCAATGCCGCCGCCACGGTTTGCCGGCGGATGGCTTCGCGGTCGCCATCGAACTGGAACAGCTCGGCACGGGCATAGCCGCCGCGGCGCTTCCAGCCAATCCAGACGCTGCCGACCGGTTTGTCCGGGCTGCCGCCACCAGGACCGGCGATGCCGGTCACCGCCACGGCGATACCGGCGCCGGAATTGACCAGCGCACCGGACACCATTTCCAGCACGGTTTCGCGGCTGACCGCGCCGAACTGCTCCAGGGTCTGCGCACGCACGCCCAGCAGGCGCTGCTTGGCCTCGTAGCTGTAGACCACCATGCCGCAGTCGAAGAACGCAGAGGAACCGGCGATATCGGTCATGCACTTGGCGATCCAGCCACCACTGCAGCTTTCAGCGGTCACCAGCTGCAGCGAAGCCTGCTGCAGGCGCTGCCCGAGCGCGGCGGACTGGGCATTGAGTTCAGCGTCGGTGGGAATGGACATCGGCATGACGGTGGGGTGAAGAACCTGCACGTTGTACCGCAGATGACAGCTGGATGTCGCGCCCCTCCGGCACGGTTACGCTGCCGGCCAGCGGCCGGCACTACCGGGCATGGGCCGCTACCTCACCACTCCGGCAGTTTCTCCGGCAGCAGCGCCCGGATCGGCGCGCCGTCGGCACTGGCAGCCAGTTTTTCGGCTTCGGCAATCGGCAGGTCGACCTGCAGCAGCCAGCCGTCTTCGTCGGCCTGCTCGCTGCGGATCACTTCCAGCTGGTGCAGGCGCGCACGCAGGCGACCGGCATCCGGCGGCAGGCGCAGTTCGCCGGTGACATGCTGCAGGCCCAGGCGCTTGCCCAGCACCGCCTGCAGCAGCTCCAGGCCCTGCCCGTCACGCGCGGAAATCCACACCCGCTCGCGACGCGACTCATCCGGGATACCGTCCTGGCCATCGTGGCGGACGTCAGCGCCCTCGATCCGGTCGATCTTGTTGAACACCAGCAACTGCGGCAGGTCACCGGCACCGACCGCGGTCAGTACTTCGTCGACCTGGGCGATGCGCTCCTCGCGGTGCGGATCGGCGGCGTCGACCACATGCAGCAGGAAATCGGCCTCGCGCGCCTCGGACAGGGTCGAGCGGAAGGCAGCGACCAGGTCATGCGGCAGATCGCGGACAAAGCCGACGGTGTCGGCCAGCACCACGTTGCCGCCCGGCACCGCGATGCGGCGCACGGTCGGGTCCAGCGTGGCAAACAGCTGGTCGGCGGCATAGGCCTCGGCGCCGGTCATGGCATTGAATAGGGTCGACTTGCCGGCGTTGGTGTAGCCGACCAGGGCCACGCGCGGCAGCTCGCTGCGCACGCGCGCACGGCGCATCTGGGTGCGCTGCACTTCCACCTTTTCCAGCCGCTTCTGCAGCTGCTCGACCCGCTTCTGCAGCAGGCGGCGGTCGGTTTCCAGCTGGGTTTCACCCGGGCCGCGCAGGCCGATCGAACCGCCGCGCTGGCGCTCCAGGTGGGTCCAGCCGCGCACCAGCCGCGTGGCCAGGTGACGCAGCTGCGCCAGCTCGACCTGCAGCTTGCCTTCGTGGCTGTGCGCACGCTGGGCGAAGATGTCCAGGATCAGGCCGGTTCGGTCGATCACCCGGCGCTCGAGGAAGCGTTCCAGGTTGCGCTCCTGGCCCGGGCTCAACGCATGGTTGACCAGGATCAGGTCGGCACCGCTGGCGTCGGCCGCGGCCTTGATCTCGTCCAGCTTGCCGCTGCCGATCAGGGTCGACGGATTCGGACGATCCAGGCGTGCGGTGATCGTCGCGGCGATGCTGGCCCCAGCCGAGCGGGCCAGATCACCGAACTCTTCAAGCACATCGTCTTCCAGCTTGCCGAAATGGGGCTGGATCAACAGGGCGTGTTCACCCTTTTTCGAGCGGTCAAACATTCACCGCTCCGGAATTACTCGTCTGCTTCATCACCTGCCTGACCACCTTCACCCGACTGCACGTAACCACCGCCCGGACCGACCTTCACGTTGCGTGCCGGAACGACCGTGGAAATGGCGTGCTTGTAGACCATCTGACTGACCGTGTTGCGCAGCAGGACCACGAACTGGTCGAACGACTCGATCGTGCCCTGCAGCTTGATGCCGTTCACCAGGTACACCGAAACCGGCACGCGTTCGCGCCGCAGTGCGTTCAAGAAAGGATCCTGCAGCGATTGCCCCTTGGACATTGCACACTCCTGATTATTGTTCTTATTGGGTTGCCGACGGTTGCCACGGCCCCCGAGCCGCCCGCCGACCGATGATGTTACACGGCTGGCGGGGGTTCAGCGTGCGACGAAGGTCGACACCGCGCCGGCCAGGCGCTCGTGGTCGATATGGGGGTCGAACCAGCGCGCATCAAGCTCGCCGCGCAGCCAGGTCAGCTGGCGCTTGGCCAGCTGCCGGGTGGCGAAGATCGCCTTGTCACGGAAACGGGCGGCATCACCCTCCCCGTCCAGGTATTCCCAGGCCTGGCGATAGCCAACCGCGCGCACCGCCGGCAGGTCCAGCGGCGCCGTCACGGCGGCCATTTCCGGCATTGCACGCAGTGCCCGCACCTCGTCCAGGAAGCCCTGCGCCAGCATGGCGTCGAAGCGCGCCTCGATGCGCTGGTGCAGTACCGCGCGGTCACGCGGGGCGAGGATCAGCTTGAGGGTGCGCACCGGCAATGGCGCGACGCCCGGCCGGCGCTGCCATTCACTGATCGGCGTGCCGGTGAGGCGATAGACCTCCAGCGCCCGCTGGATGCGTTGCGGGTCGGTGGCATGGATACGTGCGGCTGCGGCTGGATCGACCTTGGCCAGTTCTGCGTGCAGTGCCGCCCAGCCCCGCTCGGCCGCTTCGGTGCTGAGTGCTTCGCGCATCACCGGGTCGGCCTCCGGCATCGGCGACAGGCCCTGCAGCAGGGCGCGGAAGTACAGCCCCGTGCCACCTGCCAGGATCGGCGTTTTGCCGCGTGCCACGATGTCGGCCACGACGCGGCCGGCATCGGCGGCGAATTCGGCTGCCGAGTAGGTCTGCCAGGGATCGCGCAGGTCCAGCAGATGGTGCGGCGCCTGCGCACGCTCTGCCGCATCGGGCTTGGCCGAACCGATATCCAGGTGGCGGTACACCAGCGCCGAATCGACGCTGACGATCTCGCCATCCAGCTGCTTCGCCAGGGCGATCGCGGTGGCGGTCTTGCCACTGGCGGTCGGCCCCATCACGGCGATCGCCAGTGGCCGCCGGTCGATGCCCATCAGTCTTCGTCCGGCCAGCGGATCGTCGGCGTGGCGTCGGCGCGCGGCGTCGGCACCGCCTCGACTGCTTGCCAGATCTTCAGCGCATCGACGGTGGCCGCCACGTCATGCACGCGCACGATGCGCGCACCACGCTGCACCGCAATCAGGTGCGCGGCCACCGAAGCCGCCACGCGTTCGGACGGCGTGTCGCGGCCGGTCAGTTCCCCCAGGCTGCGCTTGCGCGACAAGCCGGCCAGCATCGGCACGCCCAGTTCCAGGAAGCGCTCGGAGCGCGCCAGCAGGGTCATGTTGTGGGCGGTGGTCTTGCCGAAGCCGAAACCGAGATCGATCAGCAGGTTCTTCTTCGCGATGCCGGCCATTTCTGCAGCGAACAGGCGCTGCACCAGGAAACCGTGCACCTCGGCGACCACGTCATCGTAGTGTGGGTCAGCCTGCATGTGGCCCGGCTCGCCCTGCATGTGCATCAGCACCACCGGCACGCCGGTTGCAGCGGCGGCGTCCAGCGCCCCTTCCTGGCGCAGGCCGTAGATGTCATTGATCATGCCCGCGCCGACGGCCACGGCCGCACGCATCACCTCCGGCTTGAAGGTGTCGATGCTGATCGGAACCTGGGTTCGGGCGGCCAGCTGCTCGATCACCGGAATCACGCGGCGCAGCTCGTCCTCGATCGATACCGGCGCGGCGCCCGGGCGGGTCGATTCGCCGCCAATATCGAGCAGGTCCGCACCCTCCTCGACCAGCTTCAGGCCATGTGCGACCGCGGCCTCGGTAGTGTCGTGCGCGCCGCCATCGGAGAACGAATCCGGGGTGACGTTGACGATGCCCATGACCCGGGCACGGTCGAGGCGCAGGATGCGGCCGGCGCAATCGAGCTGGGGCGAGGTATCGAACATGGGCAATCCTGCAGGGACAACGGCGGGTAGTTTAGTTCGGCAGGGCGGCGCCCTGCACCCGCAGAGGCCAGAGCTACAGCAAGAGCCGGAGCAACAGCGGGTTTACTGAGGGATGGCGGGGTGGATCCGGTTGCGGGGGACGCCGTAAACCCCGCTCCGCGGTCCGGCCCAGCCGCTGGCGGCTGTGCGTTCGGGCGCTTGCGAAGCAGTGCTTCGCAAGCAAAGCGTCCTCACCCATGGAGGCTCGGTCGCGCCATCCATGGCGCTCACGCCCCCGCAACCGGACCCACCCCGCCTTCGACAGTTTTCTGCGATCTGCAGTAGATCCACGCCATGCGTGGATGACTCATTCGATATCTGACAGAGGTGTCGACCAAGGTCGACACCTACCAACAGCCGCGGAGATCTGTCAGAGGTGGGGCGGTGTCGGAGTGCGGGGTGTCAGCCGCATGGGCCCGAGGCATGCCTCGGGCGGGTTGGGCAGGACGCCCAACCCCGGTCTTGCCGTGTGCGCAGGAATGCGCACGCGAGCAAGCGGCTGCCAAGCTTACAGGGACGTACTTGCAGCGCCCCCGCACTCCGACACCGCCCCGCCATCCTACGGAAAGCCCGCTGTTGCTGTTGCTGTTGCTGTTGCTGTTGAGGTTGCCGGCCAGCGGCCGGCACTACCACGGGTGCAGGGCGCAGCCCTGCCGACACCCCCTCAACGGCGGCGGCGCTTGCGGTCCACGTACAGGGTCTTGGCAATGCTCAGCACGATGCCGACTCCGATGCCCACCACGCAGCCCAGCAGCAGGTTGTCGGCCCCCAGGCCCACACCCACGCCGACCACGGTGGCGATCACCATTTCGGCAGTGTGGGAAATCGGTTCGGGCTTCGGGGCGGACATGCGGGCTCCAGCGTCAGATCGGATCTTCGGGATGGGCCAGTGGCCCGGAAACGACGAAGCCGGGTTGCCCCGGCCTCGCCTAGTGTCACCTGCAGCGGGCCGTCAGTGCGATTCGGCCGGGCCTGCGATCGGCGGCAGCGGACGGGCGTCGCCGCCCTTGTCGTTGCCGCCATCCTTGTTCGACTTGCTCCAGCCCGCCGGCGGCGGCGGATCGCGGCCTTCCATGATCGCGTCGATCTGCGGCGCGTCGATGGTCTCGTACTGCAGCAGCAGCTGCGACATCGCGTGCAGCTTGTCGATGTTCTCGGTCAGCAGCTGGGTCGTGCGGGCGTAGGCCTTGTCGAGGATGTTGCGCACTTCCTCGTCGATCCGGCGCGCCGTGTCGTTGGACACGCTCTTGTGCTGGGTCACCGAACGGCCCAGGAACACCTCGTCATCCTCTTCGCCATAGGCGATCGGGCCGAGCTGCTCGGACAGGCCCCACTTGGTGACCATGTTGCGGGCCATCTTGGTGGCACGCTCGATGTCGTTGGAGGCGCCGGTGGTGACCTTGTCCTCGCCGAAGATCAGCTCTTCAGCGACGCGGCCGCCGTACAGCGAGCACAGCTGCGACTGGATCGCCACGCGGTTCATCGAGTACTTGTCGCCTTCCGGCAGGTACATGGTCACACCCAGCGCGCGGCCGCGCGGAATGATGGTCACCTTGTAGACCGGGTCGTGCTCGGGCACCAGGCGGCCGACGATGGCGTGGCCGGCCTCGTGGTACGCGGTCAGGGTCTTCTCGTCCTCGCTCATGGCCATCGAGCGGCGCTCGGCACCCATCAGGATCTTGTCGCGGGCACGGTCGAAGTGGTCCATGCGGACTTCCTTCTCGTTGCCACGCGCGGCGAACAGGGCCGCCTCGTTGCAGAGGTTGGCCAGGTCCGCACCGGAGAAGCCCGGGGTACCACGCGCGATCACCATCGGCTCGACGTCGTCAGCCAGCGGCAGCTTGCGCATGTGGACCTTGAGGATGTGCTCGCGGCCCTTCACGTCCGGCAGGCCGACCACGACCTGACGGTCGAAACGGCCCGGGCGCAGCAGCGCCGGGTCCAGCACGTCCGGACGGTTGGTCGCAGCGATCACGATCACGCCTTCGCCGCCTTCAAAACCGTCCATCTCGACCAGCAGCTGGTTCAGGGTCTGCTCGCGCTCGTCATGACCGCCGCCCAGGCCGGCGCCACGGTGGCGGCCGACGGCGTCAATTTCGTCGATGAAGATGATGCACGGCGCGTGCTTCTTGGCCTGCTCGAACATGTCACGCACGCGGCTGGCGCCGACGCCGACGAACATTTCCACGAAGTCCGAACCGGAGATCGAGAAGAACGGCACCTTGGCTTCGCCGGCGATGGCCTTGGCCAGCAGCGTCTTGCCGGTACCCGGGGGGCCGACCATCAGCACGCCGCGCGGAATCTTGCCGCCCAGCTTGGTGAACTTGGACGGGTCGCGCAGGAAGTCGACCAGTTCGCCCACTTCTTCCTTGGCCTCGTCGCAGCCGGCGACGTCGGCGAAGGTGACCTTGATCTGGTCTTCGCCCTGCAGCTTGGCGCGCGACTTGCCGAAGGACATCGCGCCCTTGGCACCGCCGCCACCGCCCTGCATCTGGCGCATGATGAACAACCAGAAGCCGATGATCAGGATGACCGGCAGGAAATTCATCAGGATCGCGCCGAGGGAAATGCCGCTGGACGGCTCCTCCTGCACGATCTCCACGTTCTTGGTACGCAGCACGTTGATCAGGTCACGATCGAACGGCGCGGTGATGGTGGAGGACTGACCACCGCGGGTGGTGTAGGTCAGCTGGCTGGTGCCGCCACGCATGTCGCCGCCAAAGGCGACCTTCTGCACGTTGCCGCTGTCCACCTGGTCCAGGAATTGCGAGTAAGACGCGCCCTGCGCGCCGGCCCCGGAGGACTTCGGCGAGAAGCTCTGGAAGACCACCATCAGCACGACGGCGACGACCACCCATAGCAGGAGGTTCTTGGTCAAGTCGTTCATCCTCATTGGCTCCGGTGTTCCTCTCAGTGCTGGCGTTGCGTTGGGGTCGAACTTGCGTACGTTGCGAGCTTACTTCATGTGGGCGCGTTTTCCCTGACCCAAGGCATACACCTCGGGAGAGCGCTTGCGCGACGCTTCCGGCTTGCGGATGGAGACCTTGTCGTACCGGCGGCGCATGTCGCGCACGTAGTCGTCAAAGCCCTCACCCTGGAACAGCTTGATCAGGAACGCCCCACCGGTCTTCAGGTGGTTGTCGGCAAAATCCAGGGCCAGCTCCGCCAGGTGCATCATCCGCGGCTGGTCGACCGCGCCTACACCACTCTTATTGGGGGCCATGTCCGACAGCACAAGGTCTACCGGCTGATCCCCGAGCATGGCTTCAAACTGCGATAGAACGGCTTCTTCCCTGAAGTCACCATGAAGGAACTCCACGCCGGCCAGCGGCGGCATGTCCAGGATGTCCAGCGCCAGCACGCGACCGGTGTCGCCGATCTGTCTCCGCACCTGCTGAGACCAGCCGCCCGGGGCGGCACCGAGGTCGACCACCACCATGTGCGGCTTCAGCAACCGGTCACGTTCCAGCAGCTCTTCGAGCTTGTAGGCGGCGCGCGAGCGCATGCCTTCGGCCTGGGCCTTCTTCACGAAGGGGTCGGAGAAGTGTTCCTTGAGCCAGCGCTGGCTGCTTTTGCTGCGGGTAGCCATTGAAAATAGGGGCTGATGGGGTCCTCATGATACCCTGATCGCCCCATTCAACCGTGTTTTCCTGCATGTCCATCGCCCTGACCGCCTCCCAGACCCGTTTCCTGCGCGGCCAAGCCCACGACCTGAAGGCCCTGCTGCAGACCGGCGGCAAGGGTGTGACCCCGGCCTTCATCGCTGAGCTGAACGAAGTGCTGGAGCGCCACGAGCTGGTCAAGGTGAAGGTCGCTGCTGAAGACCGCGACGCCCGTGACGTGATGATCGGCGAGATCGTCGAAGCCACCGAAAGCGCGCTGGTGCAGCGCATCGGCCACGTCGCCGTGCTGTACCGCCCGAGCAAGGAACAGCGCCAGATCGTGCTGCCGCGCGGCTGATCGCCCTACTGCCATGCAGCTGAACCACGAACCGCCGGATTACGCCTATAGCCTCCGTGCCGCCGATGGCCGCTCGGCCAAGGTGAATGACCAGGCGCTGGGCAGCAGTTTCTTCCTGACCCCGGACCAGCTGGTCTCGCAATGGCCGGTGGTGAGCGCCACTGCGCTGCAGGTGGCTGACCTGGAGCCGATCCTGGCGCTGAATCCGGCGCTGATCGTGCTCGGCACGGGTGACCGTCAGGTGTTCCCGCCGGCGGTGGTGATGGCCGCCTGCCTGTCACGCGGCATCGGCCTGGAAGTGATGAACAATCCAGCCGCCGCGCGCACCTTCAACATCCTGGCGAGCGAAGGCCGCAAGGTCGCGGCCGCTTTCATTCTGGAAGGCTGAGTCGAGGCGTCGGGCGCGCCCCGGCCCTAGCCGCCAGAAGCGGTGCAGCGGAAGGCCGAGAACTGCTTCAGCCGCCCGATCAGGTTGCCGCCCTGGCCCCAGCGGATGTCCATGACCTTCCAGTCCTGGCCCTGCCTTTGCAACAGGACACGGTCGGTCCAGCGATAGTCGCCTATCGCCATTTCGACGGACACCCAACTGCCGTCGCCGCTCGTCGCGGGCAGCCCCACCTTTACCGTTTCCGGCCGATCCGGCGCCATGAGATACGGGCTCTGGTCCAGCATGTGCGGCTTCTCGTCATGCGCGGCCAGCGCCGCACAGGTCCGCTCGTAAGCGCGCTGCGCATCGATGGCTGAGCGCAGCGCATCGCCCAGCAACGGCGGAATGGTCGCTTCGTCCGAAGCCGGCGCCTGGACGGCCGCGTAAAGACGGGTGACCACGTCGCGCGGATCGCTGGCTGCGGAGGCCAGCGGCGCGACGATGAGCAACGCGAGAGTGGAAGCAGGACGGAGCATGGGCACCGGATCGACTGGGACCGCTCAAGAATGCCGGGTATCCCGTCCGCCGTGAAGGTGAGCCTGCGACACACAAGATCGCAAATGACCACTCTGCAGTACCCGAGTCGAGCATGGCTTGCCTCTACAGCTCAGGAACGCCGGGCATGGCCCGGCGCTATCGCATCTGACGATCAGCGTGCCGGCAGGTACTGCTGCGGGTCGACCGGCTTGCCGTTGTAGCGAATCTCGAAGTGGACCATGTCGCGGTTCGCACCGGTACGGCCCATTTCGGCGATCTGCTCACCGGCCTTCACGCTCTGGCCTTCATTCACCAGGCGCTTGCGGTTGTGGCCATAGGCCGACAGCCACTGGTCGCTGTGCTTGATGATGATCAGCTCGCCGTAGCCGACCAGGCCGGCGCCGGAATACACCACCACGCCATTGGCGGTGGCCTTGACCGCCTGGCCGCTGGTGCCGGCGATGTCGACGCCCTGCTTGGTCGCATCACCAGCCACGTAACGGCCAACGATGGCGCCATCAGCCGGCCAGCGCCAGGCGATATTGCTCTTCACCGGACCGACCGGCGCCGGGGCCGGCGTGGTGCTGCCGCCACTGCTGCCACCGGAACGCGGCGGGGTGACCACCGTGGTGGGCGCGCGACCGCCGCTGGCACCGGCCGGATACAGCCGGATCACCTGCCCCGGATAGATCGTCGAGGGGTTGTCCAGGCTGTTCCAGGCAATCAGGTCGCCCGGGGTGATGTCATGGATGCGGGCCAGCGCATAGATGGTGTCGCCCTTGCGCACCACCACGGTTTGCCCCGGCTTGGGTACCGAGGTCTTCGGCGTGGTCACACCGCCACCGGTGCTGCCACCACCAGGACGAACCACGGTGGCGGTGCCACAGGCGGCCAGGGTGGAAACCAGCAACGCCAGCGCGCCGATGCGCACTCCCTTGCTCAGACGATCAGGACTCATGCGAACTTCGACCTCCATACAAGCCAGGCGATCAGCACCACCACCAGCGCGGTGGCGATCCAGCCCAGCGGTTCAATCCAGCGACGCAGTGCCGCTTCAGCACGCGCACCACCGATACGGATGACCGCAGCCAGCACGAACACGCGCTTGCCACGACCGATCAGCATGCTCAACAGGTACTGCGGCATCGGTACACCGACGATACCCGATGCCCACGTGAAGACCTTCATCGGGATGGGCATGAATCCGCCCAGCACCAGGAAGGTGAACACTGCCCACGGCGACTCGGCCATCTTCGCCTGCACGGTGGTGATGCCCTGCTCGATGGCCGGCAGCATGCCCAGCGCCTCGAACAGCGGCTTGATCGCCTCGAAGGCGTAATGACCCAGCGCGTAGCCAACCAGCGCGCCGACCATCGAGCCGGCCAGGCTCAGGGTGGCGAACCACCAACCGCGCTTGGGCTGGGCCACGCACATCGGCGCCAGCATCACCTCCGGCATCACCGGGAAGATGATCGCCTCGAAGAAGCTCAACACCGTCAGGTAGGTCGGCGCGCGTTCGTGCGCCGCCCACTTCATCGCCCGCTCGTACAGCGGCCCGAAAATCTTCATGCAACCCTGCTCCGTGGATTAGTCGAGCATGCCAGACAGCAGCGGCACGAACGTGACCGGCGCCAGCACGTGTTGTTCGATGCTGCCGTCGGCCTTGCGGTCCAGCTGTACCAGCGACTGCGCCCCGGGGCCACCGACCGGCGCCACCAGGCGGCCGCCCTCGGCCAGTTGCTCGATCAGGGCGTCGACCAGTGCCGGCGCCGCCGCAGTAACCACGATGGCATCGAACGGACCGTGCTCGGCCCAGCCGACGCGACCGTCGTCATGCTTGGTGCGGATGTTCATGCCCAGTGCACGGAAGCGCTTGCGGGCCTGCCGCAGCAGATCACCGATGCGCTCCACGGTGTAGACCTCCAGGCCCAGCGCACCGAGGATGGCGGCCTGGTAACCGGAACCGGTGCCGACTTCCAGCACCCGTTTCGGCGCGACCTGGAGGACCGCCTCGGTCATCCGCGCGACCACCCAGGGCTGCGAGATGGTCTGGCCGTGGCCGATCGGCAGCGCGGTGTCTTCATACGCACGCGAGGCCAGTGCCTCGTCGATGAACAGATGGCGCGGCACCACCCGGATCGCATTCAAGGTCGGCTCGTCAACGATGCCGGCTTCGCGCAGGCGGTCGACCAGGCGGTCACGCACACGCTGCGAGGTCATGCCGATACCGACGGCTTCCGGTTGCAGGCGCAGGCGTGGACTCATGCCGGCTGGTCCAGCGCGGCACTGAGGCCGCCGACCCAGCTGGCCACTTTCTCCAGTGCCTGGTAGCGGGTCAGGTCCACCTGGATCGGGGTGATCGAGATATGCCCGGTGCGCACCGCATGGAAGTCGGTACCGGGGCCGGAGTCCTGCTCACGGCCGGCCGGGCCGATCCAGTACACCTCGTTGCCGCGCGGGTCCTTCTGCGCGATGCAGCCTTCGGCGCGATGGCGGTTGCCGAGGCGGGTGACCTCGAAGCCCCTGACCTCGCTCCACGGCAGATCAGGCACGTTGACGTTGAGGATGGTGTCAGCCGGCAACGGATCGGCCTTGAGCCGGGCAACGATCTCCACCGCAGCGCGCGCGGCGGTCTCGAAATGTTTCGGATCGTGGTTGCGGGTAACCAGCGAGACCGCCACCGCCGGCAGCCCGAGGAAGCGACCTTCCATCGCCGCCGAGACGGTGCCGGAGTAGATCACGTCATCGCCGAGGTTGGCGGCATTGTTGATGCCGGACACGACAATGTCCGGTTCGAACTCGAGCAGCCCGGTCAGCGCCAGGTGCACGCAGTCGGTCGGAGTGCCGGCCACCGAGACGGTGTAATGGTCGATGCGCTTGAGGCGGATCGGCAGGTCCAGGGTCAGCGAATTGCTGGCGCCGGAGCGATCACGGTCGGGCGCGACCACCGTGACTTCGTGTCCGGCCTCGCGCAGCACCGAAGCAAGCATCCGGATGCCTGCGGCGTCGACGCCATCGTCGTTACTGACCAGGATTCGCATCTTCGATTTAACCGCTTGATTTTCCAAGAATTCGATTCCGTCACCGTGCAGTGTGGGCGGGACCGCCGTACTCCCCTGCGGAAGCCGTCGACCCTGCAAGGGCATCGTCTATTGTGCCGCATGCGAGCCGCCGGTCCTACCCTGTCGGCGGTCATGACCGACATCGAACCGTCATAGGCAGAGATGCGCCGGCGGTTTACCCTGTGCGCATGTCGCACCCTGAAGACGAAGATCCGGCCGCATTGTTCCGTGCGGCCATCGGCGAAGTGACGCCGCTGCGCAAGGATGCCGAGCCGGCGCCTGCCGCGCCCCGGCCGAAGCCGCGCGCGCGCATGGCCGAACGTGACGAGGCCGAAGCCGCCGGCGAATTCGCCCGGCTGCTGCGCGACAGCACGCCGCTGGAAGCCGGCGACGTGGCCAGCTATCGCCGCGACAACCTGCCACCACGCTTGTTCCAGCGCCTCAAGCGTGGCCAGTACTCGGTGCAGGACGAGCTGGACCTGCACGGCGCCACTGCGTCGCAGGCGGAGGCGCTGCTGCGCCAGTTCCTGCTGGAGGCACATGCACACGACTATGGCTGCGTGCGCATCATCCACGGCAAGGGCCTGCAGTCCGATGGCGGTGCACCGGTGCTGAAGAATCTGGTCGATCGCCTGCTGCGGCTGCGCAACGACGTACTGGCGTTCCATTCGGCGCCGACCGGACAAGGCGGCACCGGCGCGGTGCTGGTGCTGCTGGCCCGTAGATGAAAAAGGGGACGGAGGGAATTAAGTCGTTTGTGGCACAAACGACTTAATTCCCTCCGTCCCCTTTTTCTGTCAGGCCTGCGAGGCGTCTTCGACCGAGCCGAGTTCGTGCAGTACGGCGGTGGCGTAGCAGCCTGGCGGCAGCGCGAATGACAGCTCCAGCACGTCGTCGGCCAGCCACTGGTGCTGCAGCAGCGCCGGGCGCAGGCGCAATGCGCGGCGCTCCTGCTTCAGCCGTGCGTCTTCCAGGCCGGCCCGCAGTGCCTTTGACTCGTCGTCGTCCAGCGCGGCCAGCTCCAGCTCACGTGCCGCGTCGGCGCTGCGCAGCTCGCCTTCGCCCCACAGCGGTGCGCTGGGATGGATGTCGAAACGCGCCAGTCGCTCGGCCAGCACGTCGGTGTACGGCTCGGGTCCGAACACGCTGCGGCTGCCATCGAGCATCCACACTTCGCCATCGAGCGGCTGATCCCAGTTGCCCTGCTCCACGCGCGCGGCCAGCACGCGGTTGAACAGCGCCGAGCGGGCTGCAGAGAGCAGCAGCGAACGCTGGTCCTTGCGCATGCGGCGGCCACCGAACATCGCCAGTGCCGCCGGCACATTGCCGCCGTCACGGCCAAAGCGCTGTTCGCCGAACCAGTTCGGCAGGCCGCGCACGGCAATCTGCTGCAGGCGCTCGCTGATCGCGGCGGCATCCCCCTGCACCTCGCGCAGTACCAGCTTGAAGCGGTTGCCGGCCAGTGCACCGCGCTGCAGCTTGCGGTTGTGCCAGGTCGCTTCGAGCACCTCGATTTCGTCACTGGCCAACTCGGCCAGGTCCGGCGCGATGCGCTTTGGCAGGTGCACGCTGAAACGCTGGGTGGTGACCGCGTGGCGATCCTTCATGCCGGCGTAGCTCACCGCCATTTCCGGCAGGCCCGCCCACTTGGCCAGCAGCTTGGCCACATGCACGGTGTTGGCTCCACGCTTGCGGATATGCAGCAGCAGGTGCTCGCCTTCACCGGTCGCCTCGAAGGCCGGCAGTTCGTCGACCTGGAAATCGTCCGGCGTGGTGCGGATGCGCGCCGTCAGCAACGGTGCACCAAACGCCAACGGCAGCGGGATCATGCCGCCACCAGCAGTACCACCGCCTGTGCGGCGATGCCTTCGCCACGGCCGGTGAAGCCCAGCTTCTCAGACGTGGTGGCCTTGACGCTGACTGCATCCAGCGGCAGCTGCAGCAACCCACCGATGCGCTCACGCATCGCCAGCGCATGCGGGCCGACCTTCGGCCGCTCGCAGATCACGGTGATGTCGGTGTTGCCGACGCGCCAGCCACGCTCGCGCAGCAGGCTGTCGCAATGGCGAACGAAATCACTGCTGTCGGCGCCCTTCCAGCGGTCGTCACTCGGCGGGAAATGCTGGCCGATATCGCCCAGCGCCAACGCGCCGAGCATCGCATCGCACAGGGCGTGCAGGATCACGTCGCCATCGCTGTGTGCGAGCACGCCGCAGCTGTGCGGCACGTTCACGCCGCCAAGCATGATGTGGTCGCCTTCACCGAAGGCATGGACGTCGTAGCCCTGGCCGATGCGGACGGGCGGGAACGGTGCGGTGCTCATGGATGCAACCCTTGCAACAGGGCCGCGCGGACGGTCAGCCGGCGCGGCGGGAAAGTACGAATTCGAACCGGTCCAGATCGGCCGGAGTGGTTACCTTGAAGTTGTCCTCGCTGCCTTCCACCAGCAGCGGGCGCTGGCCCTGGCGCTCCATGGCCATGGCCTCGTCGGTGACTTCAACACCGGCGGCAGCGGCGTCGGACAGCGCGCGGCTGAGCTGGTGGCGGCGGAACAGCTGCGGCGTCAGTGCGCGCCACAGGCGCTCGCGTGGCTCGGTGTCATCGATGCCGCCGTCGTCGCCAGCGCGCTTGAGGGTGTCGCGCACCGGCGCAGCCAGGATCGCCCCGACCGGGTCGGCACGACCGACTTCAAGCAGACGACCGAGATCGGCCAACGACAGGTTCGGCCGTGCAGCATCGTGAACCAGCACGAATTCATCGGCACGCACGGTGTCCGGCAGCGCCTGCAACCCGGCCAGCACCGAGGCGGCACGGGTCGCGCCGCCGATGCAGGTCAGCACCGGCTTGCCCGACCACTCATTCCAGCCCGGCCAGTCGGCATCGTCCTGGCCGATCACCACCATCGCTCCGGCCACGGCGGGGTGCGCCAGCAGCGCGTCCAGCGTGTGGGCGAGCAGGATCTGCCCGCCCGCCTGCAGGTACTGCTTGGGCAGCGGTGCACCGAAGCGGGTGCCACGGCCGGCCGCAGGAACGACGACCCAGATCGCCGCGCTCATGGCACGTCTGCCGGGTGTTCGCCCGCCTGGGCAGTGACGCCGGCAGCAGGCTGCGCCGGGTGGACCGGCGCATCCTCGACCACACGGTAGAACTTCTCGCCAGGCTTGATCATGCCCAGCTCGCTGCGCGCGCGCTCCTCGATGGCGGACTGGCCTTCCTTGAGGTCCTTCACTTCGGCAGCGAGCGCGTCGTTGCGCTGCTGCAGACCCTCATTGTCCCGCTCCTGGTTGGCGACCTGGGCTTCGAGCATCATCACTTCGCCCGAATTGCCCGGACCGAACCAGAAGCGGTACTGCAGCCAGCCCAGCAACAGGGCCAGCACCAGCAGCATCCAGCGCCAGTCGCGCATCGGCTCAGCGCTTCAGCGAAACGAACGCGTCACGACCCGCGTAACGCGCGCCGGCGCCGAGGGCTTCCTCGATGCGCAGCAGCTGGTTGTACTTGGCCACGCGATCGCTGCGGCACAGCGAACCGGTCTTGATCTGGGTGGCGGTGGTGGCCACCGAGATATCGGCGATGGTGGTGTCTTCGGTTTCGCCCGAACGGTGCGAGACGACGGCGGCATAACCGGCGCGGTCGGCCATCGCGATCGCTTCCAGGGTTTCGCTCAGGGTGCCGATCTGGTTGACCTTGATCAGGATCGCGTTGGCGGTGCCCGAGTCGATGCCTTCCTGGAAGATCTTCGGGTTGGTCACGAACAGGTCGTCGCCGACCAGCTGGACCTTCTTGCCGATGCGGTCGGTCAGCAGCTTCCAGCCGGCCCAGTCGTTCTCGGCCAGGCCATCTTCAATCGTGATGATCGGATACTGCGCGGCCCAGTCGGCGAGGAAGTCGACGAACTGCTCGGAGGTCAGGCGCTTGTTCTCGCCGACCAGGTTGTACTTGCCGTTCTCGAAGAACTCGCTGGAGGCGACGTCCAGGCCCAGCAGCACGTCTTCACCGGCGGTGTAGCCAGCCTTGCCGATCGCTTCGAGGATGGTGTCCAGCGCTTCGACGTTGCTGCGGAAGTCCGGCGCGAAGCCGCCTTCGTCACCGACCGCCGTGCTCAGGCCGTGGCCCTTCAGCACCGACTTCAGCGAATGGAAGATTTCGGTACCGGCACGCAGCGCTTCGGAGAACGAGGTGAAGCCGACCGGCAGCACCATGAATTCCTGGAAGTCGACGTTGTTGTCGGCGTGCGCACCACCGTTGATGATGTTCATCATCGGCACCGGCAGCGACGGGGTCACGCCGGTCTTGGCGGCCAGGTACTGCCACAGTGCCTGCTTGTTCGAGGCGGCGGCGGCGTGCGCGGCGGCCATCGAAACACCCAGCAGCGCGTTGGCGCCCAGGCGGCCTTTGTTCTCGGTGCCGTCGAGGTCGATCAGGCGACGGTCGAGGCCGGCCTGGTCGGTGGCTTCGAAGCCCTTCAGCGCATTGGCGATGGTGGTGTTGACGTTGTCGACAGCCTTGCGCACACCCTTGCCCAGGTAACGGGTCTTGTCGCCATCACGCAGCTCGACCGCTTCCTTGGTGCCGGTCGAGGCGCCGGAGGGAACCGCGGCACGACCGAACGAACCGTCCTCCAGGATGACTTCGGCTTCCAGCGTGGGGTTGCCACGGCTGTCGAGGATTTCACGGGCGTGGATGCTGCGGATCGTACTCATGGTCGGGCCGGTTACCTGTATGGAGAGGGGGCGACAAAACGAATGCCGCGTGATTATCCCCGGCTGCCCGCCACTTGCCAAATGGCGTGGGCGGCTTCAGCCCCAATTGGACCCGATCACGATCAGGATCATCGACACCAGCATCACCAGCAATGCACCGGCAATCGCTGCCAGGATGGGGCCACGCCGCCGTCGCCAGGCCAGCACCATCGCCACCGGGCTGCCCAGGAAGGACAGCACCATCGTGACCAGCGCGCCCAGCAGCCACCACTGCGTTTCCTGCACGCCGTTGTTTCCGTCCCCCGGCGGCCGGAAACCGGACGTGAAGGCCAGCACGCCCACCACCAGGGCGATCCAGGTCAACACGGCCAGCCCCAGCGCGATCAGGCCCCAGGGCCAGCCACGCGCCGATGTGGTCGTATTCATCAAAGCAATCCGTAGAACAGGGCACCCAGCCACAGCGAGAGCAGGATGATCGCCAGGCCAGCCGTCACCTTGCCGCGGTTCAGCCGCCAGGCCAGCACCGCGGCCGCGACGCAGCCCACCGCACCGAGCAGCTCCGCGACCAGCAGCGCAATGAAGTACGCGCGCAGATCGAGCGCGCTGCTGCGATCACCGGGTGGCCGCACCGACGCAGCGCCGATCAGTACCAGCCCGAACATGCCCACGGTGAACAGCACGGCCAGACCCAGTGCGATCAGGCCCCAGGGCCACTGTTTCCAGTGCCGGCGGTGACGCTGGGTTTCCAGCGCCAGCCACGGGTCACCACTCACGCGAAGCGCGAAAAGCCGTGCTTCTTGGTCACCGCATCGAGTTCCATCAGGGTCTCGAGCAGCGCTTCCATCTGGTCCAGCGGCCACGCATTGGGGCCATCGGACAGCGCCTTGGACGGGTCCGGATGGGTCTCGGCGAACAGGCCGGAGATGCCCACCGCGACGGCGGCACGGGCCAGCACCGGCACGTGCTCACGCTGGCCACCGGAACTGGTGCCCTGCCCACCCGGCAGCTGCACCGAATGGGTGGCGTCAAACACCACCGGGCAACCGGTATCGCGCATCACCGCCAGCGAACGCATGTCGCTGACCAGGTTGTTGTAGCCGAAGCTGGCACCACGTTCGCAGACCATGATCTGCTCATTGCCGGTGGCCTTGGCCTTCTCCACGACCGGCTTCATGTCCCACGGTGCCAGGAACTGGCCCTTCTTGATGTTGACCGGCTTGCCGGCCGAGCACACCTTGCGGATGAAGTCGGTCTGGCGGACCAGGAACGCCGGGGTCTGCAGCACGTCCACCACCGAGGCCACTTCTTCCATCGGGGTGTATTCGTGGACGTCGGTCAGCACCGGCACGCCGATCTGCTTCTTGACCTCGGCCAGGACCTTCAGGCCCTCTTCCATGCCCGGGCCGCGGAATGCGGTGCCCGAAGTGCGGTTGGCCTTGTCGAAGCTGGACTTGAAGATGAAGTTGACGCCGAGCTTGTCGGTGACTTCCTTCAACTTGCCGGCGGTATCGAGCTGCAGCTGCATCGACTCGATCACGCAGGGGCCGGCGATCAGGAACAGGGGCTGGTCCAGCCCGACCTCGAATCCACACAGTTTCATGGCGTTTCCTTGTTGTCCGCGGCACCGGCCGGGCCGGTGCGCTGGGGGTTGAAGCGTGCAAGATGGGGGCCGGCGGCCCCCATCACAAGTCAGGCGCGGGCTTCCTGCAGCAGCTTGCCGCCGGCCTTGCGCTCGCGTGCGGCACGGATGAAACCGATGAACAGCGGGTGGCCGTCACGCGGCGTGGACAGGAATTCCGGGTGCGCCTGGCAGGCCAGGAACCACGGGTGCGCATCGCGCGGCAGCTCGACCACTTCCACCAGGGTGTCGTCCATCGACTTGCCGGCGATCACCAGGCCCGCATCCTCCAGCTGGGTGCGGTAGCGGTTGTTGAACTCGTAGCGGTGGCGGTGGCGCTCGGCAACCACGTCCTTGCCGTACAGCTCACGGGCCAGCGTGCCCGGCTTCAGGCGCTGTTCCTGCAGGCCCAGGCGCATGGTGCCACCGAGGTCGCTCTTGTCATCACGCTTTTCGACGTCGCCGGTTGCCGTACGCCATTCGGTGATCAGGCCGATCACCGGGTTCGGCGACTGGCGGTCGTTCTCGGTGCTGTTGGCACCTTCCAGGCCGACCACGTTGCGCGCGTAATCGACGACGGCCGCCTGCATGCCGTAGCAGATGCCGAAGTACGGCACGTGCTGCTCGCGGGCGAACTTCGAGGTCAGCACCTTGCCTTCGAAACCACGGTCACCGAAACCACCCGGCACCAGGATGCCGTCGACATCGGCCAGTGCGGCCATGCCGGTGCCTTCCAGGTCCTGTGCTTCCAGCCACTTCAGGTTGACCTTGGTGCGCTGGCGCAGGCCGCCGTGCTTGAGGGCTTCGCCGACCGACTTGTAGGCATCCTGGTGATCGACGTACTTGCCAACCACGGCGATGGTCACTTCGTCCAGCGGATGCAGGGTCGCGTCGACCGCGTCTTCCCACATCGACAGGTCGACCGGGCCGGCCTTGTCGGCCAGCTTCAGCTGGTTGACCACGATCTCGTCCAGGCCCTGCGCGTGCAGGCCCGACGGAATGCGGTACAGGACGTCCACGTCCGGCACGCTGATCACCGCGCGCTCGGAGACGTTGGTGAACTGGGCGATCTTGCGGCGCTCCGAATCCGGCACCGCCTGCTCGGAGCGGCACAGCAGCACGTCCGGCTGGATGCCGATCGAGCGCAGCTCCTTCACCGAATGCTGGGTCGGCTTGGTCTTCAGCTCGCCGGCGGCGCCGATGTACGGCACCAGGGTAAGGTGCATGAACAGCGCCTTCTCCGGGCCACGCTCGGTGCGCACCTGGCGGATCGCTTCCAGGAACGGCAGCGACTCGATGTCGCCGACAGTACCGCCGATCTCGACCAGCGCCACGTCGTAGCCTTCGGTGGCTTCATCGATGCAGCGGCGGATCTCGTCGGTGATGTGCGGAATGACCTGCACCGTCGCGCCCAGGTAGTCGCCACGGCGCTCCTTGCGGATCACGTTCTCGTAGATGCGGCCGGTGGTGACCGAGTTCTTGCGGCTCAGGCGGGTGCGCACGAAGCGCTCGTAGTGGCCCAGGTCGAGGTCGGTCTCGGCGCCGTCGTCGGTGACGTAGACCTCACCGTGCTGGAACGGGCTCATGGTGCCCGGGTCGACGTTGATGTACGGGTCGAGCTTCATCATCGTGACCTTCAGGCCACGGGCTTCGAGAATGGCGGCCAGTGACGCGGCGGCAATGCCTTTGCCGAGCGAGGACACCACGCCGCCGGTTACGAAAATCAAGGGAGTCATGGCTGCAAGCATCCTGTCTGGAAATGGAAAACGGCAGCACCACGCGCGCCCGGAGGGCAGGCATGGTGCTCAGAGGGGGTTTTCCGGTTCGCTGTGGCAGCGAGGGAGGTGCGGATCCGTGCGACGGCAGGCGCCGGACGGGGACCACCGTGCGAGGTCGGGGCGACCGTGCCGGTCAAATCGACCGTCACCTGCGACCCGCCATGCTGGAAGCCACGCTTGGCCGCTCCAGCCCATTCGCAAATGGTGGACACGCACTTACTCCCGGAAAGCCATAGTTTACAGATTGATGGCCGCCAACCCAAGAGGCAGATGGCACGCCACTAAAAAGAAACGCCCCGCAAAGCGGGGCGTTCCGGAGCGCAACCCTTGTCGCAAGGGCGCCTGGCAGGGGGCGGGATCAGCGCTTCTTGCGCGCTTCCTCTTCCTCTTCCTGCTGCGGGGCCGGCTGGCCCTGCGCCTTCATTTCGGCATTGGCCTGGGCCCGACGCTTGGCCTTGGCATCGGCCTCGGCCTGCGCCTTGTCGGCCTGGTCACCCTGCTGCGGGGCCGGCTGGCCGGCGTTCTGCGCCACCACCAGCGGCACTGCAACGGCGGCAGCGGCCAGGATCGCAATGGTCAGCAACTTCTTCATGAGGTCCTCCTCGCGGTATGGCTTGGACGTTTCGACCCAACGGGGGTCGCCGGTGTTCAGATTCCAGCAGCTGCCATTTTACCCCCTCTGCGTCGCCGAGACTGAACCGCAGGCGTGCAAAATCCCGTGCCAGACCCCACACTTGCCCGTCGCTCCAAGCTTTCGAAGACAGATGAACGCCCGTTATAACGCCGCCGATATTGAAGTCCTGTCCGGCCTTGACCCGGTCAAGCGCCGTCCCGGCATGTATACCGACACCGCGCGCCCGAACCACCTGGCGCAGGAAGTGATCGACAACTCGGTGGACGAGGCCCTCGCTGGCCACGCCCGCTCGATCGAGATCACCCTGTACAAGGACGGCAGCGTGGAGGTCAGCGATGACGGCCGCGGCATGCCGGTGGACATCCATCCGGAAGAGAAGATCCCGGGTGTCGAGCTGATCCTCACCCGCCTGCATGCGGGCGGCAAGTTCAGCAACAACAACTACACCTTCTCCGGCGGCCTGCACGGCGTCGGCGTCAGCGTGGTCAATGCGCTGTCGACCCTGGTGGAAGTGCACATCAAGCGCGAAGGTGCCGAGCACCGCATCACCTTCCGCAACGGCGACCGCGCCACGCCGCTGGAAGTGGTCGGCAGCGTCGGCAAGAAGAACACCGGCACCCGCGTGCGCTTCTGGCCTGACCCGAAATACTTCGACACGCCCAAGTTCGCGGTGCGCGCGCTGAAGCACCTGCTGCGCGCCAAGGCCGTGCTGTGCCCGGGCCTGACGGTCAAGCTGACCGATGAGGCCACCGGTGAAGTCGACACCTGGTACTACGAAGACGGCCTGCGCGATTACCTGAAGCTGGAACTGGGCGAACGCGAATCGCTGCCGGCCGACCTGTTCGTCGGCAACCTGAAGAAGGACACCGAGGTGGTGGACTGGGCCGTGGCCTGGCTGCCGGAAGGCGAGCTGGTGCAGGAAAGCTACGTCAACCTGATTCCCACCGCCCAGCACGGCACCCACGTCAACGGCCTGCGTACCGGCCTGACCGAGGCGCTGCGCGAGTTCTGCGACTTCCGCAACCTGCTGCCGCGCGGCGTCAAGCTGGCCCCGGAAGACGTGTGGGACCGCGTGTCGTTCGTGCTGTCGCTGAAGATGACCGACCCGCAGTTCAGTGGCCAGACCAAGGAACGCCTGTCCTCGCGCCAGGCCGCCGGCTTCGTTGAAGGCGCCGCCCACGATGCCTTCAGCCTGCTGTTGAACCAGAACGTCGAGCTGGGCGAGAAAATCGCGCAGATCGCCATCGAGCGCGCCAGCGCACGCCTGAAGACCGAGAAGCTGGTCGTCCGCAAGAAGGTCACCCAGGGCCCGGCCCTGCCCGGCAAGCTGGCCGACTGCATCAGCCAGGACCTGTCGCGTACCGAGCTGTTCCTGGTGGAAGGCGACTCGGCAGGGGGCAGTGCCAAGCAGGCCCGCGACAAGGACTTCCAGGCCATCATGCCGTTGCGCGGCAAGATCCTGAACACCTGGGAAGTCTCGTCCAACAGCGTGCTGGCCTCGGAGGAAGTACACAACCTGGCCATCGCCATCGGCTGCGACCCCGGCAAGGACGACATCAGCGGCCTGCGTTACGGCAAGGTCATCATCCTGGCCGACGCGGACTCCGACGGCCTGCACATCGCAACCCTGCTGACCGCACTGTTCCTGAAGCACTTCCCGGCGCTGGTCGATGCCGGCCACGTGTTCGTGGCGATGCCGCCGCTGTTCCGCATCGACGTGGGCAAGCAGGTGTTCTACGCCCTGGATGAAGAAGAAAAGCGCTCGATGCTGGACAAGATCGAACGCGAGAAGATCAAGGGCGCCATCAACGTGACCCGCTTCAAGGGCCTGGGCGAGATGAACCCGCCGCAGCTGCGTGAATCCACCATCCACCCGGATACGCGCCGCCTGGTGCAGCTGACCGTGGACGATCGCGAGCAGACGAGCTCGCTGATGGACATGCTGCTGGCCAAGAAGCGCGCCTCCGACCGCAAGGGCTGGCTGGAGAGCAAGGGCGATCTGGCTTCGCTGGAAGTCTGACCCGACGCGGGGCCGGATCCGTTTCCTGCAGGGAAACGGCTCTGGCCCCATCGCCCGGTAATGCCGGTTCATGTGCCCTTGGCATTACGCCCCCATCGGCAAACCCGGCGGCGCCATAATGCGCGTCCATCTGTGTGGACCATCGTATTGGCCAGCCACTCGCTGCTGTTCCCGGGCCTGCCGCTGCACAGCGCGCGCCTGGTCCTGAGCCCGATCCGCCGCGACGATGCGGCCGCCCTGTTCGCGATCCAGTCCGATCCGGACGTGATGCGGTTCTGGAACCACCCGGCGTGGACACGACCGGCCGAAGCGCGCGCGCAGATCGACGATGACCTGGCGGCACAGGCCACCGGCACCCAGCTCAAGCTGGCCGTGCGCGAAACGCTGGATGGCCCGTTGCTGGGCATCTGCGTGGTGTTCGCCCTGGATCGCGATGCCGCTCGTGCCGAGATCGGCTACCTTCTGGCCCCCGACAGGCAAGGCCAGGGCTACATGCACGAAGCGCTGCAGCATCTGCTGGACTACCTGTTCCAGACCCTGCGCCTGCATCGCGTGGAAGCCGAAGTCGACCCGCGCAACCGGCCCTCGGCACACGTGCTTGAACGGCTGGGCTTCCACCTGGAGGGCGTGCTGCGGCAGCGCTGGCGCATCCAGGGCGAACTGTCCGATTCGGCGGTATACGGCCTGCTGGCCGACGACGAACTGCGCACCACCCTGCCCGCTTGACCCAATCTGGCCACTGGCGGCCTCGACGCGCGGCCATGCCTTTGGACACATACGGCATGGGCCGCCACCGGCCTAGCATCGGAACCCCCTTCCGCTGCCGATCCGGTGCCATGAAGTCCCTGCTGCACACTGCCGCGCTCTGCGTCGGCCTGCTCATCGCCCCTGCCAGCGTGCTGGCCGCGCCCGACGCCGAGGCCAAGCCCGACCCGAAAGACGACAAGACCGAAGCGCCTGCGCTGCCCGCCGACGCCTCGGTCCGCCAGAGCATGCGCCTGGCCGGCCGCACCCTGGACTACACCGCCACCGTCGGCACCCTGCCGGTACGCGATGCCAAGGGCAAGGTGATCGCCGATGTGGTGTTCACCGCCTACACGATGCCGGGCAAGGACCGGCCGGTGACCTTCGCGCTCAATGGCGGCCCGGGTGCATCGTCGGTCTACCTCAACATGGGCGCGATCGGACCCAAGGTGGTCACCTTTGGTTCGGAGGGGGACAGCGCATCGGCGCCGGCCACCCTGCACGACAACCCCGGCACCTGGCTGGACTTCACCGACCTGGTGTTCATCGACCCGGTCGGCACTGGCTTCAGCCGTGCGCGCATCGGCGATGACGAGGCGAAGAAGCAGCTGTACAACCCCAGCGCCGACATCGAATACCTGTCGCGCTCGATCTACGACTGGCTGCTGCGCAACCAGCGCATGGGTGCACGCAAGTACCTGACCGGCGAGAGCTACGGCGGCTACCGCGGCCCGCGCATCACCCACTTCCTGCAGACCCGCCTGGGCGTGGCGATGAACGGCCTGGTGCTGGTGTCGCCCTACCTGAGCCCGACCCTGGAAGACAACGCCGATGTCTCGCCGATGGCGTGGATGCAGACGCTGCCGTCGATCGCTGCAGCGCACCTGGAGCGCCAGGGCAAACTGACCGATGCGGCGATGCGCGACGTGGTGGAATACACCCGCGGCGACTACGCCACTGCGCTGATGAAGGGCCGCAGCGATCCGCAGGCGACCGAGGCGATGCTGCGCCGGGTGACCGAGCTGACCGGGCTGGATGCGCAGTTCGTGCGCCGCGCCGGTGGCCGACTGGAGACGCAGGCCTATCTGCGTGAGGTATTCCGCGACAAGGGCACGCTGGGCAGCCGCTACGACTCCAACGTGACCGCGTTCGATCCGTTCCCGAATGATCCGGAACAGCGCGCCAACGATCCGCTGCTGGACAGCATCATCGCGCCGACCACCACCGCGATGGTCGACTTCGTGACGCGCGTGGTCGGCTGGAAGGTGGATGCACGCTACCAGGCGCTGAACTACGACGTGAACCGGCTGTGGGACCGCAACGGCGAGCTGCGCCAGGGCGCGGTGACCCAGCTGCGGCAGGCGGTGGCGATCGATCCGCATCTGCAGGTGCTGATCGTGCATGGCTGGAATGATCTGTCGTGCCCGTTCATGGGGTCGATCCTGACGGTGGACCAGATGCCGGCGATGGGCAGCAATCCGGACCGGGTGCAGGTGCGCAGTTATCCGGGCGGGCACATGTTCTACAGCCGGGCGGACAGCCAGGCGGCGTTCCGGAAGGATGTGCAGGCGCTGTTCCAGCGTAATTGAGGGGTTCGGCCGGGCCTGCGGCCCGGCACCTGCCGGATCAACGGCAACGGCAACGGCAAAAGCAGGGTTTCCGTGGGCTGGCGAGGTGGGGTGGGGTTGCAGGACACGCCGTAAACCCGTCCATGAAGTGACCCCCGGGAGTTGGACGTCAGATCCAACCCCGAGGGTTACATGAACAGATATGACGCACGTTTCAAACT
>NZ_JBTMUR010000001.1:0-16164 GCF_054473855.1 Stenotrophomonas genospecies 3
CTAACAACTACGCCCGGCAGCTCCGGGCTGCCGCCTGAAACGGCTTCATGGCGTCCGTTTTCAGGGGGCCAGATCAGTCAGCCGCATGGATGCGGCTGCCAAGCCTACAAGGACGTACTTGCGGCGTCCCCCGCGAACCTACCCCGCCCGGCCAAGCGCGGCTTTTGCTTTTGCTTTGCACGACCAACCCCACCCACGAGGGGCTGCGCCGTTCGCCGGAACCTACGCCGAAGGCGCAGGCTTCTGCCGAAGCAGACTGACCGCCAGGCCGCCAACAACCAACACACCCAGCCCCAGCAACGCCCACAGCAGCCACGACTTCCAGTCGTGCTGCGGCTTCAGTGCCGACTCACCGGCCAGCGGTTCCGGGCTGCCTTCCAGGCGCGCCAGCGTCGGCTGCCACGACGGATCATTGCGCTGCCGCAGCTCCTCGATCAGCACACCGATCGGCGCCTCCATCCGGCGCGCAGTCGAGCTGCCCACCGCCAGCGCATACGGCGCCGCGCCCTGGCTCAGGAACACCAGCACTTCCGGCTGATAACCCAGACGCAGGGTTGGAGCCGTCGCCGTTTCAGCCGGATTCGCTACCAGCTTCCAATAACGATCCCGATGCACGCCGCCCAGCGGCTGCGCAGCCGATTGCTGACGCTGGCCCTGCGCGCCCTGCTGCAGCTGATAGGCAATCCACGGTGCACTACGGCGCTGCCATTCCGCGCTCTCGTCATCGCGGCTGAACAATGTCCACTGCACCAGGCTGTTGTCGGTGCTGGCCACGTCAGCACGCGCCGCCGGGAAGCGGCCATCCATCTCGAAGGTGTATTCGCCCTTGCGCTTCGAGGTCGGTTCCAGCGACAGCCACTCCCACGGCAGTGTGGCCGGTGCCGGCGGCAGCTCGGCCAGTACGCTGCGCAACGTTGGCAGACGGGCATCGCCCTGCGCCAGCACACGCAGATAGCGCGCTTCACCATCCACCTGCAGACGGCGCTGCAGCAGGCGCTTGCCGGCGCGCTGCAGATCCACCAGCGGAATGTCGCGGCCAATCGCACGCCAGTGCTGCAGGTCGTCGCTGACGTCCAGCTGCACCTGTGCCTGCAACGGCTGGCCACTGTCCGCCCAATCCAGCACCAGTGCCGCCAATGGTTGCTGGCCGAGCACGCTGGCATCGATCAGCCAACCGCCCTGCCCGTTCGCTACCGCGCCACCACCCACACGCGCCTCGACCCGGCGTACGCGGCCATCGGTATCGCGCTCGGTCAGCAACTGCAGGTCGTTGCGCTGCGCTTCGGCCAGCGGCGGCAACGCGAACCACGGCAGCTCACGCTGCACCGGCGGCTGTGCCAGCGGCTGGTCCGGCGCCAGCAAGGCCGACGGCAACGATTGGCCGGCGGCATTGAACACCTGCACATCACCCAGGTCCGCACTACCGGCGCGACGGTAGATCGCCGGTTCCAGCACAACACGGTAGGCACCCGATTGTGCGCTGGACAACGTCAGCGGCCACTGCTCGGCGTACTGGGTACGGTAATCGGCGGCCTGTGCGGTGACGGCGGCCAGCATGCCGAACATCGCCGGCAGCAGCGCCCTGCTCCACGTCTTCATTGTTTTTCCTCCACGGTCGGCGCCGCGCTCGGCGGTGCCGGTGCCAGATAACCCACGACCGTGCACAGCAGGCCGTAGGCGATGAACGATGCGATGCCCAGCAGGTTGCCCAGGTGCTGGCGATCGACGATGACCAGCTTGGCCAGCACCACGCCCATCAGCACCGCACCCACCATCCACAACACGCGCTGGCCACGGCGCGAGCCCCACACCCAGGCAATCACGCCGAGCACGCTCCACAGCACGGTCAGGCTGGTCTGCGCCAGGCTGAAGCGCATCATCGACGCGTTCCAGGACAGGCCGCCCCACTGATGCACGCCATGCAGCACAACGCTGGTCAACGCGACGAAGGTTGCCAGTGACAGCAGCGGCATGCGGATACCCAGCAGCGCCTGCGGCGCCTGATCGCTGTACAGCCAACGCGCCAGCAGCAGCAGGCTCAGCCACTGCCCGATCTCCGCCGGATTCAGCACCGGCAGCCACAGCAGCGGCGCAGCATCGCCCGGCAGCAGCTGGCCGGACAGCCAGCCGATCGACAACAGGCCGAACAGCACGCACTGCAGCGGCTGGCGCACGCGGTCGAACGCTGCACCCAGCGGCCAGCGCAGCGCATTCCAGCGCCACAGCGACAGCGCCGCCATCAGCAGCCACGGCAGCGTCACCAGCAACGTGGTCCAGCCCTGTGCCAGCCCGGCTTCACCACCGCCCCACAGGGCCAGCAGCGAAAGCAGCGACGGCCACAGCAGCCACCACAGGAACTGCGCGATGCGTGCCACGGTATTGCCGCCTTGGCGCAGGCACAGCAGCGTGCGCACGCCCAGCACCGCGAACACCGCCCAGGCCAGCGCGCCGTAGCCGGCGAACGGCTGATGGTGCGCGTCGCTCTGTATCAGCGCCAGTGGGAAGCCCAGCGCCAGCATCGCGAGTGCGGTCACCCCCAGCGCACGCGCCGGCTGGCGCCGCTGTACTTCGGCGGCCAGCCATGCGGTAACGGCAGCCAGCACCAGCAGTGCATCCACTTCGATGCGGTACGGGAAGAACCGGGTGATCTCGTGCACCAGGCCACCCAGCCACCACAGCAGGCCCCACAGGTAGTAGACCAAGGCAATCTCGTGGCGCTGCCTGCGCTGGTAGCTCCAGGCCGACGCGAAGCCGGCAACGGCCAGCAGCAATGCACCGATCGCGGTCGGGTTGAGCAGGAAGCGCAGGTCCTCATGCCAGTGATCGCCACCGGCCACGAAAGCGAACGCCGCGCCCATCTGCAACAACGCACCGGACACCTGCGGCAGCCAGCGCTTCTGGCGCAGGCCCAGCCAGGCCAGGCCTGCACCTTCCAGCGCGAACACCGCGCCGGTGGCACGCGCCGACAAGGCCAGCGGCACCGCCAGCGTGGCGAAGCCCACCGCCAGCACCGCATGCGACTGCGCCAGCACGGTGTACGACGCGCGCGCAATCAGTGCCCGCGCCAGTACGGCGTAGATCGCCGCCAGGCCCAGTGCGCACAGCGCCAGCGTCATCGGCTGCTCGTGCAGCATGCCGGCCTGCAGCGAGAAGGCGACCAAGGGCGTACCGAACACCAGGCTGCCGTCGACCAGGTCACGCCGCCCGGCGGGCTGCCGGCGTGCGTACAGCAGCGGGATCAGCAGGTAGAAGGCGAAGAACAGCAGCAGGAACGGCTCGGTGCTGCTGAACTTGTCCGGCGCGTACTGCAGCACGCCCCAGAACGTACCGATGCCGAAGGTGAAGGCGAAGCCCAGCAGGTTCAGCGCGCGCCACGGCCGGAACCAGGCAATGGCGAAGATGCCGGCGTTGAGCACCGCGTAGTAGCTGAACAACCCCACGTGGTTGCCGCTGCCGGTGGACAGCCACAGCGGTGCCATGAAGCCTGCGAGGATGCCCAGCACCGCCAGCGTGCGCGAGTTCTGCACCACCGCCAGCACGCACAGCCCGGCCACCAGCGCGATCGAACTGGCGAAGGCAAACCCGGGGTTGAGCAGCTCGAACCGCTTGAACGCGGCGAAGATGGTCAGCAGCAGCACGCCGATGGCACCGCCCTGCAGCGCCAGTGCGAACAAGCGCCGGCGCTCGCGCTGATGCCAACCGAACGCCAGCAGGCCCAGCGCACCCACGGTGACACCGGCCAGGCGCAGCTCGATCGGCAGCACCAGCCAGCCCTGGTCACTGACGTACTTCAACAGCGCGGCAACACCGGCCAGCAGCACCAGCATGCCGATCTTGACCGGCACGTTGCCCTCGGTGAACCAGCGCTTGACCGCTCCGATGCCGCGCTCGATGAAATTCGGCAGCGTCGGTTCGGAAGGCAACGGCGGCTGCACTGGCACGGGTGGCACCGGCGGTGGCGTGACCGGGCGCGGCGCCTCCGCTGCCGCAGGCACCGGTTCGTGCACCGGCGGCGGCGTTGGCTGGGGGGGAGGCGGCGCGGCAGCCGCCACCGGCCGCAGGAACGGCGGATCGGCGCCAGCCGCAGGCATGGGCGCAGCCCGTTCCGGCGCAGGCTCGGCTGCAGCCGGGCGGGCGGCCGGCGCGGTGGCCAAGGCACCTTCCAGCGCGGCCACTCGGCGGCGCAGGCCGGCAATCATCACCAGCGCCACCACCAGCAGCAGCGGGATGGCCAGCAGAACCAGTACCACCAGGGCTATCAATGCTTCCATTGCATGCTTCCATTGCAATCCCGCGCCCCAGCGGCAGCGGTCGACCGCCCCATGCTACGACAGGGCTGGCCCCATAAACGACGAACCCCGGCCAGGCCGGGGTCCGTGCGCGATCTTGGCCGGCCTTACTTGGCGGCGACGACCTTGGCCATTTCCAGGCACTTGTTCGAGTAGCCCCACTCGTTGTCGTACCAGGTGACCAGCTTGACGAAGGTGCCGTCCAGGGCGATGCCGGCTTCGGCGTCGAACACCGAGGTGCAGGTCTCGCCGCGGAAATCGGTGGCCACGACCTTGTCTTCGGTGTAGCCCAGGATGCCCTTCAGCGGGCCTTCGCTCTGTGCCTTCACTTCGGCGCAGATCTCGGCGTAGGTGGCTTCCTTTTCCAGCTCGACGGTCAGGTCGACCACCGACACGTCCGAGGTCGGGACACGGAAGCTCATGCCGGTCAGCTTCTTGTTCAGTTCCGGGATGACCACGCCGACGGCCTTGGCCGCACCGGTGGACGACGGAATGATGTTCTCCAGGATGCCGCGGCCACCACGCCAGTCCTTGTTGGACGGGCCATCGACGGTCTTCTGGGTAGCGGTAGCCGCATGCACGGTGGTCATCAGGCCACGCTTGATGCCCCACTTGTCATTGATGACCTTGGCCAGCGGGGCCAGGCAGTTGGTGGTGCACGACGCGTTTGAGACGATCGCCTGGCCGGCGTAGGTCTTGTCGTTCACGCCGTAGACGAACATCGGCGTGTCGTCCTTCGACGGGGCCGACATGATGACCTTCTTGGCGCCGGCATCGATGTGCTTCTGCGCGGTTTCCTTGGTCAGGAACAGGCCGGTGGATTCGATCACCACGTCCACGTCCACTTCGTTCCACTTCAGGTTGGCCGGGTCGCGTTCCTGGGTCAGGCGGATCTTCTTGCCGTTGACCAGCAGGTCGTTGCCCTGCACCGCCACGTCAGCCTTGAAACGGCCGTGCACGGAGTCGTACTTGAGCATGTACGCCAGATAGTCCGGCTCCAGCAGATCGTTGATGGCCACGATTTCGATGTCGTCGCCGAAGTTCAGCACCGCCGAGCGCAGGACGTTACGCCCGATGCGACCGAAACCGTTGATACCAACCTTGATTGCCATGTTCTCAAGCTCCTGCGGCCGCGACGGGTGCGGCGGGATGGATAGGGCCCACAAGTCTAGCAAACCGGGGCTGGCCACCGCCGGCCAGCCCCGGCAGGCAGCAGGCCGGCGGACAGGATTTGATCCGGATCAAAGCGTTAGCGCGATGTGAGGCCGAGACTGGCTGCATCCACCCAGCAACGAGATCACCCCCATGCGCAAGACCTCCCCCCTGATCGTGGCCAGCTTGGCCGCCGCCCTGTCCCTCGCCGCCGCCCCGGCCATGGCCCAGTCCAAGGGCGACTGGACCCTCTCCGCCGGCGTGCACCAGGTGGCCCCGAAGTCGAACAACGGCTGGCTGGCCAACCACACCCTGAAGGTCGACGTCGACAACGACGTCAAGCCGACCATCACCGGTGAGTACTTCATCGCCGACAACCTGGGCATCGAAGTGCTGGCCGCGCTGCCGTTCAAGCACGACATCAACATCAACGGCCTGGGCCGCGTGGGCAGCACCAAGCAGCTGCCGCCGGTGGTGACCGTGCAGTACCACTTCAACAGCAAGGGCAAGGTGTCGCCGTTCATCGGTGCGGGCGTGAACTACACGACCTTCTTCAGCGAAGACACCACCGGTGCGCTGAAGGACAGCCGCCTGAAGCTGCAGGATTCGTGGGGCATGGCCGCGCATGCGGGCGTGGACTTCGCGATCGGCGAGAAGGGCGCACTGCGCGTGGACATGCGCTGGATCGACATCGACAGCAAGGTGAAGTTGAACGGCGAGAAGATCGGCACGGTCAACATCGATCCGCTGGTCTACGGCGCTTCGTACGTCTTCAAGTTCTAAGCGGTGTGTTGAGCGCGGGGGCTTCGCCCCCGCTCCCCCGCTACACGCAAAACCCTCGCAGCATGTTGCCCCGGTGATTGCCGGGGCTTTTTTGTTCCTGGGACTGAAGCGGTTTCGGAGCGGGGGCGAGGCGGGGAACGGAGCCCCTCCCGCTGCGCTCCCCCTTCGGAACAGGAACGCGCCGCTCTTCAATCCACCTGCCCCCGCTAGAATGTGCGCATGAAAGCCCTGCACTCCCTGTTCCTCGCCGCCGCCCTGGCGCCGGCCCTGCTCTCCGTCTCCGCCCCCGCCCATGCCTGGGGCGCGCAAGGCCACCGCCTTGTCGCCGAAGTCGCCGACGCCCGCCTCAACCCCACCGCCCGCGCCGAAGTGGACCGCCTGCTGGCTACCGAACCGGATGCCACCCTGGCCAGCATCGCGCCGTGGGCCGACCAGCTGCGCGCCAAAGACCCGGGCCTGGGCCGTCGCTCGGCCGGCTGGCACTACGTCAACATCGCCGAAGACAACTGCCACTACGAAGCACCGAAGCACTGCAAGAACGGCAACTGCATCGTCGAGGCCCTGAAGGCACAGAGCGCCATCCTTGGCGACCGCAGCCTGACCGACGGCGAGCGCCTGCAGGCGCTGAAGTTCGTCGTGCACCTGGTCGGCGACATCCACCAGCCGATGCACGCCGGTTACGCCCACGACAAGGGCGGCAACGACTTCCAGCTGCAGTTCGGCAACCGCGGTACCAACCTGCACTCGCTGTGGGACAGCGGCATGCTCAACACCCGCAAGCTGGACGACGCCGGCTATCTCCCGCTGCTGCAGAGCCAGCGCGCGCCGAAGCTGGCGCGCCAGTCCAACCCGCAGCGCGACCCGCAGACGTGGGCCGAAGCCAGCTGCCGCATCTCCATGCAAGCTGGCGTTTATCCGGCCTCGCGTAAAATCGGTGACGAATACACCGAGCGCTACCGGCCGCTGGCCGAAGCGCAGCTGCGACTGGCCGGTGAAAACCTGGCGCAGTTGCTGAACCGCGTGCTCGGCACGCGCTGAGGAGAGTTCCGATGCCGGTCCAGGTGCAGTCGTTCTTCCACCGTGACAGCAACACCTTCAGCTATCTGGTCAGCGACCCGGCCAGCGGCGAGGCAGCGCTGATCGACCCGGTCCTGGACTACGACCCGGATACCGACGCCAGCAGTGAAGCGCCGCTGCATGCCGCGTTGCAGGCCATCGAACAACAGGGCCTGCAGCTGCGCTGGCTGCTGGAAACCCATGCCCACGCCGACCATGTGTCGGCTGGGCGCCGCCTGAAGGAGCGCTTCCCGCAGGCCACGCTGGCCATCGGCGAAGGCATCCGCGCGGTGCAGGCCACCTTCGCACCGCGCTACGGCCTGCAGCTTCCTGCGGCCGATGACATCTTCGATCACCTGTTCAGCGATAGCGAAACCTTTGCTCTGGGCGAACTGCGCTGTCAGGTGATCGCCGTGCCCGGCCATACCAGCGACAGCATCGCCTACCTGATCGGCGATGCGCTGTTCACCGGCGACTCGCTGTTCATGCCCGACGGCGGTACCGCCCGCTGCGATTTCCCAGGTGGCGACGCCGCGCAGTTGTACCGTTCAATCCAGCGCCTGCTGGCGCTGCCCGATGCGACGCGCGTGTTCGTCTGCCACGACTACGGCCCCGGCGGCCGCGCATTCGCCAACGAGACCACCATCGGCGAGCAGCGCGCACACAACATCCACGTGCATGACGGCGTGGCCGAGGCGGAGTTCGTCAGCGTGCGCCAGGCACGCGATGCGACGCTGGAAGAACCCAAGCTGATGCAGCCCGCGGTGAAGGCCAACATCCAGGGCGGTGCCTGACACACACCGCTGCGCTCGCCGGGCATGGCCCGGCGCTACCCCGGTCATCGCAAGCGGTCATTTTCCCTGCGTACGCACCACGTGCTGTCCCTTCACGATCTCGAAGGTGAAGGCATACTGCAGGGTGACCGCCACCGGCTCGACGCGCTCGGCGCCGCGACAGTCGCCACGGTCGGCAGGCACCTTGCCAGCCGCGAAGTGGCAGACCGCTGCGGACGAGTATTTCCACATCGCCACGGCGTCCTGCGCAGCCTGCAGCAGGGGCGCATTCTCGCGTGCAGCCCCTGCGGCACAGTCCTGGCGATCGGTCAGCGGCATGCTGCGTTCGACGCTGCCCTGCGCATCCACCACCACCTGCAGGCAGATCGTAGTCGGCGCCAGTTCCGCGCGCGGATCACGATCGCCGACCTCCGGGTCCGGTGCCGCGTAGAGCTGTGGCATCCGGTAACCCTCGGTCGCACCCAGCGAATACACCTGCAACTGCCCACTGCCACCGCCCGCCTGCGGCTGCAGGCGCTGATGGCCGACATTCTCGCTGCGGGTATCAACGGTGGTCAGGCGATCCTGGGTCGCGCATCCTGCCAACAGCGCCGCCATCATCAACAGCGGCGCGGTCTTCACTGGGAGTCCTCGGTGTTGTCCATGGCATAGGTGATCGGAATCTTCACAGCCCCTGCAACGGGCTTTCCGTTCTTTATCGCCGGACGATAGGTCCAGCTCCGCGCAGCGGCGATCGACACCGCATCGAACACACCCGGATTGGTTGCACTGAGCACCTGGACGTCAGTCGGATGGCCGTTGGCATCCACGTCCACGCGCAGGTTCACCACGCCCACCTGGCGCTGTTCGATGGCGGACTTCGGATAGGACGGTGGCGGCATCTTGTCGACCTGGATCGGACGGTCCAGCCCCGCCTTGGCCGCATCTTCTTCAGCATGTTCGAACGGCTCGACGCTGATCGACGGCACGCCCGTCGCGCCACCCTGGCTGGCCCACGCCACCGCGCCCATTCCCAGACACAACCCGACCACCAGCACCTGCCCCGACACCCACGGCAATGCCTTCCGCTTGGACTGCTTCAACATGGCGATACGCTCCTTCAACACGGGTTGGCTGCGCCAATGGCAGACCGCTGGCGCAACCGGATGGACCAGCTGCGCCTTCAGCAGCGTGCTGGCGTAGAGACCGCGCAGCGCAGGCTGCGGGGCAATGGTGCGGGCATCGCAGGCCAGCTCCTGGTCACGCAGGAATCGGCGGGCGGCCCACGGCAGAAGCGGATGGAACCAGAACACCGCGCGTGCCATCAGCAGCGCCCCATTGGCCCAGTGATCGCCATTGCGACGGTGGCTGCGCTCGTGCTGCAGGATCAGTCCCTGCTCCTGTGCGGTGAACTGCTGGTCGAAGTCCGGGCCTACCACGATGCGCGGACGCCACAGGCCGACCAGCGCGGGCAGCCCGGGATCAGCGCTGGCCTGCCAGCTGCCATCTGCGCGTGCACACAGTTGGCCCATGCCACGTTCAAAGCGCCGCTGCGCACGTAGATCGCGTAGCAGACAAAGGACCGCCCCCATCATCCATGCCAGCAGCAACAGCCCGGCCCACGGCAACGACTGCCCTGCCATGCCTTCGACGGCGCCGGGTACCACTTTCAGCGGCAGCGTCGGCACATGCTCCAGAAGTGCCACCTGCGGCAACGGCAGCATCAGTGCCAGCAGCAGCAACGGCAGCAGCCACCAGCTGCGGTAGGCCAACGCCACGCCCCCCAGTCGCACCAGCAAGGGTCGCAGCACCGCCAGCACGACCACGCCCACCGCCAGCCACAGGCTGGCCTGCCACAGCCCATCGAGCAGCTCAGTCATGGTCCAGCTCCTGGATCAGTTTCTTCAGTTCGGCGATGTCCTGCGCACTCAACTGGCCGCGTTCGCTGAAGTGCGCGACCAGCGGCGCAACGCGCCCTTCGAAGACACGACCAATGAAGTCCTGGCTCTGCGCCTCCACCCAGGCCTGCCGCTGCAGCAGCGGCCGGTACAGGTAGCGCCGGCCATCGCGCTCGGCAGTAATCGCGCCCTTGGTCAGCAGGCGGTTGAGCAGGGTCTTGATGGTCGGCTCGGCCCAGTCACGGTGGGCCAGTGCGGCGACCACGTCATCGGCGCTACGCGGTGCCTGCTGCCATAGCACCTCCATCACAACGGCTTCGGCTTCGCTGATCGGGGTCATGGTTTACATCCGTAATCGACGACCCGATTACGCGCGTAATCGAATCGTCTGTCAAGCCCCTCGACTCCAGGTTCATCCCGGCTGCGCCAGCATCGATTCCTCCCGCCCCAGGCCCCGGATGAAAGCGCTGCCCAAGAAGGAATTCCCGGTCGAGCAGGCCCGCCGCTTCCTCGAACCCGGGCCGGTCGTGCTGGTCAGCACCGCCTGGCGCGGCCAGCGCAACCTGATGACGATGGGCTGGCACATGGTGATGGGCTTCTCGCCTTCGCTGGTCGCCACCTTCCTGTGGGACGCAAACCACAGCCATGCGCTGGCGCGTGGCAGCGGCGAGTGCGTGATCAATGTGCCGGGGGTGGAACTGCTCGATACCGTGGTGGACATCGGCAACTGCAGCGGCCGCGAGGTCGACAAGTTCGCCCGTTTCGAGCTTGATGCGCTGCCCGCGCGCGAGGTCGGCGCGCCGCTGGTCGGCCAATGCCATTCGTGCTTCGAATGCCGCTTGTACGACGACAGCCAGGTGGCGTCGAACAACCTGTTCATCTGGGAAATCGTACGCGCCCATGTTGCGCCCCGGCCGAAACTACCGCGCACGATGCATTACCGGGGCGATGGGCAGTTCATGGTGTCTGGCGCCGAAGTCTCCCGTCGACGGCGGTTCAAGCCCGACATGCTGTAATGCCCGCACTCCCCCACACGCAGGACCGCCGCGCATGACCGAACACCTCACCGACCTGGACGCCGCCGTCGACTGGTTGTTTGCGCGCGTGGACGGGCCGCTGCGGATCGGGGCACCGCTGGCACTGGGCAAGCCGCATCGGCTGCTCAATGCCCTTTACGCACGCGTCGAGCACGATCCGTCGCGGCCACTGCAGCTGTATACCGCGCTGTCGCTGAACCCGCCGAAGGCGCGCGGCAAAGGCCTGGAAGCGCGCTTCATGGCGCCGTTCGCGCAGCGCCATTTCGGCGACGATTTCCCGCGCCTGGCCTATGCCGATGCGATCGCGCGCGACGCGTTGCCGGCACATGTGCAGGTGGAAGAGTTCTACATGCAGTCCGGCGCCCTGCTCGGCTCGCGGCAGGCGCAGTCCAGCTATACCAGCCTGAACTACACCCACGCCGCCGATGCGGTGGCGCAGCGCGCGCCGCAGATGATCGTGCAGAAGGTGGCGATGCGGCCGAACGACCGCCGGCTCTCGCTGTCGTGCAACAACGACATCACCCAGGACACGCTGGATGCGATGACCGCTCGCGGGCTGCCTCGCCCGCTGCTGATCGCCGAGATCGATCCGCAGCTACCCTACCTGGGTGGCTCGGCCACGGTCGATGTGTCGTTCTTCGATCTGGTGATCACCCCGCCACCACCGTACCCGGCGTTGTTCGGCCTGCCGCGGCAGCCGGTCGGCGATGCCGACTACGCGATCGGCCTGTATGCCAGCACGCTGGTGCGCGACGGCGGCACCCTGCAGATCGGCATCGGCACGCTGGCCGACGCGCTCAGCCATGCGCTGGTGCTGCGCCACACCGACAACGCGCGCTACCGGCGCGTGCTGCATGCGCTGGATCCGCAGCTGGCCAGCCACCCGCTGGTGCAGGAAATCGGCGGCGTGGACCCGTTCGAAGTGGGCCTGTACGGCTGCAGCGAGATGCTCAACGAGGGCTTCCGCCGGCTGGTACAGACCGGCGTGATCAAGCGCAAGGTGCACGACGATCTGGCGCTGATGCAGCGCATCGAGAACGGCAGCACCCTGTCCATCGACCACGCCACCCTGGCTGCCGAAGGCGAGTACCTTCATGGCGCCTTCTACCTGGGCTCGCCGGAGTTCTACGAGTGGTTGCGCACGCTGCCGGAAGACGAATGCCGTGCGATCGGCATGCGCCGCATCAGCGAGATCAACCAGCTGTACGGTGGCAACGAGACACTGGAACGCCTGCAACGCCGCCACGCGCGCTTCTTCAACTCCTGCATGATGGCCACCGCGCTGGGCGCGGCGGTGTCGGATGCGCTGGATGATGGACGTGTGGTGTCCGGCGTGGGTGGTCAGTACAACTTCGTGGCGATGGCACATGCGCTGCCGGAAGCGCGCAGCGTGCTGATGTTCCGCGCCGCGCGCGATGACAAGGGCCAGCGGGAATCCAACGTGCGCTGGAACTACGGGCACACCACCATCCCGCGCCATCTACGCGACATCTACCTCAACGAATACGGCATCGCCGACCTGCGCGGCCTGACCGACGAGGACTGCGTGCATGCGATGACCGCAATCACCGAGGCCCCGTTCCAGGGCGGCCTGCTGCAGCAGGCACACACTTCGCGCAAGCTGCTGGCCGCCGCACAACCGGATCCGGAGCGCCAGCAGCGCAACACGCCGCAGGCACTGTCCGCGGCACTGGCACCGTTCCGCGTCGATGGCAGCCTGCCCGACTATCCGTTGGGCAGCGACTTCAACGAGATCGAGCAGGTGCTGGTGAAAGCGCTGGGCTGGCTGAAGGCCAACACGCAGACCCGCGGCGACAAACTGCGTACCGTCTGGGCAGCGCTGCGGCAACCGGCTGGCGACGGCGATGCGGTGTACTTGCAGCGCATGGGCCTGCAGGCACCGAAGGATTTCGGCGAGCGCCTGGACGCGAGACTGCTGCGCCTCGCACTGGCACGCACCGCCTGAAAAAAGGGGACGGAGGGGATTAAGTCGTTTGTGCATAAACGACTTAATCCCCTCCGTCCCCTTTTTCTCATCCACGCATGGCGTAGATCTACCGCTCTATCCTCACTGCATCCTCAAGATACAGACGGGCAATCGGTGGATGCGCTCGATGCTCGACCTGCCACAGGTCGTATGCCGCCTGCATCGCCAGCCACATGCGGGCATTGCCCAGACCTGCAAGCTCAAGGCGGAATGCAAGTTCCGCGGAGATGCCAGCGTGCCCGTTGATGATGGTCGACAGCTGTCCGCGCGAATAGCCAAGATGCTGCGCCAGCGCACTGATCGACATGCTTATCGCCGGCAGGATGTCTTCGCGCAGCGACTCTCCGGGATGCGGTGGATCATGCAACGGCATCGAGCAGACTCCTAGTGGTAATCAAGGTAATCGACCAGTTCGACGTCCAGCCCACGAAAGCGGAACACCAATCGCCAACTCGCCGAGACACTTACAGCCCAGTAGCCGCTATAGCTCCCGCGCAGTGGGTGCAGGCGATTTCCGGGCAGCCCCATGTCTCCAGGCAGCCGGGCTTGATCCAGCTGCAGAAGCAAACGCCGCAACCGAGCCACATGATCGGCACGGACTCCGGACATGTCGCCCCGCTCATAGAGCGCCTTCAGGCCCTTGTGCCTGAAGCTGACGATCATGCGGCGCCAGTGTAAGGCATCACCTTACACCCCGTAAATCCACCATGGGTTTCTGCGCCGCTCTTCTTGTCCATGACTACTTCCGGGGGTACCTCGGCAGGCCCTCCTTTTCGCAAGGAATGCAGGCTAGATGAAGAGGCCAACGCGACACTGGTGCCGCAGGGCGCAACATGCCGGACGAAAAAGGGACGGAGGGGATCAAGTCGTTTGTGCAAAAACGACTTAATCCCCTCCGTCCCCTTTTCTCTCGAGCAAAGAAAAGGCCGGCGTGCGCCGGCCTTTCCCTTCCTGCTTCGCGAGGCTGCTTACAGCGCCTTGGCGGCTTCCACCACGTGGGCAGTGGTGATGCCGAAGTGCTTGTACAGCTGGTCGGCCGGGGCCGAGGCACCGAAGGTGTCGATACCAATCACCGCACCGTCCAGGCCGACAAACTGGCGCCAGAAGCCGGTGACACCGGCTTCCACCGCCACGCGCTTGCGCACGGCGTTCGGCAGCACCGATTCACGGTAGGCCGCATCCTGGCGCAGGAACACGTCGGTGGACGGCATCGAGACCACGCGGGTCTTGAGGCCGGCCGCATCCAGCTGGGCCTTGGCTTCGGTCGCCAGCGAAACTTCCGAACCGGTGGCGATCAGGATCACGTCCGGGGTACCGGCGGCATCGGCCAGCACGTAGCCACCGCGCTCGATCTGGGCGATCTGCTCGGCGTCGCGCGGCTGGTGCGGCAGGTTCTGGCGGCTGAACACCAGGCAGCTCGGGCCGTCCTGACGGGTGATCGCGGCCTTCCAGCTCACCGCCGACTCGACCGCATCGCACGGACGCCACACGTCGTTGTTCGGGATGTAACGCAGCGAAGCCAGGTGCTCCACCGGCTGGTGGGTCGGGCCGTCTTCGCCCAGGCCGATCGAGTCGTGGGTGTAGACGTGGATGGCGTGGGCCGGAATCAGCGCGCTCATGCGCACGCCGTTGCGGGCGTAGTCGCTGAACACCAGGAAGGTGGCGTCGAACGGAATGAAGCCGCCGTGCAGGGCCAGGCCGTTGGCAATGGCGGTCATGCCGAACTCGCGCACGCCGTAGTACACGTAGTTGGCGTTGGCGTCGTCGCTGGCAACCGACTTGCTGCCCTTCCACAGGGTCAGGTTGGAGTGCGCCAGGTCGGCCGAGCCGCCGACGATTTCCGGCAGCAGCGGGGCGTAGGCTTCGATGGCCAGCTGCGAGGCCTTGCGCGAAGCGATCGTCGGGCCTTCAGCGGCTACCTGGGCGATGTAGGCATCGGCCTTGGCAACGAAGTCGGCCGGCAGCTCGCCGTGCGAACGGCGGGTCAGCTCGGACGCTTCAGCCGGGTACTGGCTGGCGTACTTGTCGAACAGCTGTTCCCACTCGGCCTGGCGCAGGGTGCCGGCGCCATTGGCGCGCCAGCCGTCGTAGATCGCCTGCGGAATCTCGAACGGACCGTATTCCCAGCCCAGCTGCTTGCGGGTGGCTTCCAGTTCGTCCTTGCCCAGCGGTGCGCCGTGGCTGGATTCCTTGCCCGCCTTGTTCGGCGAACCGAAACCAATGGTGGTGCGGCAGCAGATCAGGGTCGGCTTGTCGCTCTGCGACAGCGCGGCCTCGATGCCGGCCTTGATGCTTTCCGGGTCGTGGCCATCGACATCGCGCACGACGTTCCAGCCATAGGCCTCGAAACGCTCCGGGGTATTGTCGGTGAACCAGCCCTCGACGTTGCCGTCGATGGAGATGTGGTTGTTGTCCCAGAAGCAGACCAGCTTGTGCAGGCCCCAGGTACCGGCCAGCGAAGCGGCTTCATGCGACACGCCTTCCATCAGGCAGCCATCGCCCATGAACACCCAGGTGCGGTGGTCGACCACTTCCAGTTCCGGGCGGTTGAAGCGCTGTGCCAGCAGCTTCTCGGCCAGGGCGAAGCCCACGGCATTGGCGAAACCCTGGCCCAGCGGGCCGGTGGTGGTTTCCACGCCCGGGGTCTCGTGGCGTTCCGGGTGGCCGGCGGTGTGGCTGCCCAGCTGGCGGAACAGCTTCAGCTGCTCGATCGGCAGGTCGTATCCGCTCAGGTGCAGCAGCGCGTACTGCAGCATCGAACCGTGGCCGTTGGACAGCACGAAACGGTCGCGGTTGAACCAGTGCGGGTTGCTCGGGTTATGGCGGAGATAGTCGTTCCAGAGGACTTCGGCGATGTCGGCCATGCCCATGGGCATGCCGGGGTGGCCGGACTTTGCGGTTTCAACCGCATCGGCGGCAAGGAAGCGGATGGCGTTGGCCAACTGGCGACGGGTAGGCTGCGTCATGGTTCTGTCGGAATCGGGAGGCGGCCGCGGACGTGCGGGCGGCCTATTGTCCCATAGTCGCCGGGCGGGGGGTCGGTTCACCTTGCCCGGTCGTGCCGGCCGCTGGCCGGCAGTTGCGCGGAATTCAATGAAGATCATGGAGTTGCCGGCCAGCGGCCGGCACTACCCGCCCCCGGAGTTCGGGGGCTGCGCCATAGGCGCCGGGGTGTGGAGGCCGGTAAGG
>NZ_JBTMUR010000001.1:16261-273117 GCF_054473855.1 Stenotrophomonas genospecies 3
GGCCAGCGGCCGGCACTACCCGCCCCCGGAGTTCGGGGGCTGCGCCATAGGCGCCGGGGTGTGGAGGCCGGTAAGGGGGCCCGCGATTCGCATCGCGAAACGTGGGAGCGGCAGCGCGCATGCGATGACGCGTACCCGGCCAGCGGCCGGCACTACCCGTCCCCGGAGTCCGGAGACGGGAATCCGGACTCAGTCCTGCTGCGGGCCCAGCGCCGGGCCATCGTGGGACTCGCCCTTGGCCACCAGGGTGGTCAGGGCCAGGTCGCCGGTCACGTTCAGCGCGGTACGGCACATGTCCAGGAAGTGGTTCACGCCCAGGATCAGGCCGATGCCCAACGGGTTCACGCCCACCATCGCGCAGATCATCGCCACCACCGGCAGCGAGCCTGACGGCACGCCGGCCGTGCCGATGCCACCGAGGATGCAGACCGCCATCACCATGATCTGCTGGCCGATGCTCAGGTCCACGCCGAAGAACTGGGCCAGGAAGATCACCGTCACGCCCTCGAACAGCGCGGTGCCGTTCTGGTTGGCGGTGGCGCCCACGGTCAGCACGAAGCGCGACACGCGCTGCGGCAGGCCCATCTGGTCGGCCACGCGCAGCGCGGTCGGCAGGGTGGCGTTGCTGGAGGCGGTGGAGAACGCCATCACCGTCGCTTCCTGGGTATCGCGGAAGAACGACAGCGGCGAACGACCGGACAGCCATACGGCCGTACCGTAGCTCACCACCATGTGCAGGCCGAGTGCCAGCACCACCACGCCCACGTAGGCACCGAGGCGGATGATCAGCTCGAAGCCGAACAGCGCGGCCAGGTTGAACATGAAGCAGGCCACCGCATACGGGGCCAGGCGGATGACCAGGTTGATCAGGGTCATCGAAATTTCGAACACGCCTTCGATGGCGCGGCGCAGCGGCGCGACCTTCTCGTTGTCGGTCAGCACCATGCCGATGCCGAACATCAGCGCGAAGAACATCAGCGACAGGATCGCGCCGTTGTCAGACGCGGCCTGCAGCACGTTGCTCGGCACGATCGACAGCAGCATGTCCATGCCCTTCGGCGTACCGTGGATGCCCGCGACAATCTCCTTGCTGCGCTCGGCGTTCTCCGACAGCATCATCGCAGCGACCTGCGGGTCGACGCCCACACCCGGCTTGAGCAGGTTCACCAGCACCAGCCCGATGCCCACGGCAATGCCGGACAGCAGCACGGTATAGGCCAGGGTCTTCCAGCCGATGCGGCCGAGGGCGCGGATGTCGCCCATCTCCGACACACCCATGATCAGCGCCGAGAAGATCAGCGGCACGATCAGCATGAAGATCAGGTTGAGGAACAGGCCCGAAGCCGGGGTGGTGATGTAGTCCATTACCCACTTGGCACCGGCCTGCAGACCATCGACGCTGCCGCCCAGGGCGTGCACGATCAGTCCCAGGATCAGGCCGATCGCAAAGCCGATGCCCATCTTCCAATGCAGGGGCAACTTCTTCTTGTCGGCAGCAGCTGCTGTCATGCGCGGGTTTCCTCGAAAAATGAATGCACTCTAACAAAGCGCGCAAGCGGCGCCGGTTCAGGTTCGCCGCGGCGGATACAGCGGCGCCAGGCCAGTGTCAGCGGTGCCTGCAGCCGCCGACCAGTGCGGTCCGTCACGGAAGACCTCGCGCAGGCGCGTGCGCAGCGGCGCAAGATCACCCTGCCCGCCCCATCGGGCCTGCTGCAGTTCCTGCAGCACCTGCCGCTGGGCCGGGTCATCGAGCCGCGTGATGACCTGCTCGATACGTTCGACACCGGCCATCGCACACAGCTGCGCTTCCACCTGATCAAACCCTTCACCATCCAGCGCGCGGCGCAGTTCGGCCACGCCTGCACGTCCAGTCGCCACAGCCGGCACAGCGCCCTTGGCCGCCACGGGCGCCGCCACGCGCGGGCGACGGCCTCGCTGCCAGCCCCACAACAGCGTCAGCAGCCACAGCAACGCCAGGCCGATGGCGGCGCCCATCCACGGCCACGGACGCTCGGACAAACCACTGGCGCGCGGATCGGTCGCCGCGATACGGCTGTCCTGGCCATCGCCATCCGGCAGCGCCGCATCGGTGTCGATCGGCGGCAGCGGTGCAGGTGACGCACTGCCAGCCCCGTTACCGGCCACCACGGCCAGCGTCAGGTCCGGCAGCTTCGCTTCCTGTGCCTTGCTATTGCGCACGTCCCACCACGGCAGGCGCGGCCCCGGCACCACCAGCGAACCCGGCTGGCGCGGCACGATCGAATAGCGGCGGGTGATCTTCAGCCGCGGGGTACTGCCATTGAAGGTCTCTTCGTACTGCGCAGGTTCTGCGAACACCTGCGCGGCGTTGCCGACGTCGGGCACCGGCAGATCGGTGAACTGCGCGCGGGTGGCGCCTTCGGCAATCGCCTCCACCACCACGTTGGCCGCCTCGCCGGTACGGGCGCTGGTCGGTGCACTGGTGTAGCGCAGCTGCAGGCCCTGCAGCGGCAGCCATGGCTGCGGCGCCTGTGCCGGTTGCGCCTGCACCTGCAACGTGCGATCGGCGCCGGTGGCATTCATGCGCCCGTCGCCGCCGCCGAAGAAGTCGTCAAAGAAGCCACCGGCACTGCGCCCGCTGAAGCGCGCACCGGCCAGCCGAAGTGCACCGCTGCGCTCGGGGATCAGCAGGAAGCGCCGCTCGACCACGTTGTAGCGGCGGCCGCTGACCTGTCGCACATCGGTGCGGTCATCGCCCACCCGCTGCAACGACGCGCCGGCCGGTGTATCCAGCACCAGTTCGCCGGAGGCCAGCTGCGAAGCGAAATACAACCGCACCACCACGCCTACGCTCTGCTGCACATACGGTGTCTCGTCATCGACAGCGGTTTCGATGAACGCCACCGCATTGCTGTCGGGACCTGCCACGGCAGCGGCATCCACCTGCAGGGTCAACGGAGCGGTACGTACGTTGCCCACCTGCAGGCCCGGCACCACCAGTGCACCGCTACGCCGTGGCGTGAGTGCCACGCCATACAGATTGCGCTGCTGCATGCTGCCATTGCTCCACGCTACCTGGCGGCTGCTGGTCTGCCCGCTGAGGTCGAAGTCGGTGCGCAACGGTGTGAAGTCAGGGGCGCCCTGGTCGCTCTCGACATTGAGCGTGACCGTGTCGCCCATCGCGATGCGGTCGCGGTCCAGCCACGCACGCGGCTGCGCCCAGGCCAGCAGCGGCAGCCACAGCAGCAGTGCCGCCAGTACCTGTCGGGGCCAGTGCCCGTGCATGTTGATCGCCCGCGTCATCGCCCTTCCCTCTTCCTGCGTTCGTTTTCCAGCTGGAACTTGGCCCGCAGCAATGCGCCCGGATCATCCGGCACGCGTCGCATCCACGCCTCCACCGCCTGCTGCTCCTCGCGTTGGCGTGGGGTGGTGCCGTCGCTGCCTGGCACGGGCTTGCCATCCTGATCGCCTTTGCCCTCACGTGCCTGCTGCATGGCCTGCTGCATGCGCTGGCGCTGCTGCTCATCAGCCTGGGCCTGCGCTTTGGCATCCTCCACCTGTGGTGGCGCCTGCTGTCCATCGCGGCCTCGCTCGCCGGGCTGCGGGCTCGACTGGTTCTTGTCGTCACCGGGATTGGGCTGGCCCTGCTGACCCGACTGTGGCTGTCCCTGACCGGGATTCTGCTGGCCCTGCTGCGGCTGCTGGCCCTGCGGATTCTGCTGGCCCTGTGAATCGTTCTGCTGCTTCTGCTGCCCGTTCTGCGGTGGCTTCTGCTGATCCTGGCCTTTGCCACCCGACTGCTTGCGCTTGCGCGCGGCATCGACCACGGCACGGTTGGCGACCGCATCGGCCATGCCGGGATGCAGTGCCAGCGCGCGGTCGTAGGCGGCAATGGCTTCGTCGTAGTTGCCCTGGCGGGCCAGCGTGTTGGCCAGGTTGTACCAGCCCGCATCGCTGTCGATGCCCTCGAACTGCTTGCGGGCACTGGCGAAATCACCGTTGCGGTAAGCCTGCGCACCTTCGGCCAGACGCTGGTGCTGCACCTGGTCGGCGCGCTTCCACAGCGTGCCCTGCGCCGGCGGTGCGGCAGGCACCGCGGGCGCCTGCGCCTGCACATCACTCATCCATGGCAGCAGGCCCACCGCCAGCACCGCCGCCAGCAGCGCGCGGCGACGGAAAGCGAGCAGCGCCAGCAGCATCACCGGTGGCAGCAGCCAGAACCCTTCATCACGCCATTGCTTGCCCTCGCCGGGCCGCTGCGCCGCAGTACCCTCGCGTGCATCAAGTACGCCCAGCGCACGCAGATCACTGTCATCGGTGGCGATGCGGGCATAGCGGCCTCCGCCTGCGGTCGCCACCGCACGCAGGCTGCCTTCATCCAGCGCGGCCTGGCGGATCTGCCCAGTGCCATCCCGGTACGCCGCACCGGCAGATGTGCCCAGCCCCAGTACCGACACCTGCATGCCGAGGCTGCGCGCCTGCGCTGCGGCCAGTGCCGCTTCATCATCCGCCTGATCGCTGACCAGCAGGATCTGCCCCCGCAATGCCCCGATCTGGCGCATCAACCGCGTCGCCCAGTCGATGCCACGGTCGGCGCGTTGTCCGTCGCGCGGCATCACATCCGGCGACAGCGCGTCCAGATACAGCGCGACGTTGCTGCCGTCATCGGTCAGCGGTGCCACGGTGTAGGCATCCTCGGCATAGACCACCAGGCCCACCTGGCCACCCTGGCGGGCACGCAGCAGCTCGCCCACTTTCGCCCGAGCCTGCAGCAGGCGCGACGGCGGCAGATCGGTGGCATTGATCCGGCTGGACAGATCCAGCACGACCAGCAGCGGTGCGCTGGCCTGGAACATCGGTTGTGCCTGCTGCCGCCAACTCGGCCCGGCCATGGCCAGCGCTGCCAGGGTCCAGCCCAGCAGCACGGCCCAGGGCAGGCGTGCACGGCGGCGCGTGCCCGCAGCCAGCAGATGCGGCAACAGGTGGGCATCCACCGCTGTTCGCCACACGTCGCTGCGCCGCTGCCGATACAACGCCACAGCGATGATCAACGGCAGCGCCAGCAACGCCCACAGCCATTCCGGACGCAGGAAGTGCAGCGCGTTCCAGTCAGGAAGATTCGAAGCCAACGCGATCATCGGCGACGCTCCGGCCACAGCCAGGCCAATGCGCCCAGCAGCAAGGCCAGGCCCAGCGCCCATGCATAGCGTTCCTCGCGCGGTCGCAGGCTTGGTCCCTTCGCGGCGATCGGCTCCAGCCGGTCCAGTTCGGCGTAGATGCCGGCCAGCTGTGCAGTGTCGCGGGCGCGGAAGAACTGGCCGCCGGTCATGCTCGCGATCTTCTTCAAGGTAGCCTCGTCGACCGGATCCTGGTCGGCGGAAATGGGAATACCGAACAGGCGCATGCTGCCATCACCGCCAAAGGCGACGGTGTGGATACGCACGCCCTCGGCACGCGCGACTTCGGCGGCACGCAGCGGTTCCAGCACGCCGGCATTGCTGACGCCGTCGGTCAGCAGAATCAGCACGCGCTGGCCTTCAGGCTGGCTGCGCAGGCGCTTCACCGCCAGGCCGATGGCATCACCGATGGCGGTCTCGCGCCCGGCCAGGCCGACCACGCTGTCGCGCAGCTGGTCGCGCACGCTGGCCAGATCGGCCGTAAGCGGCGTCAGCGTGTAGGCGCGGTCGCCGAAGATCAGCAGGCCGATGCGATCACCGGCACGACGATCAAGGAAATCAGCCAGCACGGCCTTGGCCGCGGTCAGGCGATCCACCGCCTGCCCGCCCAGCACCATGTCGCCCTCGCCCATGCTGCCGGACACGTCCATCGCCAGCATCATTTGCCGGCCCTCCTGCGGAGGCGTGATCGCTTCACCCAGCTGTTGCGGGCGAGCCAGTGCGACGCACAGCGCGCACCAACCCAGCCACAACAGCAGCGTGCGCAGCCACGACACGTCAACGCGGCCGCCACCGGACAGCGCTTGCAGTTCCGTCGCCGCATAGGGCACCCGCAGCGCAGCGCCGGGATCGGCACGACGCTTCCACCAGCGCATCAGCAACGGCAACGGCAGCGCCAGCAGGGCCAACGGCCACGCCAGCTGCAGGTCCGGCCATGGCCAGTAACTTGCCAGCAGATTCATCGGCGCCGCTCCAGCAGCATGGCCAGATAGCGCTCGCGCGCCCAGCGGCGTACTGCGGCCACCTCGTTGACGTCCACGCGTGGGCGATAAGCACCTTCGGCCAACAGGCTTCGGCGTGCTTCCGGCAATGTGCCCTGCGGATCCACGCGCTGCCACCAGGCGTCATCGCGCAGGGATTCACTGCCGGGCTGCGCCTGGCGTGCGGCGCGACGCAGCAGTCCGGCGATCGCTGCCAGTTCCGCAGCAGCATCGGCGGTGGATGCCAGCTCCTGATCGAACAGCTGCAACCAGCGTTGGCGGCGACGGCGACGCTGCCACCAGAAGAATGCAGCCACCGCCAGCAACAGCAGCATCACGCCGCCGATCATCAGATAGCCCGGTGCCGGCGGCCACCATGATGGAGCGGGTGGCACCTGCACATCGCGCAGCGGCAGGTTCGCGCTCATGCCGGCACCTCGGTCGGTGAGGGCGCCAGCCAGGCATCACTGGGCGCGTCGGTGGACAGCACCTGCACATCGACGCGGCGCGCTCCCAGCTGGCGCCGCAGCTCCTGCAGCGGTTCAACGAAATGCGCCTGCCAATGGGCCTGGACCTCGCTGCGTCGCAGGTCGAGGCCGATGCGCTGCTGCAGGGTCTGGAACTGCAGCGCGGCTGACGGAGGCTGCAGTTCCAATGGATCCACCAGCAGCACCAGACTGAGGTCGTGGTGCTGGGCCAGCGCACTCCAGCGCGCCGGCGGAATACGGATGGCCTGCTGCGGATCGGCCAGCACCAGCACACGTGCACCCGGGCGCAGGACGCGACCGGCATGGTCCAGCGCACGTTCCAGGCCAAGGTCATCGGCCGGGGGCTGCGCATACCAGCGGGTGAGCGCGTCCAGCACGCGCAATACGCCGCGCGGGCCGCCTGCCGGTGCAATCGGTGGTTCACGGTCGCTGCCACGCAGGGCGCCGATGCGATCGCCACGACGCTGCGCCGACCACGCGGCGACGGCGCCCGCGCGTGCAGCCTGCACCGATTTGAAGCGCACGCGGGTGCCGAAGTACAGGGCCGGCGAGGTATCGGCCACGATCAGGCTGACCCGCTCGCGTTCGGCCTGGAACAGCTTGGTGTGGGCACGTCCGGTACGCGCGGTCACCCGCCAGTCGATATGCCGTGCATCATCACCGGCCACGTACTCGCGTGACTCGGCATATTCCATGCCACGCCCGCGCAGCGGCGACGGCGCCTGCCCGGCATTGCCGGCGCGGCCACGGCGTGGCGGCGGCGGTCGCTGTGCAAGGCGGCGCAGCGCCACCAGTTCGGACAGCTGCGGGCGCAGCCCGTCACCGTCACTGACGGAGGAGGCGTGGTGCAGGGATGGATCGGTCATGCGCAGGCTCAGGGTGCCGGCACCCGGGCCAGCAGCTCCTGCACCAGGCGTTCGCCATCCCAGCCTTCAGCGGTGGCTTCGTAGCTGGGCAGCACGCGATGGCGCAGCACGTCGGCAGCAACCGCACGCACGTCATCGGGGGTGACGAAATCGCGGCCGGCCAGCCAGGCGCGCGCGCGCGCACAGCGTTCCAGCGCGATGGAACCGCGCGGGCTGGCGCCCCATGCAATGCGGCGGCCAAGGCCAGCGTCATAGCGCGACGGATCACGCGAGGCCAGCACCAGCTCGATCAGGTAGCGTTCCAGCGCCGGCGCCATGTGCAGGTCCAGCACTTCGCGGCGGGCATCGAACACATCCTGCATCGGCAGCTTTTCCGGCGCTTGTGCGGCTTCGCCCAACGCACCACGGGCGCGCTCGCGAGCCAGGCGCAGGATCTCCGATTCGGCGGCCTGGTCCGGGTAGCCGATGCGCACATGCATCAGGAAACGGTCCAACTGCGCTTCCGGCAGCGGGAAGGTGCCTTCCTGCTCGATCGGGTTCTGCGTGGCCATCACCAGGAACAGCGGCGGCAGCGCGTAGGTGTGGCGGCCCACGGTGACCTGGCGCTCGCCCATCGCTTCCAGCAGTGCCGACTGCACCTTGGCTGGCGCGCGGTTGATTTCATCGGCCAGCAGGATCGGATGGAAGATCGGGCCGGGTACGAATTCGAAGCGGCCTTCCTGCGGGCGCCAGATCTCGGTGCCGGTCAGGTCGGCCGGCAACAGGTCCGGGGTGAACTGCACGCGGGCGAAGTCGGCCTCCAGGCGCGAGGCCAGCGCGCGGATCGCCGTGGTCTTGGCCAGGCCCGGAGCGCCTTCCACCAGCAGGTGGCCATCGGCCAGCAGCGCGATCAGCAGGCGTTCGACCAGCGCGGCCTGGCCGACGATCTCGGCCGACAATGCGTCGCGCAGCTGGCTGAAAGCGGCATGCAGGCGGGAGGTGGCCGGCGCGGACGGCGGCGAGACGGTTTCGGGCATCGGCGGTGGCAGGTTCATGGGGGCCTTTGACCGGCGCGGGACGGCACGGGTTCCCGACATCATCGCAGGGTGCCCTGCGAATGGCATCAAGAACGGCTGAACGGCCCATCCACGCATGGCGTGGATCTACTGGACATGGGCGGCGTGGATCTACGGGCGGAAACGCAGAAGGGCCGCGCAGGGCGGCCCTTCTGCGTTTCGCGGAGGCGCGGGCTCAGTTCTGCTTGGCCACGCGCAGCACCTTCGGGGTCACGAACACCAGCAGCTCGGCCTTGTCCTTGTTGCGGCCGCGCTTCTTGAACAGGTTGCCCAGGAACGGCACGTCGCCCAGGAACGGCACCTTGCTGATGCTGCTGCGGTCGGTGAACTCGTACACACCACCGATGACCACGGTCTGCCCATCCTCAACCAGCACCGCGGTGTTGACCTCACGGCGGTTGATCGACGGTACCGTGCCGTAGCCCTGCAGTTCGATCAGGCGGTCAACTTCGTCCTTCTTCACCTGCATGTTGAGGAACACGCGGTTGTCGTTGGTGATGGTCGGGGTCACCCGCAGTTCCAGCACCACTTCCTTGAACTGCACGTTCGGGGTGGAACCGGCGCCACCGGCAGCACCGGTGCCACTGATGGTGACGTAGCCGATTTCCTTGCCCTGCTTGATCATCGCCTCGCGCTGGTTGGTGGTGACCACGCGCGGGTTGGAGATCACCTCACCCCGCGACTCTTCCTGCATGGCCGACAGCTCCACGTCCAGCAGGTAGCCTGCGTTGAGGATCGACAGCGCCAGCGAACCCGGATTGCTGGCCGTAGCCACCGGCAGGTTCCAGTTCAGGCCACGCTTGATGGTCGGGCCGCTGGGAACCGGCGCCGGGCCGACGCTGCCACCGGCCTGCCACTCACGGACCGCCTTGGCGTTGGCCAGTGCGGTATCGACCTGCGACTTGCGGGTTTCCTCGTTGGCAGCGAGGCTGCCGCTGAAGTACACGTTGTCGCGGCTGCCGCTGATGCCGAACTTCGCACCCAGCTCGCGGGCGAAGGTGTCGGTCGCGATGACGATGCGGCTTTCGATCAGCACCTGGTCGACCGGGCGGTCGATCACGCTGATCAGCTCGCGCATGCGCGCGATCTTCTTCGGAATGTCGCTGATCATCAGCGTGTTGGTGCGCTCGTCGGCGACGATGCGGCCCCGCCCGGACAGGAAGCCACTCTCCTCCTGCGACGAGCCGCCACCACCGCCATTGCCGCCACCACTGCCGCCACCGATGCCCTTGGCCTCGGTCAGCGCTTTGAAGATCTGCGTGGCGCTGTGGTAGTTGATCTGGACGTAATCGGTGACCAGGTCTTCGCGGTTCTCGATGGCGATGCGCGCGTCTTCTTTCTCCTGCTCGAACTTGGCCAGCTCAGCCTGCGGAGCGACCCAGATCACGCTGCCATCGCGACGCTTGTCCAGGCCCTTGGCACGCAGCACGATGTCCAGCGCCTGGTCCCACGGCACGTTGACCAGGCGCAGGGTCACATTGCCCTGTACCGAATCGGAAGCCACCACGTTGAGATTGGATTCCTCGGCGATCAACTGCAGCACGGTGCGCACCGGCACGTCCTGGAAGTTGAAGGTCACCGGCTTGCCGGTGAAACCGCGCTGACCAACAGCCTTGGCAGCCTGGGTGACGCTGCCGGCGGTGACTGCACCGACAGCGGCCGGCGCCTGCCGCGGGCTGATCTCCACCACGTACTCGTTGCCACTCTGGTAGGCCAGCGACTCCACCGCGCCACCGGTGCTCAGCACCAGCTGGGTACCGGCACCGGACGGCTTGGCGTCGATGCGCTGCACCGGCGTAGCGAAGTCGATGACGTTCATCGGCTTCTGCAGGTTGGCCGGCAGTCGGGCGTTACCGACATCGACCACCACGCTGTTGCCCTGCGTACGCAGGTCCGGAACCGCGCCCTGGCCGTCGAACTGGACGATCAGGCGCCCGGCGCCATCATCGCCGCGCTTGAAATCGATCTTGGCCACCGACAGGCCGGCCGGCGCTGCCGCCGGTGCCACGGTGGCGCCCACCGGCTTTTCCGCCGGTGCGGCGGCCAGCGCCGGAGCGCAGGCCAGCATCAGCGCGACTCCCAACGCGCTGACACGGTTCAAGGTAAAGCGCCGGATGGGACGCAGCCCCTTGGCTTGGTGAAAGGTCATCGTGCTATCCCCAGTAAACGATCATTGATCTTCAAGCGAGAGCGTTGCCGGCCGTTCCAGCCAGCCGCCCGCGCCATCCGGCACCAGTTCGATCAGCTCCACGTGGTCTTCGAAGACCGCCGTGACCCGCCCGTCGCTCTGCCCCAGGTAGCCGCCCGGGCGTACCCGGTAGGTCACCTTGTCCGGCCCCATCACCAGCGCCACGGTGGCGGCGCCGGTGCCGATGGTGCCGACCATGTCCAGTGCGTCCAGCGGGAAGCCTTCCAGCGGCTCCTTGCGCCGGTTCGGATCCGGACGCAATCCGCCATTCCCCTGCTGCGGATTGGTCCAGGCATCGGTGAACGGGTCGCGCAGACCCTGTGCGGAGTATTCGAAGGTTTCGAACTGCTGCATCACCGGCAGCGGCTCCAGCGGCTGTGCCGGTCGCGCACGCTCGCCTTCCACCCACTTTTCAAGATTCGGCGCATCACCCGGCGTGCTGGTCACATCGCGGCCGCACGCGGCCAGCATCAGCACGACGGCAGCCATCCCACAACGCGCAAAGAGGGAACGGATCACTTCTTCTCCTCCTTGCCGGCGTCAGCCGCCTGCTGTGCCTGCACCTCGGTCTCATCCAGATAGCGGTAGGTCTTGACCGTGCCGGACAGCTCCAGCGCACCACTGCGGGCGTTGCCGCTGGTCTTGTCCTTGGGCTTGAGGTTGATGTCGTGCATGGTCAGGATGACCACGCGCGGCAGCGACGCCACGCCACTGACGAAGGCACCGAACTGGTGGTAACTGCCCACCATGCGCAGCTTGATCGGCTTCTCGGCGTAGAACTCCTTGACCTGCTCCTGCTCCGGCTCGAACAGCTCGTTGGTCAGGCCGCTGGACAGCGCAGTCTGCGAGATGTCGATGATCAGGTCCGGCATTTCGGTCTTGCTGGGCAGCTGCCGCAGCATCTGCTGCAGCACCTGTTCCATCTGTGCCAGCTGCTGCTTCAGCGGCGCCAGGTTCACCGCACGCTCCTGCTGCTTGGTGAACTCCGAACGCAGCTCGACTTCCTTCGATTCCAGGCCGGCCAGTTCCTCGCGCTTGCCACTGATCAGCAGCATCCACGCCACGAACATGATCACCAGCGCCAACAGCGAGCAGAAGACGATCTTGGCCTTCTGCGGCCAGTTGCCGATGTCGTTGAAATCCAGGTTCTTCAGATCGATTTTCTGGCTCATGCGCGATCCCCCTGCAGCGGGGCGTTGAAGGCCTGCGGCGGCTGCGCCAGGCGGCTGCCCTCGGGCTTCGGCGCAGGCTTTGCAGCCGGGGCTGCCGGCTGGTTCGGCGTAGCCGGGGCCGGGGTGACAGCAGGTGCGTTGACCGGCGCGGCGGCGGGTGCGGGTGCAGCCGGTGCAGCAGCGGGCTGGCCTGCGGCCGGTGCAGCAGGTGCCGCTGCATCCGGGCCGGCTGCAAGCGGTGCCACTGCGGGCGGAGCCGGCGTTGCCACCGAACCATCGGCGTTGAGGCCTGGCGTACCGGCCACTTCCTCACTCTGTGCCGGCAGCTTCACCTTGACCACGAACACATAGGGCAGCGCCTTGATGTCGGCCAGCGGGCCCACCTTGCCGTCCTTGTCCTTCTCGGGATCACGTGCTTCGATGATCGACAGTTCCGGGTTGGTCATCCAACCGGAGGTCTCCAGATTGCGCATGTACGCCGAAACACGGGCATTGGACTGGGTACGGCCTTCCAGGGTCAGCACGTCGCCTTCCTGCTTCAGCGCGGTCAGCACCAGGCCATCGGGAATCGTGCGCACCAGCGCATCGAACAGGTGCACCATCTGCGAGCGCTTGGCCTGCAGTTCCTCGATCACCTTCTTGCGGGCCAGCAGGCGTTCCTTCTGCGCGTCGAGGCGGTCGATCTCCTTGTTCTGTTCCTTGACCTTCTCGATCTCGGCTTCCAGATAGGCGTTGCGGTCCATCTGGCCGCTCACCTGGCGGTCGTAGTAGAACCAGATCACCAGCGACAGCAGCAGGCCACCGATCGCGGCCATGCCCAGCATTGCGTAGAACTCGCGCTGGCGTTGCTTGCGCCGCTCGGCGCGCCAGGGCAATAGATTGATGCGTGCCATCAGTCGAAGCTCCTCAGCGCCAGACCGGTTGCGATCATCAGCGCGGGGGCATCCTGGGCCAGCGCATGCGCGTTCACCTTCGGCCCCAGGGTCATCTGCGCCAGCGGGTTGGCGACCACGGTCGGCACGCCCAGCTGCTCCTCGACCATTTCCGGCAGACCGCCCAGCACGGCGCAGCCACCGGCCAGCACGATGTGATCAACGCGGTTGAACTCGCTGCCTGCGTAGAAGAACTGCAGCAGGCGGCTGATCTGCTGGACCGTGGCTTCCTTGAACGGCTCCAGCACTTCCATCTCGTAGCTTTCCGGCAGCCCGCCCTGGCGCTTGGCCAGGCCGGCTTCCTCGTAGCTCAGGCCGTAGCGGCGCATGATCTCGTCGGTCAGCTGCTTGCCACCGAACACCTGTTCGCGGCTGTACAGGCTGCGGCCGCCACGCAGGACATTGAGGGTGGTCATGGTGGCACCGATGTCGACCAGCGCGACCACACCCTCGATGGATACCGGCAGCTCGCTGGCAACCAGGGCATAGGCGTTCTCGACCGCGAAGGCCTCCACGTCCATCACCTTGGCCTGCAGGCCACCCAGCTCCAGCGCCGACTGGCGCAGTTCCACGTTCTCCGAGCGCGACGCGGCCAGCAGCACCTGGACCATCTCCGGGTTGTTCGGGATCGCCCCGATCACCTCGAAGTCCAGGTTCACTTCCTCGATCGGATACGGAATGTAGTTGACCGCTTCCAGCTCGATCTGGGCTTCCATGTCGTTCTCGTCGAGCTCGGCCGGCATCGGGATCACCTTGGTGATCACCGCCGAACCGGCGACGGCGGCAGCGGCCAGCTTGGCCTTGCTCCCCGAGCGGTTCATCGCGCGGCGGATGGCCTCACCCACGGCCTCCACTTCCACGATGTTCTTCTCCACCACCGCATTCGGCGGAAGAGGTTCCACAGCGTAATGTTCCACACGAAAACGATTGCCACTGCGGGACAGCTGCAAAAGCTTTACCGCAGTCGAACTGATGTCGACGCCTACAAGCGGCGACTGACTTTTTGGGATGAGCCCCACGGTTTCTCCCCTGCCGACGGGCACTTGGACGCAAGACCTGCGCCCGAGCATTAATAACGTATTCTTAGCAAATGGCAACGGCCCTGCTGTGAAGTCCCTCACGGATTCACCATGCAGCCCCTGACTGTTCCCCTTGCGCTCCCCGGTGCCGACCCCAGCCGCCACCTTGCGTAATCTATACTCTGCGACCACGAAATTCGCAATCGGAATCTGAACCCGATGACTCGACTCCGCCGCTGGCTGCGCTGGATCTTCCTGATTGTCCTGGTCCTGGCGCTGATCGGCGCGGCCGCCGTGGGCGGTCTGTACTACGCCGTGTCCTCCAAGCTTCCCGACGTGCAGACCCTGCGCGACGTGGAAATGCAGGAGCCCATGTACGTCTATGCCGCCGACGGCAAGCTGATGGCGGTGTTCGGCGAGACCCGCCGTACCCCCATCACCATGAAGGACGTGCCCGAGCGCCTGAAGCAGGCGTTCCTGGCCACCGAGGATGCCCGCTTCTACGAGCATGGCGGTGTGGACTACATGGGCATCGGCCGTGCGGTGTGGCTGCTGGCCACCACCAACGACAAGCGCGTGCCGGGTGGCTCCACCATCACCCAGCAGGTGGCCCGCCAGTTCTTCCTCAGCTCCGAGTACAGCTACACCCGCAAGCTGGCAGAGATCCTGCTGGCGCGGAAGATCGAGTCCGAGCTGAGCAAGGACGAGATCTTCGAGCTGTACCTGAACAAGAGTTTCTTCGGCAACCGCGCCTACGGCGTGGCCGCCGCCGCCGAGTTCTACTACGGCAAGAAGCTGAACGAGCTGGATCTGGATGAAATGGCCTCGCTGGCCGGCATCCCCAAGTTCCCGTCTTCGGGCAACCCGATCTCCAACCCGGAACGTGCCCGCCAGCGCCGCGACAACTACGTGCTGCAGCGCATGGCCGACCTGAAGTTCGTCAGCCAGGCCGAGGCCGATGCGGCCAAGGCCGTGCCGATGCACGCCACCGCGCATGAACCGCCGGTGCAGGTCGATGCCCCCTACGTGGCCGAGCTGGTGCGCCAGGAAATGATCGCCCGCTTCGGCGGCGATGTGGTCAACAAGGGTTACCACGTCACCACCACCATCGATGCCACCCTGCAGACCGCCGCCAACCAGTCGGTGCGCGACGGCCTGCTGCTGTACGACCACCGCCACGGCTGGCACGGCGTGGAGAAGCAGGTGCAGGTGGGTGCCGGCGAAGACGCCGCTGCCCTGGCCGAGCACCTGCGTGGCATGTACGGCCAGGCCGGCCTGCTGCCGGCCATCGTCGCCAGCACCGGCGCCGATGGCAGCGCAACAGTGGTGCTGGCAAACCGCAGCGAGATCGTGCTGCCGGCCGGCGCCGCCAAGTGGACCAACAAGACCCCGGGCAAGCTGGTGCAGCGCGGCGACATCGTGCGCGTGCGCGCCGGTGCCAAGGAAGGTGAGTGGCTGCTGGACCAGATCCCGCGCGGCCAGTCCGCACTGGTCTCGCTGGATGCCCACAACGGCGCGTTGAAGGCGCTGGTGGGTGGCTTCAGCTTCTCCGGCAACAAGTTCAACCGCGCTACCCAGGCCCGTCGCCAGCCGGGTTCGAGCTTCAAGCCGTTCGTCTACGCCGCCGCCTTCGACAAGGGTTACAACCCGGCCTCGATCGTGCTCGACGCCCCGGTCGTGTTCCGCGACCGCCGCGGCAAGACCTGGGCCCCGCAGAACGACGGTGGCGGCTTCCGCGGCCCGATGCGCCTGCGTGAAGCGCTGGTGCAGTCGCGCAACCTGGTCTCGGTGCGCCTGCTCGATGGCATGGGCGTGGACTACGCGCGCAAGTACATCAGCGAGTTTGGCTTCGCCGAATCGGAGCTGCCGCCGAACCTGTCGATGTCGCTGGGTACCGCCTCGCTGACGCCGCTGTCGGTGGCGCGCGGCTACGCCGTGTTCGCCAACGGCGGCTCGCGCGTGGACACCTGGCTGATCGACCAGGTCAACGACCGCGACGGCAACCTGGTGTTCAAGGAAAACCCGGCACTGGCCTGCCGCGACTGCGCCGGCAGCAGTGACCAGCCGGTCAACCAGGTGGTCGACGGTTTCAACTTTGGCGCCCCGGCCCCGAAGGTGGACCCGGCTGCGGCGGCCAAGGCCGAAGCCAAGGTCGAAACCCCGGCGGCACCGGCCAACCCGGATGCCCGCACCGCCCCGCGCGCGATCGATGCCCGCACCGCCTACCAGCTGGTGTCGATGATGCGCGACGTGGTCCAGCGCGGTACCGGCGTGCAGGCCAAGGTGCTCGGCCGCGAGGACGTGGGCGGCAAGACCGGCTCCACCAACGACCACCGCGACGCCTGGTTCTCCGGCTTCGGCGGGCCGTACGTGACCACCGTGTGGGTGGGCCGCGACGACTTCCGCTCGCTGGGTTACCGCGAATACGGTGGCAAGGCCGCCCTGCCGATCTGGATCGACTACATGCGCACCGCGCTGAAGGACACCCCGATCGCGCAGAACGACCCGCCCAGCGGCATGGTCCAGGCCACCCTCAACGGCGCGACCGAGTGGGTGAAGGTGGAAGACATGGACCGCCTGACCGACTACGACCTGAACCTCAATACGCCGCAGGCCGACGCCGCCGCGTTCGATATCTTCTGAGGAAGGGTTCGGTAGGTGCCGCTCTGGTAGATGCCAACCTTGGTTGGCGCCGATGCCGCTCTGGTAGATGCCAACCTTGGTTGGCACCGATGCGGCTCTGGTAGCTGCCAACCTTGGTTGGCACCGATGCTGCTCTGGTAGATGCCAACCTTGGTTGGCGCCGATGCCGGCCCGGTAGTTGCCAACCTTGGTTGGCGCCCTGTGCCGACCAAGGTCGGCATCTACCAAAGCGTGGGTGGGGCCAACCTTGGTCGGCACCGATGCGCCTCTGGCAGCCGCCAACCTTGGTTGGCGCCGATGCCGCCCCGGTAGTTGCCAACCTTGGTTGGCGCCCCGTGCCGACCAAGGTCGGCACCCACCAAAGCAGTTGCATCCGCCATACCCACGCAGATGTCACATCCGTGCGCTAGTCTGTAGCCAGGTCGCAACAGGGAGTCATCGCATGCATCGCGCCCGTCAGCATGCTGCCAGCCAGACCCGCGAGCGGCGCCACCGCCTCGCCCACGAAGCCGCCCGCCTGATGGCCGAAGGCGGCATCCGCGACTACCACCAGGCCAAGTTGAAGGCCGCCAGCCGGCTCGGCATCCACGACGATGCCTCCCTGCCCCGCAATACCGAGATCGAAGACGCCCTGCGCGAGTACCAGCGGCTGTTCTCCGGGCCCCAGCACGGCAACGAACTGCAGCGCCGCCGTGAAGCCGCGATGCGTGCGCTGGAGTTCCTGCACGACTTCGCCCCGCGCCTGGCCGGCCCCGTACTGGACGGCACCGCCGACGCCAACAGCCCCGTGCAGCTGCACCTGCACAGTGACGACCCGGAAGCCGTGCATCGCTTCCTGGACGAACACGGCATTCCCGCCGAATCGCGGACGCGCCGCCTGCGCATGGACCGCGAACGCTGCCTGGATGTGCCGGTGTGGGTGTTCAGTGCCGAGGAGCTGACCTTCGACCTGGCGGTGTTGCCGTACGACGCCCTGCGCCAGGCGCCGCTATCACCGGTGGATGAGAAGCCGATGCGGCGCGCGTCGGTGGCGCAGTTGCGGCAGGTGCTGGCCGAGGCGGAGATCACCGCGTATATCGGCGGGTGACGGTAGCGCCGGTCCATGGCCGGCGAGCGCAGCGGTGCCTGCCTTGGGTGGGTGCGGACCGTTGGTCCGCACTGTGCTTCGGGCATTTCGATGGCTGACCGGAGAGCAGTCGAGCATGGCTCGACTCTACAGGGGCGCTGCACCCGTGTTTGGTAGGTGCGGACCGCTGGTCCGCACTGTGCTTCGTGCATTTCGATGGCTGAGCGGAGAGCAGTCGAGCAAGCTCGACTCTACAAAAGCGGTGTTACCTGCTCTGGCAGATGATGCCCATCTTGCTCCCGCTACCAGACAAAACGGGTATCGCGCAGCGGGTCGCTGAGCAGCCGCGGCAACCACGGTGCGGGGGCACGCTGCGGATACTCCCGCATCATCTGTGCGTGCATGGCCTGCAGGTCCCGCAACACCCAGGACTGGTAGTAGATGTCGTTGAACCCATCCGACCAACCACTCTTCACCCGCTCATGCTCGTCTGCCTCCAACGGCGGCATCTGGTCCAGCGGCACCTCCAGGATCGTCGCCAGCGCCGCGTTGATCTGCGCATTCTCCACACCGGCCTGGCGCACGTAGTCCAACCGATCCAGCACCCGCCGGCAATCGTAGGGAAAGCACCCACCTGTGGCCATGATGTAGTCAGCGATGTCCGCCAGCATGTCGGCTTTCAGCCGCCACACCACTTCGCTGTCCATCACCTGCCGTACCCGCATCGTGCGCAGCGTGCTCGCCCGCACCTCCTCCGGCGTAGTGAACGGAGCACCCGGCGTGCTGCCCGAGTGGCGCACCAGCACGATGCGATGGATCGCCTCCCTGGTGACACCCTCGATGCGCAGCGCCGCTGTCTCCGGGTGCACGCGCGGCGTCGGCACGCTCAGCATCCGCCACATGTACCACAGCACCAGCAACAGACCGGCGATGCACAGCCCGCTCATCAGCGTCCACAGATCCAGGTTCCGTGTGTAGTAGCGATAGCGCGCCCGCCAGATGTAGAACGTGCGATAGCTGATGATTCCCTTTACCCATCTGTACATTGCCATCTCCTGGGCAAGGACCCCGGCGCGACGGGGTGGATTACGCGCGTCACGCCGGGGCTCCATGGCTTACCAGCCGATGCCCACACCCACGCCCATGCTGCGCTCACCACTGTTGGTGAACGCACCATTGAGGCTGAAGGTGGCCGAGCCCTTCTCGTTGAGCACGCGCTGGTAGCCCACCGCCATCGCCGACTCACCCTCGCTGTAGCCCACACCCGCACCGAGGCGGTTGTAGGTGGCCAGGCCGGCGGTGTTCATCGCCATCGCCGTCTGCGCGCTGCTCATCGCCGCCATGCGGTTGAAGCGCTTGTCCATCTTGTCCAGGCGTCGCTCGACGTTGCTGATCGCACCATCGGTGTACTCGTTGGCACGGGCCAGCATCTTCTCCAGCTCGGCGGTGTCGACCTGCGGCTTCGGCGAGTCGTCCTTGTTGGCCTTCGGCTGTGGTGTGGGCTTGTCGCCCTCGCCTACCGAGGCGACCTGTTGGGAGTCCTTGCCTTCCGGCACCACAGGAGTTTCCTCGGCCTGCGGCTTCGGCACCGAGGACGACGCCAGTGCACGCGGTGCCGGGGCATCGTCGATGCGCTGCTCCAGCCCATCCATGCGGCCGTTGAGCTGCTGCTGCATCGAATGCAGCTGGCCACCGTTGACCGCATCGCGACTGCCGGCCGCGATCAGGCCGTTGGCCACGTTGGAGATGACCATGCCGTTGGCACCGGCGAGGGTGAGCTGGTTGACGCCGTCGGCGCGAACCGAGGGGGCATCCTGGAAGACAGAGCGGAGCTGGGTTTCGACCTTGTCCACGCGCGAGGCGTTGGTGACGACCGCACCATCCAGCGCTTCAAGTGCGCCATTCAAGGTGGACTGTGTCTGGCCCTGGACGTTGAAGCGCGGGCCGACGATGTTGCCGTTGGCATCGACTTCGCCGCCGAGAGCGGAAAGCGCACCGCGCAGCTGGCCGACGGTGGCGGCGTTGTGGTTGGCGGTGCCGTTGGCGATGTTTACGAGGCGGCGCTTCGTTCCAACATTACCAAACGATACAACTCCTGCCTCGGTCGCATGAGAGCTGGTTCCGAACGCGATAGAATCGCGGGCTCCGGGTTCGACCCTTGATCCAACGCCGAACGCAATGGCTCCGATTGCACCCGGCTCACCAGCCCTACCAACCTCAGCTCCGGTCCCGATGGCAAAGCTGGAATCTGAGCCTTCGTAGACAGTAGATGCTCGTCCGAGGGCAATTGAATTTCTACCCATTGCTTCGGCGAATGTTCCAATCGCCGTGCCACCCTCAATGCCCGTCTTTGCCAAGTTTCCAATGGCGAGACCAGCCGGACCAGCCTGAGCCTGACCATATTCTGGAGCCGTGCCCACGCTGACGTATTGACTGATGCCTTCCAAGGCCGACACACGGCTATTGGTCTCATAGAGCTGACTGCCGCGCACAACGTCCGAGCTATCAGCCGAAAGCTTCGCCTCGGCCACGCCAGTCAAACGCGCACCACCGTAGTCGATGACGCTCGCATCCAACCCACGCATTGCCTGCTGACCCATCTCCCGCTCCTTGCGCATCGCGTCCAGATCATCCCGATTCTGCGAGATCTTCTGCTCTGCGGCGTACAGCTGGCTGCCTGTTACGGCATCACGGCTTCCTTGCGCCACTCGGCCGTCGGCAAGATTGGTCAACACCATGCCATTCACGCCACTCAGCGCGATCTGGCTTGTGCCGTCGGCACGGGCCGAAGGTGAATCCTGGAAAATCGAACTGAGCTGACCTTCCACCTTGTCCGCGCGACGGCCGGCGGTAGTGACGGCACCATCGAGTGCCATCAACGCATCCTCGACGGTGTTCTGCGTACCGCCCTGCACCGTGTAGGTCGGGGCGATGATGTTGCCGCTGCCGTCCATGCCTGCGCCGCCCCCGAGGGTGGCGAGGGAATCATTGAGCTGGGAGACAGTGGTGGCGTTGTGGTCGGCCGTACCGCGCGCGACGTTCACCAGGCGACGAAAAGCAGTTGCACTTCCAAATGAAGCCACTCCGGCCTCATTCGCTTGAGAGCCTTCGCCAATCGCCAGCGAACCATTCGCTCCTTTGCCCACCTTTGCCCCGGCACCGATAGCAACGCCTCCCCGTGCGCCACCTCCCGCAATGCCAACCTCCGCTCCAGCACCTAGTGCAAATCCACTATCGGAATCCTCGTGCACGACTGAGGCGCGGCCAATGGCGACGGAGTTTCTACCGAGTGCCTTTGCCAGGGTCCCCACTGCCGTCCCTCCATCGCTGCCGGTCTTGGCTGAGTTACCTAAAGCGACCCCGGCCAGCCCAGCCTCGGCGCGTTCGATAGTGGGCGCCACGCCGATGCTCAGAAACTGACTTGCGTCTTCCAGAACTGAGATCCGTGAATTGGATGAATACAGTTGTTTCCCGGACACAGCCTCAGCACTGCTGACGCTCAACAAGCCATCCGCCACACCACTGATCTTCCGATTGGCATTGGCGCTATTGCGCACGTCCAAGGTCGTTCCGCTGTTCTTCTCGCCCAATCGCACATTGCCAGAAGCAGATACCTGCGCCACCAGTCCACCCAGCGCTGCGGTCTCGGTCAGCGCCCTGGCTGCATCTGTCTTTGCCGCGGCAGCTTCAGTGCCCGCAGACCTGGCAATGCCCTCCACCGTCGCCACCTTGTCATTGGTCGCGTTGAGCTGCCTGCCGTTGACGGCCTCATAGCTGCTGGCGCCGACCTCACCATCAGTCACACCGGCCAACTTCCGGTTCGCGTTCGCGCTGTTGCGCACATCCAGCACGGTGCCGCTGTTCTTCCCGCCCACACGGACGTCGCCGCTCGCACTGGCCTGGCTCAGCAGCCCGTTGAGCGTTCCCACCTGTGTCAGGGCGGTGTTCGCGGCGGTCTTGGCCTTGTTGGCGTCACTCTGCGCAGTGCTGACATGGGTATTGGTGGCAGCGAGCTGCCGGCCGGTCACCGCCTCTGTGCTGGTGGTGGACAATGCTGCATCGGCAACACCGGTGATCTTGCGGCTCGCATTGGCGCTGTTCCGCACGTCCAGCAGGGTGCCGCTGTTAGTTCCACCCAGCCGAACATTGCCCGAGGCGCCGCTCTCGTTCAGAAGCCCAGAGAGAGCGGCAGCCTTCGCCAGTGCACTGTCAGCTGCCGTCTGAGCCTTGGCTACCGACTGCTGGGCATCGAACAGCTGGCTCCCAGTAACAGCATCCGTGCTGCTCTTGCTGATACTGCCATCTGCAACGTACTGGATCTTTCGCTTGACCGAGGCGTTGCCCACCGAGACCGAGTTGGCGGAATAGGTGACGGACCCGGCTCCCAGTGCCACGGCGTTCTCATGCTTGGCCTGGGCACGATCACCCAGCGCGACCGCACTGACCGTGGTTGCTTTCGACAGATTTCCGAGTGCACTCGCGTACTGCGCAGTTGCCTCGCTGCCACGGCCCAAAGCGGTGCTCTGGCTGGCAGTCGCCTTGCTCAGATAGCCGACAGCGGTACTCTGATCGGCCTGCGCCTTGGCATCGGTCCCCATCGCCACGCTCCAGGTTCCGGTGGAGTCAGCCCTGAAGCCCGCAGCGACGCCTCCATTGCCACTTCGACTGTTGACACCCAGGGAGACACCTGAGTTCGATCCGACAATCTTCTTTCCGTCCACGTCCACACCCGCCAACGCGTTGGCCCCCAAGGCCACGCTGCCACTGTTGTAGGCCTTGGCGGCATCGCCAAGCGCAGTGCTGGCGCCGTAGGTTCCCGTTTCCGCAAGCGCGCCTCTGCCCAGCGCGGGTGCGGCCGCGTCAATACGCTGGGTGGCCTTCTGCGCGATCTCGCGCACCGCTACAAGATCCGTCTTCGCGGTATTGGCAGTTTTCTCGACCGCTGCAACCTTCGTGTTGGTGGCATGCAGCTGGTTACCCGTCATGGCATCCGTGCTGCCAGCACCAATCACGCCGTCGGCAAGATACTGGATGCGGCGCTTCTTGCTTGCGCTGCCAACAGACACCGTGTTGGCTGAGGCGGACACAGAGCCTGTCCCAATTACGAAAGCATCTGTGTGCGAACCCGCCTTCAACATACCATTCAATGATCCGATCTTCTGCTCGGTGGCGTAGAGCTGCTTGCCGGTCACTGCATCGGTACTGGAACTGGTCAGGCGGGCGTCATCAAGGTTGACGATACGGCGCTTCATGGTCTTGTTGCCCACCGATACTGTGTTCAGCTCATCGGCTATGGAATGCACTCCTAACGCCACTGCCCCTGCCTTTGACGCTTTGGAGTTGTAGCCAATGGAAACACCATCGAACTCGGCCGTGGACGCGCCTCCCAAAGCGACTGCCCCAGTGCGGCCTTGAGTTCCAGCCTTAGCCCCTGCACCGATCGCAATTCGTGAAATACCAGCATCAACACCCACTGTCTGCGCTGATCCACCAATGGCAATATCGCCCTCACCGAGTGACCGGGCGCTCTTGCCCGAAGCAATCGCAGCACGCGCAGTCGCCTTGGCCGAGTCCCCCACCGCCACAGAGTTCGTGGCCGCCGCGTTACTGTCCGCGCCCACGGCTACACTCCAGGCTTCATTGCTCTTCGCTCTAAGTCCAATAGCAATACCGCCATTACCACTTGCGCCTGCCAGATAGCCAAGCTCAATTGCGTTTTGGCCCGCACGCGCCGACATTGGAGCCATGCCCACAGTTGGCACCTCTTGGGCAGGTTCTGCGAAAGCGAGAGTCTGTGTGGTTTCAACCAGATCCAACTGCTCCCCGTCTGAATCCAACTCAGCGGAACCAGCCGCGAATGGCAGTGAAATCAGGCACCCCATCAGTACAGTGGCACGCCGTCCCGAAGTGCCCTTCCCCGTCGTGCGTGCCAGTTCACTGCCAACCACCCAGCACTGCTTCGCTGTGCTCCAGATACGACGATAGATATGGTTCATGCTCTCTCCTTAACAGGACAAGGGAAATGAAGCCCCGCACTTGGGCGGGGCAATGAAGGTCAGGCGCTCGGCGCCAGGGTCGTTACGTGATCGCGATAGCTGTCGTTCGACAGTCGATACTGCAACTGCAGGGTGCTGCCCGGCTGGAGCTGGAACGGCAAGGTCAGCGCGGCATCGGGGTAGAGACTTCTGGACAGCTCAAGCGGCGTGCACACGCCACCGGTGTTGCACTCGGCAGCACCGGTGATGCCGACGCGCAGCGTGCCGGTGTTGCGCAGGGTGTTGCCCTGCAGTTGCAGATCCACAGTGCCTTTGGCAGGCACTACGTTCACCAGCGCGCCCCAGACCAGGCTGACACCGACGTTGGCCTGCGCCGCCTGCTCGTCGCCTTCCAGAATGGTGCCGTCAGGGCCCTTCACGCCCTCGAAGTAGATGCGGTAGGCCGCCTCCTTCTCCACCGTCTGCAGCGGAATCACCCGGATCAGGCGATTGCCACCGCCACTGAGCGCGAACTTGCCGGGCGTGATGGCAATCGCCGCATCGGCGGCTTCCACTTCGATCTCTTCCTCACCCACCTGTGCCGGGTTGGCGATGCGCAGCAGGCGTGCCTGCACGTACTGCGGCTGGGTAGATTGCGAGTACACGCGGATCTTCGTGCCGTGCTTGGCATCCACCGCTGCGCGCATCGGATGAATGGAAAGGTTGGCCTGTGCCGGCGGGGCCAGCAGTGCGCTCAACGGCAACAGGCAGAACAGCAGCTTCTTCATGATGAGCCTCCGTGGGGATCAGGGTTTGCCGGTCGGCACGCGCAGCTCTACCGTCAGCTCGCCGTCGTAGAGACCGGGGCGTTTGCTGGCGATGGGCGTGGGCGGTGTTTCCAGCGTCAGCGGCGTGGGCACGCAGTACACGGGTTGGCTGATGCCCGGCAGCAGCACCATGCGTAGTTGCGCGCTGTCGATGCCGCGCAGCAGCTGTTCCTCGCCGTGCTTCATGGCCAGCAGGTTGCCGCCGTAGTTCAGGCCGACCTGGTAGTCGAGACGCTGGGTGTCGTCGCTGCCGCCGTCCTGATGCCAGACCGCGAAGTCCCGCCCCGGCGGTGGCCGAGGCCCGCTGTCGCGCACGGTGACGCCGAGGAATTCGCTCTGCGAGCCCACGCCGTCGTACAGGCACATGTCTACTTCCTTGCGCCCGGCGACGACCTTGCGAATCGGGTCGTAGCGCAGGTCCATGTTGACCAGGGGAGCGACACCGTCGAAGCCGGGGAAGTAGATCGAGATGGCGTCGTAGTCGGTGACGGTGAAGTCAAAGTTGAAGACGGCGGTGGCTACCGGTGCGGCGGCGGGGTCGGCTTTGATGCTCAGGCGCATCGTGGCCTTCCAGTGGCCTGCGACTAGTCTGGAGAGTTCGGTAGAGGGGAGCTCAAGATTGGCACCGGTACCAGCTGGTTGACTCGAATCGCACTTGAACCAGTACGACGCATTCAAACGCCTCCTGGATAGGTCCCAGTAATCAGTGAAGCAGGACCAATCCGACATGACCCTCCGCAGATATCCCTGTACTCGAAGCTCACTACGCAAGCCGGTTCTCTGCTCTACGAACAGCAGATCAATGTCACTTATGCCAACCGACGCTTCTGGCTCACCATCTATGGCGCACTTCCCAAACTCACTATCAGAAGCAGACTCACAAACAACATGGATCTGCCCATACTTCATCGCCAGGTCGTGACTGAACCCCAACACCGTCCGCGGCGCCCAAAGCTCCACATCGCCCGGCACCGCTGAGCGATCCCAGGTCATCACGATGTCCCGGCTCTGGTCCGTCGGATGCGTTTCCGGCGGCCACTGCGCCCACGCCCTCGGCGCCAGCACCACCAGCGCGCACACCAGCATCAACACCAACAACACACGCCGGTTCATGGCGTTCCTCCTGCAGCAGCGGTCTGGGGCGTGGCGGCAATCAACGCGCGTTCCTGCAGCAGCCGGGTCACCCGGGCCTGCTGGCGGATCTCTGCCGGCAGCTGGGCCACGGCCAGCGGCTCGCAGTGCACGGCGCCGACCAGCAGCACCACCTGGCGGCGCTCGCGCACCTGCAGCGGGCAGTGCAGCAGGCGGTCGTCCTGCAGCAGGTACAGCGTTGTTTCGCGACGCGGGAAATCGGCGACGAAGCCGCCATTGGCGCTGGTGCCGGGCACCGGCGCGTTGAGGATGCGGGCGCCGCCCAGCGGCGCTCCGGCAAGATCCTTGGCGTTGCCGATGAAGGTGTAGGTCACCTCGATCGGCACCGGCATGCGCATCAGCCGCCCGGGGCTGAGGAACATCGGCCGTGCGCCACCCACGCCGGTCACGCGGATGGCGGCGATGCTGTCCAGCGTGCTGGCGTCCTGCACTTCGGCGCGGTGCGACTGGTACGACGACAAAGGCAGCAACCGGCGCTCACCAATCTGCAGGCGTTGCCTGCGCAGGCCGCCCACCTGCAGTTCGGCCGCCACACCACGCAGGTCGATGTCGTCGGTGTCGGCCACCTGCACGGCCAGGCCGGCGTCGGCACCGTTGCTGCCGCTCCAGTAGAAGCCGCGCTTGCCCAGCGCGAAACCGGAGCTGTGCATGCCGCTGTAGGCGGTCTCGCTGCGGCCGCGCTGCTGGTAGTGCGCCAGCGTGGCGCCGCTCTGGCCCAGGCTGTTCTGCAGCTGGCCGCTGAGCGTGGCGCTGTAGCGGTCGCTGTTGTTGGCGCGCAGTTCGGCTGACAGCTCGCGGTACTGCGCATCGACTTCCTGGCGCAGGCTGTGGCCGACGCTGTAGTTGATGTCCGGGCGCTGATGCTGCGGCTGGCGCACGTCCACGCTGTAGCGGCGCTGGCCGCTGCCGGCGGTACCGCGCAGCAGGCGGGTCAGGCTCAGGTTGAAGTAGATGCCGCGGTCGCGTTGCTCACTGCCGCGCAGGCTGTCGCTGGCGCGCTGTTGCCACACGCCCACGCGCGTGGAGACGCTGAAATCCTGCCAGCGATGGCTGCGGCTGAAGCTGGCCTGCCAGGTGCGGCTGAGTTGCGGCTCGCGGCGTGGTTGCCACGGCGGCGGCGGTGGCAGCAGCGGGTCCAGCCCGGCCAGCGGGTCGCCCTCCGCACCGGGGAGCTCGCGCCCGGCGCGCCAGGTCTGGCGCCGCGTGTAGCCCACATAGGCACTGCCACCGGCCAGCGGCAGCGCCATCGAGGCGCTGAGCGAATTGGTGCAGCCCAACTGGTCGCGGGCGTCGGCCTCGAACTGGCAGGCCTTGCCACGCATGCGCTGCTGATAGATGTTCCAGGACGCGGTGCGGCGGTACGAGAGCTGGTGCTGCTGGCCGGTGCTGCCATCGTTGCCGCGCATGCCACCGAAGCTGGCGCGCAGTTCCTGGGTGGCATACAGGCGGCGAAGGTCCACGCGCAGCTCGCCGTAGCGGAAGCCGCCCAGGTCGGCGGCGCCGGCCACCACCGCCACGTCGCGGCCCAGCGGCACGCGCATGCCGGCCACCGCCACGCGTTCGCCATCGAAGCGGTCACTGCGGCGCTCGTTGCGCTTGCCACCTTGCACGAACCACTGCCATTGGCTGTTGGTCCAGTCGCCACCCTTGTCGAACGGCGCGTCTTCGCTGCGCACCAGCACGCCGTCTTCGTAGATGCGCAGGGTGACGTTGTAGTTGCCGAACGGGAAGTTGCGGGTGTCGATCTGGTTGATGCCGGCCTGCAGGTAATAGGTCTGCAGCAGGCGCGTGCCGTCGTAAGCATCCACGCGTGCGTCGCGCGCCAGCAGCACGGTCAGGGGCGTGGCCTGCACGGCGGCATCGGCATCCACATAGGCCTGGGTGGTGCCCACGCGCAGGCCCTGCAGGCGGTCCAGCGGCAGCATGCTGAAGCTGAAAGTGCCGCCCTGCGGGCTGGACAGGTTGCGGCGGTCCATGCGCCCGGCCTGCAGGTAATGCGCCTGCCCCAGGTCATGGCGGTAGTAGACGTTGTCGAACTGGAACGCGCTGTCACTGCCGCGGCTGCGGTAGCGCTGCTGGTTGAAGTTCCATTCGGCGGAGACATGCCCGCGATCGAACAGGCCCAGCACGCCGGTGCCACGCGCGGACAGCGTCTGGTAGTCGCGGCTGCCACTCACATTGATCACCTGCTGGTGCAGGAAAGCGTTCTCGGCGTTGGCGCTGACGGTGTGGAAGCGCTCGGCAGCCGGCTTGCCGGGAATCCATTGGCGGGCAACGAACAGGCGCACCGCGCCCTCGCCTTCGTCGTACAGCGCGCGCACGGCGGCGGGGTCTTCCGGTGGGTCGAGATAGCCGCAGCCGGCAGTGGCGCCACCGAAGCGGCAGGCCAGATGGCTGTTGCGCGGCATGGGTTGCGAGAGCGCGGGCAGCAGCGCGGCCTGCGCCTCGGCGGGCAGGTCGAGCGCCTGCAGCACGCTTGCTGGATCTTCCAGCTGTACGTGCTCCAGGGTCACACTCACCGGCGACAGCCCGGCCGAGCGGCCGAACAGCTGGATGTCGAGTTGTTCGGTCTGGCCTTCAACCAGATCCTCGAAGCCGGGCGGGACGCCGCGCGCCGCCGCCAGCGGCGTTGCCAGCGCCAGGGCGAGCGCGACCGCCAGCCGGGTGATAGCGGGGGCGTGTGGGGTCATGGGGGTACCGCTGGAAAGGCAGCCGGCCCGGCGTGCGGGCCGGCGCGGGGATTACGGCGCGGCGGCTTTCTGGTTCAGCACGATGTTGACGACGCCGGTGTACGTGCCCTTGGTGGCGATCGGCTTCGGGGTGGCCTGGGCGATGGTCAGCGGCATCGAGATCGAAGCACCCGGGGTGGCACCTGCGCCGGTGAACAGATCGGCGGCCTTGAACTCAATCGGGGTCACCGCCAGCGTGCGGCTGTTGAGGCTGACCGTCATCGCCTCAGTGACCTTGCCATCGCCGCTGACCAACACGAACGCGCCGCCGATCTTTGCCTCGATATCGGCAGTCTGATCGTTGGAGTGGATACGAACGCGCTGGGTGTTCGGCAGCAGGCCGCGCACCGGGTCGTGGGTCAGGGTGACCAGATCCGGCAGCGCGCTGCCATCGTCGCGCAGCAGGGCCAGGGTCGGGTCGACGTCGGCGTAGACGGAGATCTTGGTTTCCACGGCGTGCGCGGACAGCGAAGCCGTGGCCAACGCTGCAGCGAGCGTGGCCTTCTTGATAATGGCGTGCATGGGTTGTCTCTCTCGGACAAGGGGGAATGAGAAAGCCCCCCTCCCCTAAGGAGAAAGGGAGGGAGGCGCCGCCCGCAGAGGTGGTTGCGGGCGACGGATAGAATGTTAGAAACCCATTGTCCTGCAAGCCATTCAAGCATTCCTAAAACGTTGAGCGTTAAGAAGAATCTTTGAATTAGTTCAACGTTCCAGGCTTATGCAATTTCCCTCATTCGGTAAATGCAAAAAATCTCATTGCTTCGCCCTTGTAGAGTCGAGCCATGCTCGACTGCTGTTCGCGCTGTGCGTGCGAGTCGAGCATGGCTCGACTCTACAGTGGTTCATCCACGCATGGCGTGGATCTACAGACAAGGTTATGCAACTTCCCTCACGCGTTGAATACAACAAACCCCATTGCCTCGACTCTACAGTGGGCCATCCACGCATGGCGTGGATCTACCGGCCCTGGCTATGCAATTTCCCTCATGCGTTGAATGCAACAAATCTCATTGCCTTGCTTTTGTAGAGTCGAGCCATGCTCGACTGCTGTTCGCGCTGTGCGCGTGAGCCTCAGCCTGCGGGCACCACGGTGACGCGATCAACATCGATGTCGGTCGGCTTGAACCGATGCGTGTCGACCTTGCCATGCAGTTCCACCACGGTGTCCGCACCAATGGTCTGCGGTGGCAGGTCTTCGTCATCGATCTCCACTTCGATCTGGCCACTGGCATCGCGGAACTGGTAACGCTCGTGGCCAAGCTTGGCGACCAGGGTGCCACGCAGCACCACCGGGTGGTCGTCGCGCTGGGCGCGCGCATCGGCCACGGAGCTGGCAGCGGTGCCCGCACCCGGGCCGGTGTACTGCGCGGATGCGTGCGGGCTCAACAGGGCCAGCGGCGTGGCGATGAGGGCAATGGCAAGCAGTCGATTCATGGCGTTCTCCATGGCTGAGTAAGTGCCCTCAGGTTCTATCGCCCCGGATGTGATGCCTATGCAATAGATCCGAAAAGATGTGAAAGCGACATTCAGTGTCAGAATTCGTTCAGATCCTGAAGCAAGGTTTTGTAGAGTCGAGCACGGCTCGACTCTACAAATACCCATCCACGCATGCGTGGACTTCGCGTTGGCGCGTGATCAGAAGAAGATCGCGTACAGGATCAGCAGCGGAATCGGTACGCCCAACAACCAGAGCAGAATCATTTTCATGGCAGGTCTCCTTGCATGGAACGGGGGTTACAGGTCGCGACGGCGGCCGCCCCAGGTGGCGCTGAGGCTGGCGAAGAACGCGCCGATCAGCAGCGTGATGAACAGCCACAGCGCGGCATACGCTGCTGCCTTGCGGGCATCGTCGGCCGCCTGCTTGGCAGTGTTCTTGGCCTTCTCCAGCGCAGCACGCATGCGCGTCTGCACATCGGTCACGCGCGCCTGCGCTTCGGCCTGACTCATGCCGGTCTCGCGCGCGATCAGCTGGGACAGGTACTGGGTGTCGGCCGGATCCAGGCCATCTCCCTGCAGACTGTTGACGATGATGCGATTCACCTCGGCACGCACTTCACGGCGGTCAGCCACCGGGCCATTGCCCGGCATCGGACGCGGCGGTGCGGCCAAGCGCGCGTCGCGCGGGCCGACGCTTGCGACCGGCGGCGGCGGGGCCGCATTCGGATCCATCGGCGCACCCGGCGGAGGCGGCGTTGCAGGATCAGACGGCCCTGCGCTGGTGGCGCTGCGGAACAGCGAGTCCACCCAGTAGTTGAGGTCGCCTTCCGGCGCAGCCGCGGCGGCGCTACCGGCACTCGCGGCGGCAACGCCTGCCGTGGAGGCAGCGGCGCCTGCAGTGGCACCGGCCACTTTCGCGCCCGTGCCGAGTACGCCGCCGATGGCCGAGGTGAGCAGACCGGCGGTGAGCAGCGTGGCCACCGCCCACGACACGAAGCCATGTGCGGTATCGCGGAAGTAGGTTTCGTCGCCGTGGATCTGCGTCCACTTGGTACGCAGGCGTCCTGCCAGATAGCCACCCAGACCGGAAGCCGCCAGCGCGGTGAAGGTGAGCCAGATGATGCTGGACCAACCGAAGGTTTCCTTGCTGACGCCTTCGAACGACCACGGCGACACCGAGGACAGCCCCAGGCCCACGCCGAGAATCAGCAGGATGAGGGACAACGCGGCGGCGGCGGCGGCACCGGCGAAGATTGCACCCCAGGACACGGCGCTTTCGCTTGGCGGGGCGACGATGGGGGCGGCGACGACAGTGCCGACGTCAGGGCCGAGCGGGCCGCGCTCGGGTGGGTCGAATCGGGTACTCATGGGACGGACGCTCCGGATCAGATGCTGCGGGTGCAGCTGGCGTCCTGAGGCTGCGCGAGCGCTTGTGAAGCTGGCGAGACCCTTGAATCACGCGGTCTTGGCGCGGTGAAGAGCGTGCCAACCAAGGTTGGCACCTACCAAAAAGCGGGAACGCGGTAGATCCATGCCATGCGTGGATGGGGAAGCGTGCCAACCAAGGGCGAGGACAAAGTAGATCCACGCCATGCGTGGATGATTTTTCACGAGTGTCGAAAGCGTGCCAACCAAGGTTGGCAGCTACCAGAGCCGAAGCAAAAAAAAACGCCCCGCGGATGCGGGGCGTTCTCGGCACAACCTACGCGAGCGATCAGCCCTGGTAGTCGCGCACGTCGCTGCCGGTGTAGACCTGGCGCGGACGGCCGATCTTCATTTCCGGGTCAACCTGCTGTTCCAGCCAATGCGACACCCAGCCGGAGGTACGGCCCAGGGCGAACATGACGGTGAACATTTCGGTCGGGATCTGCAGCGCCTTGTAGATGATGCCGCTGTAGAAATCGACGTTCGGGTACAGCTTGCGGGCGACGAAGTACTCGTCCTGCAGGGCGGCCTGTTCCAGCTTCACGGCCACGTCCAGCAGCGGATCCTGCACGCCCAGCTGCTTGAGCACCTTGCTGGTCATCTCGCCGATGACCTTGGCGCGCGGGTCGAAGTTCTTGTAGACGCGGTGGCCGAAGCCCATCAGGCGGAAGCCGGAGGTCTTGTCCTTGGCCTTGACCACGGCGGACTCGACGTTGTCGGCGCTGCCGATTTCTTCCAGCATCTTCAGCACGGCTTCGTTGGCACCACCGTGGGCCGGACCCCACAGCGCGGTGACACCCGCAGCGACCGACGCGTACGGGTTGGCACCGGTCGAACCGACCAAGCGCACCGTCGAGGTCGAGGCGTTCTGCTCGTGGTCGGCGTGCAGGATGAACAGCAGGTCCAGCGCCTTCACCACGTCCGGGTTCAGGTCGTACTGGCCGTCAGCCGACTCGAAGGTCTGCTTCAGGAAGCGGCTGACGTAGTCCAGCGAGGTGTCCGGCTTGTTGGCCGGCAGGCCCTTGCCATGGCGGTAGATCAGCGCCGACAGGGTCGGCACCTTGGCGATCAGGCGCACGGCAGCCTGGCGGCGCTGTTCGGCGTCGGACAGGTCCAGCGAGTCGTGGTAGATGGCCGACAGCTGCGCGATTGCAGCGGCCAGGATGGCCATCGGATGGGCATCCTTGGCGAAGCTGCCGATCAGGGTGTTGATCGACTCATCGACGTTGGCTTCGGCGGTCAGCTCATCGGTGAAGGCCTTCAGCTGCTCGGCGCTCGGGCGCTCGCCGTTGATCAGCAGGTAGGCCACTTCGACGTAGCTCGACTTTTCCGACAGCTGTTCGATCGGGTAGCCGCGGTACAGCAGCACGCCCTTGTCGCCGTCGATGTAGGTGATGGCGGACTTGCAGCTGGCCGTCGCGGTGAAGCCGGAATCGTAGGTGAAGAACCCCGTTTCCTTGGTCAGCTTCGCGATGTCGACGCAGTCGTTGCCAAGGGTGGGTTTGATGACGGGCAGAACGACCGACTTGTCGCCGGCGTTGAGCGTGACCTGATCAAGATCGGACACTGTGTGCGCTCCTTCATGGGAAGGCGCCTGCCCAAGCGCATTGGTCAGGCACGTGAATGACGTCCTCGGCCTGTGCCGGGGATCAGGTCATTATCGCACAGCAGCATTTGCCCGGCGCTAGACAGAAGTCGTATACGACAGGCAGCCAGACACCGGCCGTTGAGCGGCCCGGATCGGCAAAAGCGTTGTTACACGAACGCAGTGTTCCGCCCATCCAAACGCCCGTTGGGTTGGCGTTGGGGAAAAACAAACGGCCGCGCAGAGCGCGGCCGTTGGTTCGAAGCTGGATCGACAGATCAGCGCGCGTAGCGCTTCTGGAACTTGTCGATACGGCCCGAGGTGTCGATGACCTTGTGCTTGCCCGTGTAGAACGGGTGCGAAGCCGAGGAAATTTCAACCTTGACCAGCGGGTATTCGTTGCCGTCTTCCCACTGGATGGTTTCCTTCGTCGCCATGGTCGAGCGGGTCAGGATCTTGAAATCGGAGGTGACGTCATGGAAGACGACGTCGCGGTAGTTCGGATGGATATCGGCCTTCATGGGCTCACACCGTAAATGGGCTGGTGGTCAAGAGCGGCATTATAAGCACCGGTTGCCGCCCGGGGCAACCGGTGCCGGTCAATCGACGTCAGTCCGCACCCAGGGCCTGGCGCACCAGGGCCTCGAAACGCTGCTGGTCGTAGGCCATCAGCAGATCGCAGTTGTCCGGCTGGCCGGTCTGGCGGTTCCAATCGACGATGGTGGCGCCGCGGCTGAACGTGCCGTTCAGCTCCACGTTCAGCGGGCGCGACTCGACCTGCAGCTGCCCTTCCGGGTTCAGCGCCCAGGCCATGGCGACCGCATCGGCGGTATACCAGCGGCCACCCTTGCTGTCCTCGGACAGGCCACGGGTCTTGCGCGAGATCAGCTCGTAGAAACGGGCGCGATCGGAATCAGCCTGCAGCCACTTTTCAGCATCCTGCAGCGGCAGGCCATGGGCGACGGTGGCCTCCCAGTCCGACACCAGCAGGTGCTTGAACGAAGTGAACACCACGTGCGCCGCTTCCGGATCGAACGCGATGTTGAATTCGGCCGCCGGGGTGATGTTGCCGTGGCAGGTGACCGCACCGCCCATCACCACGATGCGCTTGATGCGCTCGGGCAGGGTCGGGTCCAGCTTCAGTGCCAGGGCCAGGTTGGTCAGCGGGCCAAGCATCACCAGCATCAGTTCACCGGCGTGCTCGTGCGACAGGCGCAGGATGGCCAGTGCGGCGTGCTCGGCTTCAGCCTGGCGGCTCGGCGGCGGCAGGTCCACGTCGCCGTAGCCGTCACGGCCATGCACGTGGGCGGCGTCAACGGAGGGATGCAGCAGGGGATCCGGGCTGCCGGCAAACACCGGTACGTCGGTGCGGCCGACGATGTCGCAGAGCTTGAGGGCGTTGCGGACGGTGTACTGCAGGCCGACATTGCCGGCGGCGATGGTCAGGGCGACCACGTCATGCCGTTCATCGGCAAAGGCCATCAGCAGGGCCAGGGCGTCGTCCACACCGGGGTCGGTGTCGATCAACAGGGGGATCTTGTGGGTCATCGTTGCCGTCTTCAGATCGGCAACGAAGTGTGGACCGGGATGATGACCGTTGCAATACCGGTCTGCCCCGGCGGCAAAGATGTAGTGGAGAGGGTTGGATCCGTTGCCCCCACCAACGCCCCCGCCCAACGCACTCACGAACATGAACAGATTTAGTTCGGTTCGCTTGGAGCGCCCAACATCATTTGCTATAAAAACTGTTGAACATTTTATAGAAAACAACCATGAAGCTGCCCGCGCCAGCTCCCGATCTGGCAACCCTCACCCGGAAGTACATGGAGACCCTCGGTACCATCCTGGACGCCCGGATCGGGCCCGAGGTGAACGGCGCCTATGAGCACTGGGACAAAGTCCGCCACAGAGCGCCACCGGCGGGCCTGAACGCGGAGCAGTGGTGGCTGGGCATCACGTGGACGCGCGCAGCATTGCTGAAGCCGCTACCGCTGTTGCTGGACAAGACGCAGCAACCCTTCAAGCTGGCACTTACCGATTCAATGCAGCGGCACCTGCACTACATTGATCGGGAGGCCGCAGGCTCGGTGAAGGGTGTGGATGCTGCCAGCGGCCAAGGACGGTTCCTGATCCGCTCGCTGATCGAGGAAGCGATGACCTCATCGCAGCTGGAGGGCGCCTCGACCACGCGGGCGGTGGCAAAGGAAATGCTGAGCACAGGCCGTGCGCCGCGCGACCAGTCCGAGCGCATGATCTACAACAACTACGTGGCAATGAACGTGATCCGCGAGCGCGGCATACGCCCGATCACTCCCGGCGAGATTCTGGAGCTGCACAGCATCCTCACCGACGGCACGCTGGAGCTTCCAACCGACAGCGGGCGTTTCAGAACCGCCGAAGACAACGTTGCGATCTTCGATCGCGGCTCACCACCTACGCTGCTGCACATCCCTCCTCCGGCCGAGGAAGTGCCCGCACGGATGGAGCGGCTGTGCACGTTCATCAATGAGGAAAGCACACCGTTCATCCATCCTGTCGCCAAAGCCATCGCACTGCATTTCCAGATTGGCTATGACCATCCTTTCGTGGATGGCAATGGCCGTACGGCACGCGCACTGTTCTACTGGGCGATGATGAATGCCGGATATTGGATGACCGAGTACTTCTCCATTTCCAGCGTCTTGAAGAAGTCCCCAGGCAAGTACATGCGGGCCTACCTCTACACCGAAAGCGACAACCGGGATCTTGGCTACTTCGTGGCGCAACAACTGGAGGCGATTGAGCAATCGATCCAGGGTTTGCATGCCTATATCGCCAGGAAGCATGCGGAGGATCAGGCAGCGCGACGCGTGCTGCGAACCGCCCGGCTTGGCGGTGTGCCTCTCAATCATCGTCAGCGCGCGTTGCTGGCCAACGCGCTGAAGGATCCTGACCGGACCTACACCGTCGCCAGCCACCAGGCGGCACACACCATTACCTATCCGACCGCATTGAAGGATCTGAACGGATTGGTGGCTTCCGGGCTTGTCAGCAAAGAGCGCGTCGGGAAGGCCTCCGAGTATCTCGTGCTTCCCGGCCTGTCGGAACGTTTGGCGCTGTAGATCTACGCCATGCGGGGATGAGCGTCCCGGGGATTGGGTCAGAGCCCTTTGCTGCGCAAAGGGGTCTGACCCCGCCACTTACGCCGAGGCGTAACGCACGGCGGTGCCGATCCAGCGTTGCACCACGCGATCGGCCAGCGCGGGTTGCTGGGCCAGCAGGCGTTCGGCCAGGTCATGCACGCCGGGCAGCAGGCCGGCGTCGCGGGCCAGATCGGCAATGCGGAATCCGGCCAGGCCGGTCTGGCGCGTACCCAGCAGTTCGCCGGGGCCGCGCAGTTCCAGATCCTTTTCGGCAATGACGAAACCATCGTTGGTTTCGCGCATGGTCTGCAGGCGCTCGCGCGCCATCTGCGAAAGCGGAGCCTGGTACAACAGCACGCAGCGCGATACCGCAGAACCACGGCCGACGCGGCCGCGCAGCTGATGCAGCTGGGCCAGGCCGAGGCGCTCGGCATTCTCGATCACCATCAGCGAGGCGTTCGGCACATCCACGCCCACTTCAATCACCGTGGTGGCCACCAGCAGGTCGATGTCGCCGGCCTTGAACGCCACCATCGTCGCCAGCTTTTCGGCGGCTTTCAGACGGCCATGCACCAGCCCCACGCGCACGCCCGGCAACAGCGCCTGCAGCGATTCGTAGGTGGCCTGCGCCGGGGTGGCATCCAGTTCTTCGCTTTCCTCGATGAGGGTGCACACCCAGTACACCTGCCGCCCTTCCTGGCAGGCCAGTGCGATGCGCTCGATCAGCTCGGGACGACGATCGTTGTTGAGCGCGACGGTCTGCACCGCGGTACGGCCCGGCGGCAGTTCGTCGATGGCCGACACATCCAGGTCCGCGTATTCGGACATCGCCAGCGTGCGCGGAATCGGCGTGGCGGTCATCACCAGCTGGTGCGGCACGCTGTTGCCGCCCGCGCCCTTGTCGCGCAGCGCCAAGCGCTGGTGCACGCCGAAGCGGTGCTGCTCGTCGACGATGGCGAGCGCCAGATCCTGGAACACCACCGCCTCCTGCATCAGCGCGTGGGTACCAACCACCACCTGCGCTTCGCCGCTGGCGACCTGCTCCATCACCTTGGCGCGCGCCTTGCCGGTGACCTTGCCGGCCAGCCACGCGATGCGCACACCGAGCGGTTCCAGCCAGCCGCGCAGGTTGTTGAGATGTTGTTCGGCCAGCAGCTCGGTGGGCGCAGCCAACGCAACCTGCTTGCCCTGCTCCACCGCCAGCATCGCCGCCAGCGCGGCGACCACGGTCTTGCCGGAGCCGACGTCGCCCTGCACAAGCCGCAGCATCGGGCTGGGCCGCGCGAGGTCTTCGCGGATCTGCTTGAACACGCGCGCCTGGGCGCCGGTCAGCGCGAACGGCAGCTGCTTCAGCAGCGCCTTGGCCAGCTTGCCGGGACCGGCCAGCGGCGGCGCATGGTGCGCCTGCAAGGCAATACGCTGGCGGCGCAGGCTGAGGTGATGGGCCAGCAGCTCTTCCATTGCCAGACGACGCTGCGCCGGATGGGTGCCTGCGGCCAGCGCGGCCAGATCGGCATCCGGCGGCGGCCGGTGCACGGTCAGCAGCGCGCTGCGCAGTGACGGCAGGCCGAGGCCATCCAGCCAGCCGCTGGGCAGCAGTTCCAGCGTGCTTTCCTCGGGCAGGCGGTCCAGCGCCTGGCCGATCAGCTTGCGCATGGTCATCGGGCCAACGCCTTCCACGGTGGGATACACCGGGTCGAGGCGGTCGCCGAGTTCGGGATCGTCATTGCGGCCCAGCACCTGGTAGCTGGGGTGGACGATTTCCAGGCCGAGGTGGCCGGGTTTGGGCGTGCCGAAGCAGCGCAGCCGGTTGCCGACCGCGAACTGGCCGACCTGCTGCTGGCGGAAGTGGAAGAAGCGCAGCACCAGGGTGCCCTGCCCTTCGTCTTCCACCGCCACTTTCAGCATCGGCCGGTAGCGCATGCCGCGCTCGACCGCGACCACCCGCCCTTCCACCTGCGCCGGTACGCCGTTGCGCAGGTCTTCGATGCGGGTCAGCCGGGTCCGGTCTTCATAGCGCAGCGGCAGATGAAGCCAGAGATCCTGCAGGGTGGCCAGGCCACGCGCCTGCAGTTTGGCGGCCACGGCCGGACCGACGCCGGCGAGCATCGCCAGGGATGCTTCGCCGGACGGTGACAGGACCGGGGTGACCGCCGCCTTGCGTGCCACGTGGCGGTCAGTCGATGACCATCACCGCGTCGACCTCGAAGTTGGCGCCCTTCGGCAGGCCGGAAACTTCGATGGTGGAACGGGCCGGGTACGGGGCCTGGAAGTAGTCCTGCATGACCGCATTGACCTTGGCGAACTCGCCCAGGTCGGTCAGGTACAGGCCCAGGCGCACGACCTTGTCCAGCGAGCCGCCAGCGGCTTCGGCCACGGCCTTGAGGTTGTCGAAGGCGCGGCGGGCCTGCGCTTCGACGTCACCGGCGCCGACGACGTCGCCGGTAGCCGGGTCGAGCGGGATCTGGCCGGAGAAGTACACGGTGTTGCCGGCGCGCACGGCCTGCGAGTACGGGCCGATGGCGGCGGGAGCCTTTTCGGTGTTGATGATCTGGCGGGACATGGGTCGCTCCGGTGCTTGGGGGAAAACAGAGCGGTGATTGTACCGGGTGGGGGCGCATCCACGCATGGCGTGGATCTACCGCGCCGCTTCGGTAGTGCCGGCCGCTGGCCGGCAAACCCATGAACGTCGGAAGCACCGCGAAGTTGCCGGCCAGCGGCCGGCACCACCGGGTTCTCGTTACTGGCGGCGTACCGACTGCACGACCGACAGGCGGCGCAGGCGGCGCATCACTTCGGCCAGATGGTTTCGGTCGCGCACCTGGATGCTGAACGCCAGCACGGCGGCGTTGAAATCACGGTCCAGGTAGTCCACACGCTCGATGTTGGAATGGCTTTGCGCGATAGCGGCGGCCAGCTGCGCCAGCACGCCGGTGCCGTTCTCCACTTCCACCACCAGCGAGGTGTCGTAGTCGCCGGAAACAGTGGTGTCCCAGCCGATCGGCACCCAGCGCTCGGGCGACTTGCGCAGCTCGGCCAGGTTCGGGCAGTCCATGCGGTGCACCACGATGCCCTTGCCAGCGGTGTGGTAGCCCATGATCTCGTCGCCGGGAATCGGCTGGCAGCAGCCCGCGAAGGTGACCACGCCGCGCTCGCTGCCGTTGATCAGGATCTTTTCCTGCGAATGGTGGCGCGAATGCGGGCCGCCACGCAGTTCGGCGTAGGCCATCAGCGCCTGTGCAGCCTGCGTCGGCATCCAGTTGCCCAGTGCGACCTCAGCCAGCAGCGCCTCCAGGCGCGGGAAGCGGTGCTCGGCGAGGAACGCATCCAGGCGCCCCTTCGGCAGCCGCTCCAACGAGGAATCCATCGCCTCCAGCGCACGGTCGAGCATGCGATGCCCCAGCTGTACGGCGTCTTCGTGCTCCAGCTGCTTGAGCTGGTGGCGGATGGCGGTGCGCGCCTTGCTGGTAACCACGAATTCCAGCCACTGCGGTTTCGGCGTGGCCGAGCGCGCGGTGATGATCTCCACCGACTGGCCCGACACCAGCTTGGTGCGCAACGGCACCAGCTTCTTGTCCACGCGCGAGGCCACGGCCATGTTGCCGACGTCGGTATGCACGGCGTAGGCGAAGTCCAGCGCGGTGGAATTGCGCGGCAGGGCCAGGATCTTGCCCTTCGGGGTGAACAGGTAGACCTCGTCCGGGAACAGGTCGACCTTGACGTTGTCGAGGAACTCCAGCGAGGAACCGGCGGCACGCTGCGAGTCGATCAGTTCAACGATCCAGGCGTGTGCGCGGCTCTGCGCGCTGTTCGGTGAATCGCCGCCGAACTTGTAGGTCCAGTGCGCGGCCACGCCACGTTCGGCGATCAGGTCCATCTCTTCGGTGCGGATCTGCACTTCGATGGGCGAACCATACGGCCCGAACAGCACCGTATGCAGCGACTGGTAACCGTTGGCCTTGGGAATGGCGATGAAATCGCGGAAACGCCCATCCAGCGGCTTGAACGTGGCATGCACCGAACCCAGCGCGTGGTAGCAGCTGGGCACGCTGCGCACCACCAGGCGGAAGCCGAACACGTCCATCACCTGGTCGAAGGTTTTGTTCTCGTCGCGCATCTTGTTGTAGATGCTCCACGGGGTCTTGATGCGGCTGACCAGGCGGTGCTCGATGCCTTCCTTCGCCAACCGCTGCGACAGCTGCACTTCTACCTGCGCCAGCGCTTCGCGGCGGACCACCGGCTGGCTGCGGATGTGCTTTTCCAGGATCGCGTGGCGCCACGGATACAGCGCCTTGAAGCCGAGGTTCTGCAGCTCGCTCTTGACCAGGCTCATGCCCAGGCGCTGGGCGATGGGCGCATAGATCTCCAGCGTCTCGCGGGCGATGCGGCCGCGCGCTTCGCGGCTCTGCGCGCCCAGCGTGCGCATGTTGTGCAGGCGGTCGGCCAGCTTGATCATGATCACGCGCAGGTCGCGCGACATCGCCAGCAGCATCTTGCGGAAGCTCTCGGCGGCCGCTTCCTGGCGGTCGCGGAACTTCAGCTTGTCCAGCTTGGTCACGCCGTCGACCAGTTCGGCCACGGCTTCGCCGAACTCGGCAGCCAGCGCCTCACGGGTCAGCGGGGTGTCTTCGATGGTGTCGTGCAGGATCGCGGCGATCAGCGCTTCCACGTCCAGGCCCAGCTCGGCCAGCACCTGGGCCACGGCCACCGGATGGGTGATATAGGGCTCGCCCGACTTGCGCGTCTGCCCGGCGTGTGCGGCGGCTCCGACTTCCCAGGCACGGCGCAACAGCGGCAGCTGTTCCGGCGGCAGGTAATGGGCGGCGCGTTCAAGCTGGAGGACGTAGTCGGGTACGGCGGCAGCGGGGGCTGCGGCGACCTTGGCAGTGGGGCCTGGGTTCATGCCCGAAGCCTATTCCAGCGCGACGTTTACGGCAAATCCTGAATGCGAAACAGCCCGCACGGGGCGGGCTGTTCGGCACATCCAACGATTGCGTTGATCGATGCGATCAATCGTCGTTCTTGGACATGTCTTCGTCGGCGACCACTTCCGCGGCAGCCCACTCCAGCGCTTCGCGCTCGGCGCGCTCACGCTCGGCCTTCTCGACTTCGTCGATCAGCGCGTTGTCGATCTTGCGGGCGGCGATTTCGCGCAGCGCCAGCACGGTCGGCTTGTCCTCGGTCTCGCTGTTGTCCAGCGTGGCCTGCACGCCGTTGGCGAGCTGGCGGGCACGCTTGGAAGCCATCATGACCAGTTCGAAACGGTTGTTAACGACTTCCAGGCAATCTTCTACGGTGATGCGGGCCATACGGGCTCCCGGCGACCGGTCGGCCGCTCAGTCGAATGAGGGAAAGGGGACGGAGTGTACTGGCAGGGGCTGGACAAAATCAAGCCAACCCCTACCCGATTCTTTTGGAATCAGTCAGTTGCGCCCGGATCGGGGGTCAACAAGGCTTGGATCAGGCCTGCGTGGCGGACCTTCTGGGCCTCCCGGCGCAGGCGGCTGGCGGTGAAGATGGCGCACAGCTCGTCCACGGCGGTGTCGAACACCTCGTTGACGATGACGTAGTCGAACTCGTTGAAGTGCAGCATCTCGTCACGGGCTGCGCCCAGGCGCTGGGCGATGACCGCCTCGCTGTCCTGGCCGCGCTTGCGCATGCGGTCCTGCAGGGCCTGCTTGGACGGCGGCAGGATGAACACGGTGACCGTGCCCGGCACCAGCTGGCGTACCTGCTGCGCGCCCTGCCAGTCGATTTCCAGCAGCACGTCCTGGCCGGCGGCGAGCTGCGGCTCCACCGACTGGCGGGCGGTGCCCTTCCAGTCGCCGTGCACCCAGGCATGCTCGAAGAAGTCGCCGGCGGCGATCATTTCCTCGAACTTTTCCGCAGAGACGAAATGGTAGTGCTGGCCGTTCACTTCACCGGGGCGCATCGCGCGCGACGTGAAGGAGATCGACAGGGCGATCTGCGGGTCACGCGCCAGGGTGGCATTGACGATGCTGCTCTTGCCGGCACCGGACGGGGCGGCAACGATGTACAGCGTGCCGCGCGCAACGGCGTCCGACGGCTTCGACGGGGCGCTCATGCGCGGGATCCAACGGGTTGATTTCGCAAAATTTTTCCTCGATGTTCCAGATCCGGCGCGGAGGATCGCGCCAGGACGGCGGGGGCTGCGCGGAACATCCTGGAACCAGGCCCGGCAGACGCTTCCCCGGGGGGCGGGCACGCAACTTTACCAGAGCGGCCCGGTTGCGCGCCCGTCCGGCAGGCGCCGGGCCTTGTGCCACATGGGCATCCGGGGGCCTGTGCTATAACCGGGCCGTACCCAACGACAGCCCGGAGGCCTGCGCCTCCCCGCCATCCCAGGAGAACGGCATGCCATCGATGAGCCGCCGCCAGTTCCTGAAAGTGACCGGGACAACCCTGGTCGGCTCCAGTCTGGCACTGATGGGCTTCGCGCCCGGCATCGCGCTCGCGGAGGTCAGGCAGTACAAGCTGACCCGCGCGACCGAGACCCGCAACACCTGTACGTACTGTTCGGTGGCCTGCGGCATCCTGATGTACAGCCTCGGCGACGGTGCCAAGAATGCCGAGCCGAGCATCTTCCATATCGAGGGCGACCCGGACCACCCGGTCAACCGCGGCACGCTGTGCCCGAAGGGTGCCGGCCTGGCCGACATCATCCACAGCAAGTCGCGCCTGCTCTACCCCGAGTACCGGGCGCCGGGCTCGAACGAGTGGAAGCGGCTGAGCTGGGACGATGCGCTGGACCGCATCGCGCGGCTGATGAAGGAAGACCGCGATGCCAACTTCGTGCAGAAGAACGAGGCCGGGCAGACGGTCAACCGCTGGCTGACCACCGGCATGCTCGCCGCCTCGGCCACCAGCAATGAAACCGCGGTGCTGACCCACAAGGTCGTGCGCTCCCTTGGCATGTTGGCATTCGACAACCAGGCACGTGTCTGACACGGCCCGACGGTGGCAGGTCTTGCCCCGACGCTAGGCCGTGGTGCGATGACGAATCACTGGGTCGACATCAAGAATGCCGACCTGATCCTGATCATGGGTGGCAATGCCGCCGAGGCACACCCGTGCGGGTTCAAATGGGTGACCGAGGCCAAGGCACACAACAAGGCCCGGCTGATCGTGGTCGATCCGCGCTTCAACCGCTCGGCCGCAGTGGCCGACGTGTACGCGCCGATCCGTACCGGCACCGACATCGTGTTCCTGGGCGGCCTGATCAACTACCTGTTGACCGAGGACCGCATCCAGCACGAGTACGTGCTGAACTACACCGACATGTCGTTCCTGGTGAAGGACGAATTCGCCTTCAAGGACGGCCTGTATTCGGGCTACAACGAAGAGAAGCGCGGCTACGACCGCTCCAGCTGGGACTACGCGTACGGTGACGATGGCTTCGTGCGCAGCGACCCGACGCTGAAGGACCCGCGCTGCGTCTACACCCTGCTCAAGCAGCACTACGCGCGCTACACCGTGGAGATGGTCGAACGCATCTGCGGCACGCCCGCCGACAGCATCCGCCAAGTGTGGGAGATGATCGCGTCCACCGCCGGCAAGGACAAGGCGATGACCATCCTGTACGCGCTGGGCTGGACGCAGCACTCGGTGGGTGCGCAGAACGTGCGCGCCGGCACCATGGTGCAGCTGCTGCTGGGCAACATCGGCGTGGCCGGTGGTGGCATGAACGCCTTGCGCGGGCATTCCAACATCCAGGGCCTGACCGACATCGGCCTGATGTCCGACCTGCTGCCCGGCTACCTGACGCTGCCGAAACAGGACGAGCAGGACTACGACGCCTACATCGCCAAGCGCACGCAGAAGCCGCTGCGCGCCAACCAGATGTCGTTCTGGCAGAACTACCCGAAGTTCCACGTCAGCCTGATGAAGTCGTGGTGGGGCGACGCCGCCACCGCCGACAACAACTGGTGCTTCGACCACCTGCCCAAGCTCGACAAGCCGTACGACATGCTGCAGGCGTACGAGCTGATGAACGAGGGCAAGATCCACGGCTACATCTGCCAGGGCTTCAACCCGCTGGCCTCGGCGCCGAACAAGGGCAAGCTGATCAGTGCGTTCTCCAAGCTGAAATTCATGGTCAGCATGGATCCGCTGGAAACCGAGACCATCGCCTTCTGGCAGAACCATGGCGCACTGAACGACGTCGACCCGAGCACGATCCAGACCGAAGTATTCCGCCTGCCGACCACCTCCTTCGCCGAGGAGAACGGCGCGGTGGTGAACTCCTCGCGCTGGCTGCAGTGGCACTGGAAGGGGGCCAATCCGCCGGGCGAAGCGCGCAGCGACATCGAGATCATGTCCGAGCTGTTCCATCGCATCAAGGCGATGTACGAGAAGGACGGTGGCGCGTGGTGGGAGCCGGTGCGCGACCTGGCCTGGAAGTACTCCAACCCGGAACTGCCGACGCCGGAAGAACTGGCGATGGAATACAACGGCAAGGCATTGGCCGATGTGTTCGATCCAAAGGACCCGACCAAGCTGGTGCGCAAGGCCGGCGAGCAGCTGGCCGCATTCGGCGACCTGCGCGACGACGGCAGCACGTCCTCCGGCTGCTGGATCTACATCGGCGCCTGGGGCCCGACCGGCAACATGATGGCGCGGCGTGACAACAGCGACCCCACCGGCATCGGCAACACGCTGGGCTGGGCCTGGGCGTGGCCGGCCAACCGCCGCGTGATGTACAACCGCGCCTCGTGCGACGTGGCCGGCAAACCGTTCGATCCGCGCCGCACGCTGCTGGCATGGAACGGCAAGAACTGGGGCAGCGTGGACGTGCCGGACTTCAAGGCGGACGAAGATCCCGCCGGCGGCATGGGCCCGTTCATCATGAACCCGGAAGGCATCGCGCGCTTCTTCGCCAAGGCCGGCATGGCCGAGGGCCCGTTCCCGGAGCACTACGAACCGTTCGATACCCCGCTGCGCAGCAATCCGCTCAGCCCGGGGCAGGCACTGACGCTGAACAACCCGGCGGCACGCGTGTTCGCCAGCGATCGCGCACAGATCGGTTCGCCGGACGAGTTCCCGCATGTGGCCACCACCTATCGCCTGACCGAGCATTTCCACTTCTGGACCAAGCACGGCAAGCTCAACGCCATCATCCAGCCCGAGCAGTTCGTTGAGATCGGCGCGGCGTTGGCCGACGAGCTGGGCATCAACAACGGCAGCCGCGTGCGGGTCAGTTCCAAGCGCGGGCACATCGAAGCGGTGGCAATGGTGACCAAGCGCATCAAGGCCCTGCAGATTGATGGCAGAACTGTGCACCAGGTGGGCGTGCCGATCCACTGGGGCTTCCTGGGTGCGGCCAAGCCCGGATACATCGCCAATACGCTGACCAACGCCATCGGTGACGGCAATTCGCAGACGCCCGAATCGAAGTGCATCCTGGTCAAGGTCGAGAAGGTGTAGGAGACACGCCATGTCACTGCAATCCCTGGACATCATCCGCCGCTCGGCCACCACCACACCCTCGCCGGAGGCGCGTGGCGCACACACCGGCCAGGTCGCCAAGCTGATCGATGTGAGCAAGTGCATCGGCTGCAAGGCCTGCCAGGTCGCCTGCATGGAGTGGAACGACCTGCGCGACGAGGTCGGCAGCTGCGTCGGCAGCTATGACAACCCGCCCGACCTGAGCGAACAGTCGTGGACGGTGATGAAGTTCCGCGAGTACGAGGACGAGAAGGGCAAGCTGGAGTGGCTGATCCGCAAGGAAGGCTGCATGCACTGCAGCGACCCGGGCTGCCTGAAGGCCTGCCCGTCGCCGGGCGCGATCATCCAGTACGCCAACGGCATCGTCGACTTCCAGGAAGAGAACTGCATCGGCTGCGGCTACTGCGTGACCGGCTGCCCGTTCGATGTGCCACGCATTTCCAAGAAGGACCACAAGGCCTACAAGTGCACGCTGTGTTCGGACCGGGTGGCGGTGGGCCAGGAACCGGCGTGCGTGAAGACCTGCCCAACCGGCGCGATCACCTTCGGCAGCAAGCAGGCGATGACCGAGCATGCCGCCGGCCGCGTGGAGGACCTGAAATCGCGTGGCTACGAGAACGCCGGCCTGTACGACCCGCAGGGTGTGGGCGGCACCCACGTGATGTACGTGCTGCAGCACGTGGACAAGCCGGAGCTCTACGCCGATCTGCCCAAGGACCCGCGTATCAGCCCGATGGTGGAGGTCTGGAAGGGCGTCGCCAAGCCGCTGGGCGTGCTTGCGATTGCCGCCACCGCCTTCGCCGGCTTCCTGCACTACATCGGCATCGGCCGCAACACGGTCAATGACGAGGAAGAAGAGGAAGCCGAGCACGAGGCGAAGAAGATCGAAGAGGAGCAGCGGCCATGAAGTACGCCCCGCACCCGCGGCAGATCATCCGCTACCGCGCGCCGACCCGCATCAATCACTGGATTGTGGCGATCTGCTTCGTATTGACCGCGCTGTCCGGGCTGGCATTGTTCCACCCTGCCCTGTTCCCGCTGACCCAGTTGTTTGGCGGTGGGCCATGGACGCGCATCCTGCACCCGTTCATCGGCCTGGCCATGGTGGTGGGCTTTGCGCTGCTGGCGTTCCGCATGTGGCGCGACAATCTGCCGACCGCCGACGATGGCAAGTGGATGCGCGGCATGCGCGATGTACTGCGCAACGAGGATGAGAAGCTGCCGCCGGTGGGCCGCTTCAATGCCGGCCAGAAACTGCTGTTCTGGGCGATCATTGGTTGCCTGTCGGCACTGCTGCTGACCGGCTTCGTGATCTGGCGGCAGTACTTCAGCCACTTCTTCCCGATCGGGCTGATCCGCTTCTCGGTGCTCGCCCATGCGTTGTTCGGCTGGGTGCTGGTGTGCGCGATCATGGTGCACATCTATGCGGCGATCTGGATCAAGGGTTCGGTGCGGGCGATGACCCAGGGCAAGGTGACCTACGGGTGGGCGTACAAGCATCACCGGCAGTGGTTCCGGGACATCCTGCGCGGACGGCGGGAAGAGGGGTAGCGGCAGGGCCTGCGGCCCTGCACCCGCTGGATCAACGTCAACATCAACGTCAAGAGCGGGTTTCCTGAGGAATGGCGGGGCGGGTCCGGTCGCCCTCGACAGGTCCGCGGTGCTTTTGGTGGGTGTCGACCTTGGTCGACACGATGAACATGGCAATGATCGAAACCGGCTTTTGTAGAGTCGAGCGATGCTCGACTGCTTTGCCTCGACACGCTGGACGCCAGCGACGACAACGGCGAGGATGGAGCCTGGTTCTTCTGGCTGGCCCTGCATGGCGCAACGCATCCTTGAACCCGGTGAGATCGAGACGCTGGCCTCGCGCGATGTGCCGCGCATCATCCTGCCCGATACCGCGTCGCTGTTTGCCGGACGTGCGGACCGCCTGCGCAGTCTGGCTGCACACAGTGCCATCGGTGGTTACCTGCAGCTGCTGGCGGCGTTGGCCGATGCGCAGCAGGCGCTGCTGGAGGATCTGACACCGCCGCAACGCGAGGAGCTTCAGGCACAGGCGCGTGCACAGCAGTCGAGTGCGGCGGCCGGCGCCGGGATGCCGTTGCGGCCGGCCAACACACTTCAGCTGGATGGCTGTTGGCGCGGCTGGCTGCGCACGCTATGCCAGCACTGCGCTGAAGAAGCCGGCCTGCCGGCGGAAACCCGCCAGGAACTGCAGCGCGTTGCTGCTGCCGATGACGGGTGGCTGGATGCGCAGGCGCATGCGGTACTGGAGCGTGATGACGCGCCGTCGGTGGATGCGGTGGCTGCGCTGCTGGTGATGAACGCGCTGCAGGTCTACTGGGCGGTGCTTGCGGACAGCTTCCGCCCCACCGAGCTGAAGCCGCTGGCCGATGCACCGGGGCTGTGCCCGCTGTGCGGCACCCTGCCGGTGGTCAGCATGGTGCAGGCGCGGCCGCCCTATGCCTCCTACCGCTACCTGTCGTGCTCGCTGTGTGCCTGCCAGTGGCACTACGTACGCGTGCAGTGCAGCCAGTGTGGTGCCGCCGGCAAGGACATCGCCTATCGCGCCCTGGCCGATGTGGACGGCGACAGCGGCGAGGCGGTGCGCGAGAGCGCGGTCCGTGCCGAGACCTGCGACCACTGCCACAGCTACCGCAAGATCCTGTATCTGGAGAAAGACCCGTCGCTGGAGCCGGTGGCCGACGACCTCGGCACGCTGGCGCTGGACCTGCTGCTGGGCGAGGAAGGGTATGCGCGCGCCAGCCAGAATCCGCTGCTGTGGCAATCCGACGGCGAGTGAGGCGATGACTGCCACGCCCCCCACCCCGGCATCGGCCGCTGCCCTGCCCTCGCTGGACCGGTTGCTGCGTCTGCCTGCCTTGGCAGCACTGATCGAGGGCCACGGCCGCAGCCGTATCACCCAGCTGCTGCGTTCGCACCTGAAGGCGCTGCGCGACCGTATCAGCGCCGGCCAGCTCTCGGCCACGCAGCTGCAGGAAGCGGTTGACGGCCCGGCGCTGGTGGCAGCAGTCGAGGCCGCACTGGCCGCTGACGCACGGCAGGATCTGCAGCCGATGTTCAATCTGACCGGCACCGTGCTGCACACCAATCTCGGCCGCGCCTTGCTGCCGGATGCCGCCGTGCACGCGGTCACCCGCGCGATGACCGCGCCGGTGGATCTTGAATTCGACATCAGCCGCGGCCGTCGCGGCGACCGCGATGCACGGGTGCAGGCATTGATCTGCGAACTGACCGGCGCTGAAGCCGCCACTGTGGTCAACAACAATGCGGCGGCGGTCCTGCTGCTGCTCAACAGCCTGGCCAACCGCCGCGACGTGGTGGTGTCACGCGGCGAGCTGGTGGAGATCGGTGGCGCCTTCCGCATTCCCGACGTGATGCGCAGTGCCGGTGCGCGGCTTCTGGAAGTCGGCACCACCAACCGTACCCATCCGGCTGACTTCGCCAATGCCATCGGCACGCGCACCGCGCTGCTGATGGAGGTGCACGCCAGCAACTACGCGATCACCGGCTTCACCGCCAAGGTCGACACCGCGGCGATGGCCGCGATCGCGCACGAGCACGGCCTGCCGCTGGTGGTGGACCTGGGTAGCGGCAGTCTGTGCGATCTGGCGGTCTTCGGCCTGCCGCACGAGCCCACCGTGCAGGAAACGCTGGCGGCCGGCGCAGATCTGGTTTCGTTCAGCGGCGACAAGCTGCTGGGTGGTCCGCAGGCCGGCATCATCGCCGGCCGCGCCGACCTGATCGCGCGGATCAACCGCAACCCGCTGAAGCGGGCACTGCGCATGGACAAGATGGGCCTGGCCGCACTGGAAGCGGTGCTGGCCCTGTACCGCGAGCCGGAGCTGCTGGCACAGCGACTGCCGACCCTGCGCACCCTGTCACGCACGCAGGAGGACCTCGACGTGCAGGCTCAGCGCCTGCTGCAGCCGATGCGTTCCGTGCTCGCGGCCGACTACGATCTTGAACGGTCACCAATGCAGAGCCAGATCGGCAGCGGCGCCCAGCCACAGGCGCAGCTGGCCAGCGCCGGACTGCGCATTACCAGCGCGCGCCGTGGCGGACTGGATCGCCTGGCCAAGCGCTTGCGTCAGCTGCCGCGACCCGTGCTGGGCCGCATTGCCGATGACGCGCTGTGGCTGGACCTGCGCTGCCTGGAACCGGCCGACGAAGCCGACTTCCTCGCCCAGTGGAGCACGCTGCAGGCATGATCGTCGGCACCGCCGGGCATATCGACCATGGCAAAACCAGCCTGGTACGCGCACTGACCGGCATCGAAACCGATCGCCTGCAGGAAGAGCGAACGCGCGGTATATCGATCGAACTGGGCTACGCCTATGTCCCGGTGGAAAGCAGGGACGCCGAAGGCCCGGCTGCGACGCTGGGTTTCGTCGACGTGCCAGGCCATGAGCGCTTCGTGCACACGATGGTGGCCGGCGCCACGGGTATCGATGTCGCCCTGCTGGTGATCGCTGCCGACGACGGCGTGATGCCACAGACCCGCGAGCATCTGGCGATCCTGCAGCTGCTGGGCGTGGATCGTGGTGCGGTGGCGCTGACCAAGATCGACCGTGTGGATGCGGCGCGCCTCGCCCGGGTCGAGATCGAGATTGCCGCGCTGCTGGCCGCGACACCGCTGCAGGATTCCCCTCTGTTCGCCTGCAACAGCACCGCACCCGACGATGCCGGCATCAGCGCACTGCGTACCCAGCTGCACGCGTGGGCGGCGGACGATGCCAGCACACGCCAGGCCGAACTGCGCAGCGAACTGTTCCGCATGCCGGTGGACCGCGTGTTCTCGCTGGCCGGCCACGGCACGCTGGTGACCGGCGCGGTACATGGCGGCATCGCCGCGGTGGGTGAGCATCTGCAGCTGATGCCAGCCGCCACCGACGTGCGCGTGCGCAGCATCCATGCGCAGAACCAGGCCAGCGAGCACGCGATGGCTGGGCAACGCTGCGCGCTGAACCTGGCCGCCATCGCCCGCGACGACATCCGCCGTGGCGACTGGATTGCCGATCCACGCGCGCTGCTGGCCACTACCCGCGTCGACGTGCGCCTGCGACTTTCCGCACTGGCGCCGCCACTGCGCGACTGGTCACCGCTGCACATCCACTGGGGCACGATGCACCGGCAGGCCCATGTGGTGCTGCTGGAAGACCACGACCACGGCGATGGTCAGTTGGTGCAGCTGGTGTTCGATGCACCAGTCTGCGCGATGTGTGGCGATCGTTTCATCGCCCGTGATTCAGCAGCCACCCACACACTGGGCGGTGGCGTCGTGCTCGATCCGGATCCTCCGCAGCGGCGTCGGCGCAGCCCTGCGCGTCTGGCGTGGCTGGGAGCACTGGAGCAACTGGCCGCAGGCACGGGAATCGGCCCGCTGCTGCAGCAGGCACCTGCCGGCATTCCCCTCACCGCGTTGCAACGCTATTGCCGACGCGCCGCCGACCGCATCGACCTGCCCGAGGACGCGCGACGCATCGCTACCCGCGATGACACGGTGATCATCCTCGCACCGCACTGGCAGGCGCTGCGCGAGCAGGTAATCACCTCACTGCGTGGATGGCATGAGCGACGCCCCGACGAACCCGGCGTCGACAGCGGGCGCCTGCAGCGCAGTACCCTGCCCTCGCTTGCAGCGAGCCTCTGGAATGCACTGCTGCAGGACCTGCTGGCCGATGGCACGATGCAGCGCGTGGGCGCATGGTGGCGCCTGCCCGGCCATGACCATGCGCCTCCGGAACGCGAACGCCTTCTGCTGGAACGCGTGCTGCCGCAACTGCATGCCGGTGGCTTCGATCCACCGTGGGTGCGCACCCTGGCAGCCGACGCCGGACTGGCCGAAGACGAGGTCCGCGCCGTCCTGCGCCGCGCCGCCGCACGTGGTGAACTGTTCCAGGTGGTACCGGACTTGTTTTATTCACCCGCGCGCATTGCGGAACTCGCTGCTATCGTCGCGCAGCTGTCACAGGCCAGCGGCACGGTGGATGCGGCAGCGTTCCGCGATGCCATCGGCCTGGGCCGCAAACGCAGCATCCAGATCTTGGAGTTCTTCAATCGCGTTGGCTACACTCGACGCGTCGGTGACCAGCATCGGCCGCGCGGCGACCTGCAGTGGAACGCGGCCCGCGACTGAGCCCACCGGTACCGCCGTACTTTCGGAAGGCATGCGCATCCGGGCATGCGGCTGGGCTTCAAACCCAGTAGGGGGCGTCGATCGTTCCCTGGTAGGTTCGACTCCTGCTGCCTTCCGCCATTCGTGTTTCCGCAGGAGATGTCGGCATGGCCACGCACGCGCAGTCCCCCGCTCCTTCAACGGCCGATGCCCCGCAACGACTGACGTCTCTCGCGCATGGCGGTGGCTGCGGCTGCAAGATCGCGCCCGGCGTGCTGACCGAACTGCTGCGTGGCGTTCCGGCGCTTCCGGCACCGGCCGAGCTGCTGGTCGGCCGCGAGACCAGCGACGACGCGGCGGTGTACCGCCTCGATGACCATCAGGCGATCGTCGCCACCACCGACTTCTTCATGCCGATCGTCGACGACCCGTTCGACTTCGGCCGCATCGCCGCCACCAATGCGCTGTCGGACCTGTATGCGATGGGCGCGCGCCCGCTGTTCGCACTGGCCATCGTCGGCATGCCAATCAACAGCCTGCCGCAGGACACCATCCGCGGCATCCTGCAGGGTGGCGAACGCGCCTGTGCTGATGCCGGCATCGTGGTGGCTGGTGGCCACAGCATCGATTCGGTGGAACCCATCTACGGCCTGGCCGCGATCGGTGTGCTCGACCCGCAACGGCTCAAGCGCAATGCCGATGCCCGCGCCGGTGACGTACTGGTGCTGGGCAAACCATTGGGGGTGGGCGTGTATTCGTCGGCACTGAAGAAAGAAGTGCTGGATGCCGAGGGCTACCGTCAGATGATCGAGTCGACCACCCGCCTGAACAGCGTGGGCATGTCCCTTGCCGCGCTGGATGGCGTGCACGCGATGACCGACGTCACCGGTTTCGGCCTGCTCGGCCACCTGCTGGAAGTGTGCCGCGCCAGTGGCGTGGCCGCCGAGGTGGACAGTGCACAGGTGCCGCTGCTGCCGCAGACCCTGGACCTGCTGCAACGCGGCTGCGTAACCGGCGCCTCCAACCGCAACTGGGCCTCGTATGGCGCCGAGGTGCGCTTCGCCGAGGGCTTGGCCGCCCACTGGCAGCCACTGCTGACCGACCCGCAGACCAGCGGCGGCCTGCTGGTGTCGTGCGCCCCGGAAGCGGTGGATGCGGTGCTGGCCTGCTTCAACGATGCGGGGTTCGGCCAGGCGGCCGTGCTGGGGCGCTTGAGCGAGGGAGCGGCGGGCGTCAGGGTGGTTTGAGATGTTCTTGCCTCGGGCGCGCATCCCCCGTCGTTGAGATCCGCAGCCATGGCGGCGGCACCACTTCATCGGTTTGCTCGGATAACGTGCCACTGGGAGCAACCTCAGCACTATTAAAGCATGCTTTAATAGCGGCCGGGATTCTTAAAGATCCCTTTAACAACGCCTCGCCAGGAGCGCAAATGCCCAGGACCACCGGCACTTACACCACCACCGATTCGGGCGGCGAGCTTGTCAAGGCCTTCGTGCCCCATCCATTGCCGCCCCTTGATCCTGCTTGCTACATGGCCAATGCGGCAGCCGAGGCGGCGCTGGGACGGCTCTCCGCCATGTCAGGTTTGGTCGCTTCTGCTGAATGGCTGATCTACAGCTCCATCCGCAAGGAGGCCTTGTTGACCTCCCAGATGGAGGGAACTCAGGCGACACTGACGGATCTGCTGGATCAAGAATCCGGAATCGACGTGGCCAGTACCACAGACGTCAGCGACGTGACGAATTACCTGCAAGCGTTCGCGTATGTGCGAGACCAGCTGAAACACGATTGGGGCCTGCCGATCTCAACGCGCCTGTTGTGCGAAGCACATAGCATCCTTTTGAACAGTGCGCGCGGCGAGCAGAAGTTACCTGGTGAAGTGCGCCGCTCCCAGAACTGGATCGCAGGTACCCGGCCAGGCAATGCTCTTTACGTCCCCCCTCCTCACATGGAAGTCGGACGGTTGCTGGGTGAGATGGAGCGCTATATCCACGAGCCTACGACAGACCTTCCTCCTCTGGTCCGCATTGCCTTGATCCATGCACAGTTCGAAACGATCCACCCGTTCCTTGATGGCAATGGGCGCATAGGCCGCTTGCTGATTGCAGCATTGCTGGAAGACTGGAAGCTGCTGCCGGAGCCACTGCTCTATGTCTCTGGCGAACTCAAGAAACATCAAGACGAGTACTACCGGCTTCTGTCGGCCATCCGCGCCGATGGCGACTGGGAGAGTTGGATCCGCTTCTTCCTCGACTGCACGACCGAAGCCGCCGAGAACGCCCAAAGAAACATCATCGACATCGCCTCACTCATCGCAGCCGACCGGAGAAAGGTCATGGCTGCGAAAGACGGCACGGTGCAGGCGATCCGCTTGTTCGAAATGCTGCCTACGATGCCGCGCTTCACCATTACATTTGCAGCTGAAAGGCTGGGGGTGACATTTCCCACCGCCAGCGCGGCTGTCAAAGTCCTGCAAAGCGTTGACGTCCTTGTCGGTACCGGGAATCAGAAACGGAACCAGCAGTTCAGCTACAAGCAATACACCGAACTGCTGCAGCGCTAGGGAGGTAGGCGCAGCCCGCGCATCGAAGGGGAGACGTTGAATATCCCCCAAATGCGTACCCAGGCGGATCAATGATCACCCATCACACGCTCGTCCCAACCGCCAGGGCACGCATCTTCGATGACCTGACGGCACGCCCGGGCACGCCCTATCACTCGATGTTCTGCACCTGTTCGCGGATCTGGTCGATCAGCACCTTCAGCTCCACCGCGGCATTGGACGTACGGCTGTCCACCGACTTCGACCCCAGCGTGTTGGCTTCGCGGTTGAACTCCTGCAGCAGGAAGTCCAGGCGGCGGCCGACCGGCTCGCGCTGCTTGAGCACGCGGCGGATCTCGACGATGTGGCTGCCGAGGCGGTCCAGCTCTTCATCCACGTCCAGCTTCTGCAGCCACAGCACCAGTTCCTGCTCGGCGCGACCGGGGTCGACCGGGTGCGGCAGGTCAGCCAGGCGTGCGGCAAGCTTGGCGCGCTGGCCGTCGCGAATGGCCGGAATCAAGGTGCGCACTTCGGTAGCGATGCGTTCGATACCGTCCACGCGTTCGCTGATGGCGGCCGACAACTTGCCGCCTTCGCGCTCACGGGCCTCGACGAAGCCATCCAGCACCTGGTCCAGCAGGGCCAGTGCCTCGACCTGCAGGGCGGCGGCATCGGTGGCCTCGCCACGGGTGACGCCCGGCAGCTGCAGCAGATCGGTGAAGCTGACCTGCAGATTGGGGAAATCGGAGGTCAGGCGGTGTGCCAGGCGGCCCAGCTGGCCCAGCAGGGCCTCGTCCACCTGCAGGTTGGCGGCCGCTTCCGGCGCGCGCAGGCGCATCACCAGATCCAGCTTGCCGCGGCTCAGGCGCGCGGCGATACGCTCGCGCAACTGCGGCTCGAGCGCCCGCAGTTCCTCGGGCAGGCGGGTGCCGACCTCCAGGAAGCGGTGGTTGACCGAGCGCAGCTCGCAGCCCAGCGTGCCCCACGGGGTGACCCGCTCGCCGCCGGCATAGGCGGTCATGCTTCGAATCATGGATTGTGTCCGGTGCGTGCAAAGGGGGAATGGTACCCTAGCGCCCTCACCAGAGCCCCCTTGCCCGCCCCGTGAAGGCTGCGGGCGTGGCGGCGTACTCCCTCGCCATTACGGAACCCGCACCATGTCCGATTCCCGCCCCAGCGGCCGCCAGCCCGACCAGCTCCGCCCGGTCGTCATCCAACGCGGCTTCACCCGCCACGCCGAAGGTTCGGTGCTGGTGTGCTTCGGTGAAACCCGTGTGCTGTGCACCGCCAGCGTCGAGAACCGCGTGCCGGGCTTCCTGCGCGGCAAGGGCGAAGGCTGGGTGACCGCCGAGTACGGCATGCTGCCGCGCGCCACCCACACCCGCAGCGACCGCGAAGCGGCCCGTGGCAAGCAGGGCGGCCGCACGCTGGAGATCCAGCGCCTGATCGGCCGCAGCCTGCGTGCCTGCGTGGACCGCAACGCGCTGGGCGAGCGCACCATCACCCTCGACTGCGACGTGCTGCAGGCCGACGGCGGCACCCGCACCGCCGCCATCACCGGCGCCTACGTGGCCCTGGTCGATGCGGTGAATGTGCTGATGAAGCGCGGCGACATCAAGCGCAACCCGATCCTGGGCGCGGTGGCAGCGGTGTCGGTCGGCGTCTACCGCGGCACCCCGGTGCTGGACCTGGACTACGCCGAAGACAGCGACTGCGACACCGACATGAACGTGGTGATGAACGACGGCGGTGGCTTCATCGAGCTGCAGGGCACCGCCGAAGGCCATGCCTTCCGCCGCGATGAACTGGACGCGCTGCTGGGCCTGGCCGAAAAGGGCGTGCGCGAGCTGCTGGACGCACAGCAGGCGGCGCTGTCGGCATGAACCGGCGCATCGCCCTGACCACCCTGGTGGTGGCCGACTACGACGAAGCCATTGCCTGGTACACCGGCAAGCTCGGCTTCGCACTGCTGGAGGACATCGACCAGGGCCACAAGCGCTGGGTGGTGGTGGGGCCGACCGACGGCAGCGCTGCCGCCCTGCTGCTGGCCCGTGCCAGCGACGAGGAACAGCGCAGCCGCATCGGCAACCAGACCGGTGGCCGCGTCGCCTTCTTCCTCAACACCGATGACTTCCACCGCGACCACGCGGCGATGCTGGCCGCCGGGGTCGAGTTCCTGGAAGCGCCGCGCGAAGAACCCTATGCAACGGTCGCGGTGTTCCGCGATTTGTATGGCAACACCTGGGACCTGCTGGAGCCCCGTCAATGAAGAAACTGGTACTGGCCAGCCACAACGCCGGCAAGCTGGTGGAGATGCAGGAGATCCTCGCCGACCTGCCGCTGCAGATCACCTCGGCCGCCGAGCTGGGCCTGGGCGACGTGGAAGAAACCGGCCTGACCTTCGTAGAGAACGCGCTGCTGAAGGCGCGCGCGGCCTGCGAAGCGACCGGCCTGCCGGCGCTGGCCGATGATTCCGGCCTGATCGTCGATGCCCTCGGCGGTGCGCCGGGCCTTTACAGCGCGCGCTATGCCGGCCACCCGACCAATGCCGCGGCCAACAACGCCAAGCTGCTGGAGGCGATGGCCGACGTTCCCGATGGCCAGCGCGGCGCCCGCTTCTATGCGGTGATCGTGCTGCTGCGTCACGCCACCGATCCGCAGCCGCTGATCTGCGAAGGTCGCTGGGAGGGCCAGATCATCCGCGAACTGCGCGGCACGAATGGTTTCGGCTACAACCCGGTGTTCCTGGATACCACCCACGGCCTGACCGCCGCGGAGATGGAGCCGGCACTGAAGAACGCCATCAGCCACCGTGCCCTCGCCCTGCAACAGCTCAAGCAGCAGTTGGCGACGCTGTACTGACGCCACCCGATCGAACCAGGGAAGCCGGCCAGCGGCCGGCACTACCGAAGAAGCCCATGCCGCACGCCCACGACCACTGCAACCACCTGCCCGGCGAAGCCTGTTCGGCGGACCACGACACTTCGGTACGACTGGTGCCACCCCCGCTGTCGCTGTACGTGCACCTGCCGTGGTGCGTGCGCAAATGCCCGTACTGCGATTTCAATTCGCACCAGGCCAAGGGCGAGCTGCCGTTCGATGCCTACATCGATGCGCTGCTGCGCGACCTCGACCAGGACCTGCCGCTGGTCTGGGGCCGGGTGGTGCACAGCGTGTTCTTCGGTGGCGGCACGCCCAGCCTGTTCCCGCCGGAAGCAATCGACCGTTTCCTGCAACAGGCCAGTGCACGCCTGCGTTTCGCGCCCAATGCCGAGATCACCCTGGAAACCAACCCGGGCACCGCCGAGCATGGCCGCTTCGACCGCTATCGCGCGGCCGGCGTCAATCGCCTCAGCTTCGGTATCCAGAGTTTCGACGATGCGATGCTCAAGCGCCTGGGCCGCATCCACGACAGTGGCGAAGCCGAGCGCGCGGTGAAGATGGCGCAGGACGCGGGTTACGACAACTTCAACATCGACCTGATGTACGCGCTGCCGGAACAGACCCTGGCCGGTGCCGAGGCTGATCTGGAACGCGCGTTCGCGCTGCAGCCGGCACACATCTCGCACTACCAGCTGACCCTGGAACCGAACACGGTGTTCTTCGCGCGGCCGCCGCAGGGCATTCCCGATGAAGACAACGCCTGGGACATGCAGGAACACTGCCAGGCGCTGCTGGCGCAGGCCGGTTTCGGCCAGTACGAGGTGAGCGCCTACGCACGCCCTGGCCGGCAGAGCGCGCACAACCTGAACTACTGGCGCTTCGGCGATTACCTGGGCATCGGTGCCGGCGCGCATGGCAAGATCAGCTCGGGCGCCGAGGAACACGTGCTGCGACGCTGGAAGCTGAAGCATCCGCAGGCTTATCTGGACAGCGCGGGCACCCCGGCCTCGTTCGGGGGTGACGATGTGATCGCGCCTGAGCGCCTGCCCTTCGAGTACATGCTGAATCTGCTGCGCCTGCACGAAGGCTTCGGCCTGCGCGATTTCGAGTCGCGTACCGGGCTGTCGCGCAGCGTGCTGGATGCACCGCTGGCCGAGGCCGTGCAGCGCGGCTGGCTGGACGTGACCGATGGCCATGTGCAGCCGACCGAACTGGGCCGCCGTTTCACCAACGATGTGGTGAGCCTGTTCCTGGAGGAGTGATCCTCGCCTGACAGGGGGTAGTGCCGGCCGCTGGCCGGCAGCTCGATCGGCGCGGATTGCCGGCCAGCGGCCGGCACTACCGTTCATCGGTCGGGCCATGCCCGGCGAATGGGATGCACATTCGCCCTAAAGTAGCGCCGACAGCGGCCGACACGGTAGATTCACCAGATCGATCCGCGGGAATCCGGATACCGCCTGCCGATGTCAGCTGTCTTTTCCATCACTCCTGCCGACAAGAACCGCCTGGCCGCCAGCGACCTGCCACCGCGGGTACGTGAGCTGCTGGGCGCGCTGATCGGCCTGTGCCGGCAGACGCTGGCCGCGCCCCTGATCCTGACTGTCGAAGCGCTGGAGCAGACCCTGCTGCACGACGCCGATCGCGCACGCAATCCGCAGCAGCAGGCCGAACTGATGGCCCAGCGTGGACAGCTGCACGCCTTCGCTGGCCACTTCGCCGACCGCATGCTCGATGCCGTTGCCGACGCCCTCGCACGGTTGCGCGAACCGGCCAACGGTGTCAGCACCAGTGCTACGCCGCCAGCGCTGCCGGGCATGCTCGGGCTGTCGCTGGTTGATGAGCACGAAGTGGATCGCGACCTGCTGCTGACCGAGATGGTGCGGCGCGAAACCCAGCGTTCAACCAACACACTGAACCTGCTCGGCCAACGCCTGGGGGTACTGGCGGCGGCGCCGGCCTTCGAGGCCGACACCCTGCCGCTGGCGCCGCAGGCACTGTGCGCGATGGTGCGCCGGATTGCCGAACAGGACGCGCTGAGCGTCGACGTACAGCTGGCGCTGTATCGCAGTTTCGAACGACAGGTGCTGGAACGGCTGGGCGATATCCTTGACCGTGCCAATGCCCTGCTGGCCCAGTCCGGCGTACTGCCGGGGCTGGTCTACACCCCCTACCTGGCACGCTCGTCGAGCACGCGGCGGATCATCACCCAGTCGGTGGGTGGCGGCCGCACCACGCAGCCGGCCAAGCGCAGCGCGGCCCCCCTGACCGGCTGGAACGGTTCGGCACCGGCCGGCTCCTGGTCCAGCCTGGTACAGGACGCCTTCCACGAGGGTGGTGCAGCCGGCCCCGCCACGCCGGGCGTGACCACATCCACCGGCAGTGCTTTGCATGAGCTGCTGCAGCAGGCCCGGCACGCCAGCCCTGCCCCGGCGGACAGCGGCGCAGTGCCCAGTGCGGCAGTCGACGCGGTACTCGCGCGTCTGCAGGCTCAGTCCAGCGCGGCAACCGGCGTGGCCGACCTGCAAGCGGCCGTGGTCGCGCAGCTGCGCAGCGAGCATGGTGCGCAGGCCCAGCTGGGCAGTCACGACCGGGACAACCTGGACCTGCTGCGCATGCTGATGCAGCAGGTGCAACAGCAGCAACGTCCCGATCCGGTGCCGGCCGCCCTGCTGGCCCGCCTGCAGGTGCCCCTGGCACGCGCGGCCATGGCCGACCCGGGCTTCTTCGTACGCGACGAACATCCCGCGCGTGAGCTGCTCAACCAGATCGCCGAAGTCGGTGCCAACTGGCTGGGCGACGACGATGTCGATCCGCAGCTGCTGCAGCGCATGGCGCAGAGCGTGCAGGGCCTGCTCGGCCAGGATGCACGCGCGCCGGAAGCCTTCGCCGCTGCCAACGAAGACGTGCAGCAGCACCAGCGCGCGGCGGCCCATCGTGCCGAACTGGCCGAGCGCCGCCACGTGGAGGCCGCGCGCGGCAAGGAACGATTGGAACTGGCCCGTCGCCAGGCCACCGCACAGATCGACCAGTGCTGCGACACGCAGTCGCCACCGCGCTTCGTGCAGACCCTGTTGCGCCAGGCCTGGGCCGATGCACTGACCCTCACCCGCCTGCGTCATGGCGATGATTCGCCACAGTGGCAGGAACGCCTGCAACAGACCGAGCGTATCGCTGCCATCACCGCACAGGCCATCGACGCCCCCGGCGGCACCGATACCGCGTTGGCAGCGGACGTGGAGGCCGCACTGCTGCAGGTCGGCTACCACGCCGAGGAAGCCGCGGCCGTCGCGCGCAGGCTGGCCACGCCCGGCGGCGAGGATGAAAGCACCTCGCGTACCGAACTCAGTGCCCGCCTGAAGGCACGTGCGCGCCTGGGCGAACACGCCGGCGCGCCCACCGGCACGGCGCCTGCAACGCCCCGCAGCAGTGCCGAAGAAGCCGCCTACCAGCAGCTGTCCACGCTGCCGTTCGGCAGCTGGTTCGACATCGATACCGGTGATGGCACGCTGCGCCGCCAGCGCCTGTCCTGGTACAGCCTGCTGACCGGCCACGCCCTGTTCGTCAATCCACGCGGGCAGAAGATCACCGATACCGACCTGGATACGCTGGCACGGCAGATCAGTGCCGGGCGCGCGCAACTGGTCACCGAAGACAAGGGCCGGCTGGTCGACCGTGCCTGGGAAGCCAGCCTTGGTGCGCTGCGCGCACTGGCCACGGGCCGCGCACAGGAGACCCCCGCATGAAAGCCGTACCGCCGCAGGACACCCGCCGCGCGCCGCGCCGCCAGGTCTCGGACCTGGTGCCGGTCACCGACCAGATGCGCGAGTGCGTGGTCGGACGCCTCGGCAATGTCTCCGAAACCGGCATGCTGATGCTGGCCAGCGTGCCGCTGCGCGAGGATGCGTTGTACCAGCTGCGCTTCCCGTTGCCACTGGGTGATGGCCGCCAGCAGGCCATCGATGTGGGCGTGCACCTGCTGTGGAGCGAGCCCGCACACGTTCCCGGCCAGAGCTGGACCGGCTTCCGCTTCCTGACCCTGTCACGCGAACATCGGCAGCTGCTGCGCCAGTGGGTGGGCGAGGACAGCGACGAGGGACCGGTTTCGACGGCCTGAGTGCCGGTTCCGGCACAGCGGTTTTTCGCGGTATGCGGCAGAATCTAGGGCCGTTTTCCGTGTCGAGCCACCGCAATGATCCAGCAAGACCCCGGCGCCCTGTATTCCGACCACCTGGCCGTGCTGTGCCGACGCGCCGAACAGGCGCTGGCCCGCGGCGGCTTCGATCATCTGGTGGTGCCCAGCGGCACCCTGCACTACCAGGTGTTCGACGACCGCGACTACCCGTATGCGGTGAATCCGCAGTTCAAGGCCTGGCTGCCGCTGACCCGCGTGCCCAACAGCTGGATCGTGTTCACCCCCGGCAAGCGTCCGGCGGTGATCTTCCACCAGCCGTTCGATTACTGGCACGTGGTACCGGACGCACCGAGTGGCTGGTGGGTGGAGCACTTCGACATCCACATCATCCGCAAGCCCGAAGAGGCACTGGCCCAGCTGCCGGCCGACCCGTCGCGCTGCGCGATCCTCGGCGAGCCGCAGAGCACGCTGGGCAACTACGTGCCGAACAACCCGGCGCCGGTGGTGAACTACCTGGAATGGCACCGCGGCAGCAAGACGCCGTATGAAATCGCGCTGATGCGCCAGGCGCAGGTGCTGGGCGTGCGCGGCCACCGTGCCGCCGAAGCCGCGTTCCGCAACGGCGCCGACGAGTTCAGCATCCACATGGCGTACTGCCAGGCCGTCGGCCAGGATGCCAACGAGCTGCCCTACGGCAACATCGTGGCGTTGAACGAACACGCCGCTGTGCTGCATTACACCGAGCTGGGCCGCAAGGCACCGCAGCCGCTGCGCAGCTTCCTGATCGATGCTGGTGCCAGCGCGCACGGCTACGCCAGCGACATCACCCGCACCTACGCCGCACAGGGCCACGACGAATTCGCGGCGATGATCGCCGCTGTTGACGCCGCGCAGCAGCAGATGTGCGCGGCGGTGCGCCCGGGCTTCGACTACAAGCAGCTGCACGTGGACGCGCATCTTTCGCTGATGGGCGTCCTGAAGGACTTCGGCGTGATCAAGGTCTCGCCGCAGACCGCAGTGGAAACCGGCGTCAGCGCCGCGTTCTTCCCGCACGGCATCGGCCACCTGATCGGTCTGCAGGTGCACGACGTGGCCGGCTTCGCGGCCAGCGATGAAGGCGGCCGCATCGAGCGCCCGGCCGGCCACCCGTACCTGCGCCTGACCCGCGTGCTGGAACCGGGCATGGTGGTGACCATCGAACCGGGCCTGTACTTCATCGACATGCTGTTGAATGAAGTGAAGGATGCCGGCCATGGCGATGCAATCAACTGGGACCGCGTGGACTTCTTCCGTCCGTATGGCGGCATCCGCATTGAAGACGAAGTGCTGTGCACTGAAGGCGAGGCGGACAACCTGACGCGGCCGGAGTTTGCGGCGGCGAACGGCTGAGCCCCTCGTGGTTGGGCGCTTGGAGCTAAAGCCGGCCTTTGACAGTTTCCTGCCGCGTTCAACCACAGAAAAGAAAAAAGAAAAGCAGAAGCGGGTCGCTCGCTGCGCTCGCTCTGTGTCGACCAAGGTCGACACCTACCAACAGCCGCGCGTTCCAACGGCCGCAGTGGCCAGTAGATCCACGCCATGCGTGGATGATTCATTCGATATCTGACAGATGTGCCGACCAACGGTCGGCACCCACCAACAGCCGCCTGAACCTGTCAAAGGCGGGGCACTGTGGGTTTGCGGGGTGTGAGCCGCATGGATGCGGCGACCAAGCCTACAGGGACGTACTTGCGGCGTCCCCGCAAACCCACAGTGCCCCGCCCTCCCACGGAATGCCGCTTCGGTTTTTGACGTTGCCGTTGATTGCAGCAGGTGCAGGGCTGCAAGCCCTGCCGAAACCCCTTACCCCGCCATCACCGCTTCAATCTCGTCGGCGCTGCGCGCCAGGCCTTCGGTCAGCACGCGATGCCCGTCATCGGTGATCAGCACGTCATCCTCGGTACGGATGCCGATACCGCGCCAGCGCGGTTCCACCGTCGTATCGTCCACGCCGATATACAGCCCCGGCTCGATGGTGAATGCCATGCCCGGCTCCAGCAGGCGCGAATCGCCGGCCAGGCGATAGTCACCCACGTCGTGCACGTCCATGCCGATCCAGTGCCCGGTCTTGTGCCGGTAGAAACGCTGGTACAGGCCCTCGGACAGGTTCTTTTCCAGCGTGCCCTTCAGCAGGCCCAGCCGCAGCAGGCCTTCGGTCAGGGTCTGCACCGCCGCCAGGTGACCCATCTCGTAGGCCACGCCCGGCTTGGCCTGGGCCAGTGCCGCGGCCTGCGCGTCACCGACCAGGTCGTGCAGCGCGCGCTGCTCGGCGCTGAAGCGGCCGTTCACCGGGAACGTGCGGGTGATGTCGCTGGCATAGCCGCGGTATTCGGCACCGGCGTCGATCAGCACCAGCTCACCATCGCGCGAACGTGCGTTGTTGTCGCGGTAGTGCAGGATGCAGCCGTTGCGACCTGCACCGACGATGCTGCAATAGGCCGGCACCGCGTCGTTGGCGCGGAACACGCGTTCCAGTTCGGCCTGCAGTTCGTATTCGTGGATGCCGGCCTTCGCCGCTTTCATCGCCGCCAGATGTGCACGCACGCTGATCTGCGCGGCGTGGTGCATCAGCGCCACTTCAGCACCGGACTTGAACAGGCGCTGCTCATGCAGCAGGTGGCCCAGCTCCAGGAACTCATGCGGCGGCTGCGCGCCGTGGCGCACCTGCGAACGCACGCGGTTGACCCAGCCGATCAGCTTCAGGTCGAAATCGGCGTCGCGGCCGAAGTGGTAATAGACGCGCGAACGCCCTTCCAGCAGGCCCGGCAGGATGTCGTCCAGATCGTCGATCGGGTACGCATCGTCCATGCCGTACTGCGCCACCGCGCCTTCCTGGCCGGCGCGGCTGCCGTCCCAGGCCTCGCGCTCGGCGTCGCGCTCACGGCAGAACAGGATGGCCTCGCCGTGGCGGCGGCCCGGGATCAACACCAGCACCGCTTCCGGCTCCGGGAAGCCGCTCAGGTACTGGAAGTCCGAATCCTGCCGGAACGGGTAATGGGTATCGAGGCTGCGCACCTTCTCGGCCGCGGCGGGAAGCACCAGGATCGCATCCTCGCCGGCCATGTCCATCAGCTGGCGGCGGCGACGCTTGTATTCGCCGGCCGCGATGCCGGTGCGCTGCTTGATGTCCATCAGTTCAGGCGCTGCCGATGGCGCGAGGCCAGCACCACGTCACCGTGCAGCAGCAGTACCGCCACGCGGATGAATTCCTCGATCTCGGACAGGGCTTCGTCATCGTCATCGCCACCGGCCTCGAAATCCTCGCTGGAGGCACGCGCCAGGCTGGCCATGTCGGTCAGCGCTTCTTCGCCCTCTTCGGACAGGGTCGGGCGGCGGCCGCCGCTGCCCAGGCCGAAGCCGCCCAGGAAGGAACGGGTCCAGCTGAACATGGCATCAGCCTGCGCGGACACGTCGTCGCCATCGGTCAGCAGCAGTTCGAAGGCGAAATCGCGGTCTTCCAGTTGCTTGATGGTGACCTGCAGCAGCTGCCCCAGCACGCTGTCGGCGGCCACCGGCGGCAGGTTGTCGTCGGCCAGCACACGCGCCGGCCAATCATTGCCGGGGGCACCACCGGCGGCCAGCCAGCCGCACAGTGCGCCGTGCAGCTCGGCAGCGGTGGCGCCCAGGCCCAGTTCCTGGCTGGCGCGGGTAACGTCGTCGACGGAGGGAAGTTCGGTCATCGTGCGGCTCGTTCGGAAAGGAAACCCGGGGCGCGCACGCGCGCGCCCGTGAGACCCCGTAGTGTAGCAACCCGACGGCATCCTCTCTGCGACCGTCAGGCCTTGCTGCGACAACGCTTGACCGCCCTTACCCGGCTTGCCTATCGTGCCCGTATGGAACCCGCCGATCCCCTTGCCCAGCTGCAGGACTTCGCTGCCCGCGTGGAAGCGTTGCTTGAACGCAACCAGCGCCTGGCCGAGGAGAACCGCAGCCTGCGCCACCAGCAGGAACAGCTGGTGGCCGAGCGTTCCACGCTGCTGGCCAAGAACGAGCAGGCACGCTCGCGGGTGGAAGCAATGATCAGCCGGCTCAAATCCCTGGAGCAGCACACATGAGCGCCGAACCGGTCAGTGTCCGCATCCTCGATCGTGAATACACCGTGGGTGTCGGCGGCGATGAACGCGACAGCCTGATGGCGGCCGCGCGCCTGCTCGATGCGCGCATGCGCGAAATCCGCGGCAGCAACCGCATGGCCGCGGTCGACCGCGTCGCCGTGCTGGCGGCGTTGAACCTGGCCCATGAACTGCAACTGCTGCGCGACGAGAACGCCCGCCAGGCAGTCGCCCTGCAGCAGACGCTGGCCGACCTGAACCGGCGCCTGGACCGCGCGATCGACGGCACCCCGTAGAAGAGGGGACGGAGGGAATCAAGGCGCATTCGCCCCTTCCGTGCCGGAAACGTCTTAATCCCCTCCGTCCCCTTTTCTCATATCTGAATTGGCACGGACTGTTGCCGACGAACGGCCTATCCAGATGCTGCGTGCTGGCTATAATGGCCACGCGTTCTCTGCGGTACTCGACGGCATGTGCAAACATTCGCCTTGTCCCTTAAGAACGACACCGGGAGCGCGACAGCGCCGGGAGTGCAGGTCCGCCTTGTAGCGGGAAGCCCGATGGTTCTCCAGCGTTCCCACTTGAGCCCCCGGGTTCAAGGTCGTTTCGCATGCATCGACATTGCGGAGAATGCAATATTCCAGCAAGGGCGGCGTCTTCGGGCGTCGCCCTTGTTCTTTCCGGCACAATGACGGCTGATCCTTGCCGCACGCTGCCATGACCGACCCGCGCCAGGCCCTGCGCCACGACCTGCGGCAACGCCGCCGCGACCTTTCCGCCGCTGAGCGCATCGCCGCCGCCGAATCGCTTGCCGATGCCCTGCTCGCCCTGCCGTTCGCCCCGCGCGAAGGCGCCGTGGCCGGCTACTGGGCGCTGGATGGCGAGATCGCCCTGCACCGCTGGCAGTTGCAGTTGCCCGAAGGCCTCACCTACTGCCTGCCGGTGCTGGCCGGCGACGTGCTGCGCTTCGCGCCGTGGCGCCCGGGGCAGCCGCTGACCAGCAACCGCTACGGCATTCCCGAGCCGGACGTTGCGCTGGAAGACACCCTGGAACCAGCACAGATGGCGCTGGTGGTGGCCCCGCTGGTGGGTTTCGACACGCAGTGCCGGCGGCTGGGCATGGGGGGCGGCTGGTATGATCGCAGCTTCGCCTTCCGCCACGACCGGCCGGCGCCGCCCTGGCTGGTCGGTGCTGCGTTCGCGGTGCAGCAGGTCGAGTCCTTGCCGGTGGCGTCGTGGGACGTGCCGGTGGATGCGATCTGCACCGAAGACGGCACCCTGTTCCCCTCCGCTGCCCCCGTGAACGCATGACCGCCCGCAAGCGCTACTGGCTGATGAAGTCCGAACCGGACGCCTTCTCCATCGATGACCTCGCAAAGGTCAAGGTCGAACCCTGGAACGGGGTGCGCAACTACCAGGCGCGCAATTTCATGCGCGATGGCATGCAGGTGGGCGACGGCATCCTGTTCTACCACTCCAACACCAAGGTGCCCGGCATCGTCGGCCTGGCCACCGTCGCCAGCCCAGCCTACCCGGACGACACCCAGTTCGACCCGAAATCCGACTACCACGACCCCAAGAGCACGCGCGAAAACCCGCGCTGGATGCTGGTGGACGTGGCCTTCGACCGCAAGCTCAAGCAGGTGATCGCGCTGGACGAGATCAAGCTGCACGCTGACGAGCTCGGCGAGGGCTTCCCGCTGGTTGCCAAGGGCAATCGCCTGTCGGTGTTCCCGGTGACCGCCGCGCAGTGGAAGCTGCTGCTGTCGCTGGAAAAGAAATCCTGATTCCCCGCCTGAGAGTTCTTCCCATGTCCGAAGCCAAGCGCCTGGCCGCCGAGAAAGCCATCGAGTACGTCGAAGACGGCATGATCGTCGGTGTCGGCACCGGTTCCACCGTGGCCTATTTCATCGATGCCCTGGCCCGCATCCAGCACCGCATCAAGGGAGCCGTGTCCAGCTCCGAGCAGAGCACCGCACGCCTGAAGCAGCACGGCATCGAGGTGATCGAGCTGAACCACAGTGGCAACCTGTCGCTGTACGTCGATGGCGCCGACGAGTGCGACCCGAACAAGTGCCTGATCAAGGGCGGCGGCGCCGCACTGACCCGCGAGAAGATCATTGCCGAGGCCAGCGAGCGCTTCATCTGCATCGTCGACCCGAGCAAGCAGGTGCCGGTGCTGGGCAAGTTCCCGCTGCCGGTGGAAGTGATCCCGATGGCGCGCAGCCTGGTCGCCCGCCAGATCCGCGACATGACCGGCGGCCAGCCGACCTGGCGCGAGGGCGTGGTCACCGACAACGGCAACCAGATCCTGGACATCCACAACCTGCAGATCACCGATCCGGAAAAGCTGGAGCGCGAGCTCAACCAGTTGCCGGGCGTGGTCTGCGTCGGCCTGTTCGCGCGCCGTCGCGCCGATGTGGTGATCGTCGGTGGCGAGCCGCCGGTCGTGCTCTGACCCTTCCCAAGGATCCTGACGATGTCGCTGTTGCGTTCGCTGCTGATTCTTCCGCTGCTGGCCCTGGCCGGCTGCGCCACCGACGCGGCCCGCCATTGGGTCGAGCTGGACGGCGCCCGCTACCAGGTGGAGCTGGCCACCAACGATGAAACCCGCGCGCGCGGGCTGATGTTCCGCGACCAGATGGCGGCCGACCACGGCATGCTGTTCATCCACGACCGCGAGGAAATGCAGGCGTACTGGATGAAGAACACCAAGATCGCGCTGGACATCCTTTACTTCGACAGCCAGCGCAAGCTGGTCAGCCAGCAGCGCGACGTACCGCCGTGCTCGGCCGGCGACATGTGCCCGCCCTACCCCAGCGGTGGACCGGCGCGCTATGTGCTGGAGCTCAACGCCGGCCAGGCCGAGAAGCTGCAGTTGAAGGACGGCACCCAGCTGACCTTCGGCCCGGGCATCGAGTAGTAAACGATGCGGCCGGCCAGCGGCCGGCACCCGCCGAATCAACATCAAAGGCAAAAGCTGGGTTACCGAGGGATGGCGGGGCGGTGTGGACTTGCAGGACACGCCGTAAACCCGTCCCTGGGGGCTCGTAGGCGCCATCCATGGCGCCTGCGGTCCTGCAAGCCCACACCGCCCCACCTCTGCCAGTTGGCCGGCGGCTGTTGGTAGGTGTCGACCTTGGTCGACACGACATTTCCAAGACGATGTTCTTTTCACGCGGCACCGCTTGAAACCGCCTGCGAATGACGCCAGTCTGTGGTCATGCAGGACCGGATCTCACTCCCCGACTGGGATGCACTGGCCGACCTCGAAGACGAGGCGCTGCCACTGTTGCCGACCGCGCTGCTGATCGCGCGCGATGAATACCCCGATCTGCAGCCGTCCACCTACGACGCGCTGATCCAGAGCCATGTCGACCACCTCCGTTCGGAAGTGGACAGCATCGACAACAGCCCATTGAAGATGGCAGCGATCAATCGCCATCTGTTCGACGAGCTGGGCTACAGCGGCGACCACGACGAGTACTACGACCCGCGCAACAGCTACCTCAACCAGGTATTCGAGCGCCGCCTGGGCAACCCGATCTCGCTGGCGCTGGTGCAGATGGAAGTCGCGCGCCGGCTGGGCATTCCGCTCGACGGCGTGTCCTTCCCCGGCCACTTCCTGGTGCGCCTGCCGGTTGACGACGGCGTGCTGGTGATGGACCCGTTCAATGGCGGCCGCCCGCTGGACGTGGACGAACTGCGCGAGCGGGCCAAGTCACACCTGGGCGGGCAGATGCCCGACGACCAGGTGCTGGCGCAGATCCTCGACCCGGCCCCTGCGCGCGCGATCCTGATGCGGATGCTGCGCAACCTGCACGGTGTGTATGCCGAAGCGGGCGAATGGGACCGTGCCGCACGCAGTGCCGACCGCCTGCTGAAGCTGGCCCCGGAGCAGGACGACGCGCTGCGTGACCGTGGCCTGGCCTACCTGCAGCTGGAGTACCTGGCCGGTGCCCGGCATGACCTGGGGCAGTATCTGAAGCGCAACCCGGAAGCCAGCGATGCGCAGTGGCTGCGCGAGAAGCTGATCGACCTCGGTGGGCCGGTACCGCGGCTGCATTGAGGTTGTCCGGTGTGCGGACCAACGGTCCGCACCCACAGAAGGGCCTGCAGGCCCCGCCATCAATCGACCTCGACCATCTCGAAATCGGCCTTGGTCACGCCGCAATCCGGGCAGGTCCAGGTCTCGGGAATGTCTTCCCAGCGCGTCCCCGGCGCGATGCCTTCTTCCGGCAAGCCTTCCGCTTCGCTGTAAAGAAAGCCGCAGACCACGCACATCCAGGTACGCAAGGTGGTGGGGGTGGCATCGCTCATCGGATAATCAGGGCTGGATTCACGGGCCGCCATTGTCCCATCGCGGTCCACTCACCGGTAGCCATCGATGACTTCTGCTTCCCCGGCGCCCCGCGGCGTCTACCTGATCACCCCGGACGAGCCCGATACCGCACGCCTGCTGGCCCGCACCGCGCCGCTGCTGGCCGCCGGCGCGACCTGGCTGCAGTACCGCAACAAGACCGCCAGTGACGCGCTGCGGCGGGAGCAGGCCACCGCCCTGCAGGCGCTGTGCGCGGAACACGGCGTGCCGCTGATCGTCAACGACGACCCGGCGCTGGCCAAGGCGGTCGGCGCCGCCGGCGTGCATCTGGGCGGCACCGACGGTGACATCCCCAGCGCGCGCGCGCTGCTTGGTGCCGAGGCCATCATCGGCGCCTCCTGCTACGACCAGCTGGCCAATGCCGAGCAGGCCGTGGCCGCCGGCGCCAGCTACGTGGCCTTCGGCGCGTTCTTCCCGACCACCACCAAGATCACCAGCAGCCGCGCCCATACCGACCTGCTGCGGCAAAGCGCCGCACTGGGCGTGCCGCGGGTGGCGATCGGCGGCCTGACGCCGGACAATGTCGGTCCCATCATCGACGCCGGCGCCGATCTGGTCGCCGTGGTCAGCAGCGTGTTCGCCGCCGAAGACCCGGTTGCGATCCAGCGCGCCTACCTCGCCCAGTTCGCGTAATGCCCAGGAAATCCGCATGAACCACGACCAGTCCCACGCCCTGTTCTCCCGCGCCCAGCAGCTGCTGCCGGGCGGCGTCAATTCGCCGGTGCGCGCGTTCAAATCGGTCGGCGGCGAACCGTTCTTCGTCGAGCGTGCCGACGGCGCCTACCTGTACGACGTCGACGGCAACCGCTACATCGACTATGTCGGTTCCTGGGGCCCGATGATCGTCGGCCACAACCATCCGGCCGTCCGCCAGGCGGTGAAGAAGGCGATCGACAATGGCCTGTCCTTCGGCGCGCCCTGCGCGGCCGAAGTGACCATGGCCGAGACCATCACCCGACTGGTGCCGTCATGCGAGATGGTGCGCATGGTCAACTCCGGCACTGAGGCCACGCTGTCGGCGATCCGCCTGGCGCGTGGCGCCACCGGCCGCAACCGCATCGTCAAGTTCGAAGGCTGCTACCACGGCCATGGCGACTCGTTCCTGGTCAAGGCCGGCAGCGGCATGCTGACGCTGGGCGTGCCGACCTCGCCGGGCGTGCCGGCCGGCCTGAGCGAACTGACCCTGACCCTGCCCTACAACGACTTCGAAGCGGCTACTGCCCTGTTCGAACAGCAGGGTGACGACATCGCCGGCCTGATCATCGAACCGGTGGTCGGCAACGCCAACTGCATTCCGCCACGCGAAGGCTACCTGCAGCACCTGCGCGAACTGTGCACGAAGCATGGCGCGCTGCTGATCTTCGACGAAGTGATGACCGGTTTCCGCGTTGCCCTTGGCGGTGCACAGGCGCACTACGGCATCACCCCGGACCTGACCACCTTCGGCAAGATCATCGGCGGCGGCATGCCGGTGGGTGCCTACGGCGGCCGCCGCGAACTGATGCAGCAGATCGCCCCGGCCGGCCCGATCTACCAGGCTGGCACGCTGAGCGGCAACCCGGTGGCGATGGCCGCCGGCCTGGCGATGCTGGAACTGATCCAGCAGCCGGGCTTCCACGCCGACCTGGCCGAGCGCACCGCGCGCCTGTGTGCCGGCCTGGAAGCGGCCGCTGCCGACGCCGGCGTGGCGGTGACCACCACCCACGTGGGCGCCATGTTCGGCCTGTTCTTCACCAGCGAGAAGGTGGAGACCTATGCGCAGGCCACCGCCTGTGACATCCCGGCGTTCAACCGCTTCTTCCACGCGATGCTGGACCAGGGCGTGTTCCTGGCACCGTCGGCGTACGAGGCCGGCTTCCTGTCCAGCGCGCACGACGATGCCGTGATCGAGGCCACGCTGGCCGCCGCACGCGTGGCGTTCAAGGCCGCCAAGGGCTGAGCCCGCTCTGCACGAAAAAGGGGACGGAGGGGATTAAGTCGTTTGTGCACAAACGACTTAATCCCCTCCGTCCCCTTTTTTTCCTGGTAGAGCCACGCCATGCGTGGCTGCTCAACCGAAGACGAACTTGCCCTTCATCATCGCGAAGTGGCCGGGGAACGAGCAGAAGAAGGTGTAATCCCCACCCTTCTGCAGGCCCTGGGTAGAGAAGCGCACGCGCGCGGTTTCACCACCGCCGATCACCTTGGTGTGCGCCAGCACGCGCTTGTCGGCCTTCGGCAGGTAGCTGTCGGCCAGGGTCATGCGCATGCCAGCCATCGCCACCGGCTGGTAATCCGCGCTGCGGGTCAGCACCCAGTTGTGGCCCATCGCGGTAGCAGCCAGCTTGCCGGTGTGGCGCAGGGTCAGATCCACGGCGGTGCAATCAGCGGCCACCTTGATCTCGCGGCTGCTGAAGCTCATCTGGTCGGTGCTGTCGATGCTCACCGCACACACCCGCGCCATCGCCGACGGCGCCAGCATCAGCGCGCCCAGTCCCACTGCCACCATCCAAGCCTTCATCGTTGCATCTCCTGCGGATTCAAGCGCCATTCTAGGCAGGCCCCTGCGGCGCCGTCTGCGACCGTCTGTCGCACGCGCACTCCAGGGTTTCCGCGCATCCACCGCAATGGCATGCTCGACCAATGCGGATCGACCTGTTGCTGCTGGATGTGGATGGCGTGCTGGTGCACTACCAGCGCGCGCAGCGCGTGCTGTACCTTGCGCAGGCGCTGGATGTCGTGCCGGAAACCGTGCAGGCCGCGCTGTACGACAGCGGGCTGGAAGCGGCACATGACAATGGCACGCTGGATGGCCCGGCCTATCTGGCGCAGCTGGGAGAGCTTCTAGGCACGACGGTCGATGTGACTGCTTGGACCGCGGCGCGGCGGGCCGCCAGCCATCCGCAGGCTGCCGTGTTGCAGCGGCTGCAGGCCCTGCAGTTGCCGATGGCAGTGCTGACCAACAACGGCGCGCTGATGCAACAGGCCTTGCCCACCCTGCTACCGGAACTGTTCCCTGCCCTGCAGGACCGCGTGTTCTGCAGCGCCGATTTCGGCCTGCGCAAACCGGCGCCGGAAGTCTTCCTGCGCACGCTTGAGGTACTCGGCGTGGCGCCTGCGCGCACGCTGTTCGTCGATGACCTGTTCGCCAACGTGCGCGGCGCACGCGCCGCCGGCCTGCACGCGGAAACCGTGCGCGATGGCCGGGGATTGGGCAAGGTGTTGAAGCGTTACGCGGTGAGCTGATCGGGGTCAGAGCCCTCTCCGCAGGAGAGGGATCCGACCCCAGCGCCGCGGCGTCAGCGCGCGGCGATGAAAGCAGCAATCGCTGCGCGCAGGCGCTTGAGGCCTTCGGCCACTTCTTCGTCGGTGATGTTCAGCGACGGCACGAAGCGCAGCACGTCCGGGCCGGCCTGCAGGGTCAGCAGGCCCTGCTCGGCGGCGTGGTCGAGGATCGCACCGGCCTGGCCGGCGAAGTCCTTGCTCAGCACCGCGCCCAGCATCAGGCCACGGCCACGCACGTCGCTGAACACACCGAACTCGTCGTTGATGCGGGCGAAGCCATCGCGCAGCGCCTTCGACTGGCGGCTGACGTTGGCGGCGATCTCCGCCGAGGCCAACTTGCGCAGCGCCACGCGCGCGACTGCGGCCGCCAGCGGGTTGCCACCGAAGGTGGTGCCGTGCGCGCCGAACTGCATGGTCTCAGCCACCTTCGGGCCGGCCAGCATCGCGCCGATCGGGAAGCCACCGCCGAGCGCCTTGGCCAGGGTGACCATGTCCGGTACCACATCGTCCTGCCAGTGCGCGAACAGCGTGCCGGTGCGGCCCATGCCGGCCTGGATTTCATCCAGCACCAGCAGTGCGTTGTGCTGGTCGCACAGTTCGCGCACGCGCTTGAGGAAACCGGACTTGGCCGGCATCACGCCGCCCTCGCCCTGGATCGGCTCCAGCATCACTGCGGCCACGTCGCCGGCGGCCATCGCGGTTTCCAGCTGCACCTCATCGTTGAAATCGATGTAGCGGAAGCCACCGGGCAGCGGCTCGTAGCCTTCCTGGTACTTCGGCTGGGCGGTGGCGGTCACCGCGCCCATGGTGCGGCCGTGGAAGCTGCCGCGGAAGGTGATGATGACGCGCTTGTCGGCCGGGCGGCCCTGGCTGGAGGCCCACTTGCGGACCATCTTGATCGCCACTTCGTTGGCTTCGGCGCCGGAATTGCACAGGAACACGCGCTCGGCGAAGCGGCTGGCCTTCACCAGCTCCTCGGCCAGGTGCAACGGCGGCGCGCTGTAGAACACGTTGCTGGTGTGCCAGAGCTTGCCGGCCTGCTCGACCAGCGCGGCGACCAGGTCCGGGTCGTTGTGGCCCAGGCCACACACGGCGATGCCGGCGGCCAGGTCGATGAACTCACGGCCCTGGCTGTCCCACACGCGGGCGCCCTGGCCGCGCTCCAGTACCACCTGGCGGGGCTTGTAGACCGGCAGGTAATAGTGCGAAAGGGAGATCAGCGGATCGGTAGCGGCGGTCATGGCAGTCGGCAGGGTTCAGGAATCCCCATTCTCGCGCCGGAACCCCTGCGGCACAATGCGCCCATGCGACCGTTTTCCGCCCCCCAGCTGAACCCCGCCACCGAGACCGGCTGGCGCCGTCGGTGGTTCGACATCATCTACCGCCACGACACCCGGCCTTCGCGCAATTTCGACCTGATCCTGGTGGTGGCGATCATCGCCAGCATCCTGGTAGTGATGATCGACAGCGTGCAGCACCTGCATGCCGAATGGTCCACCGGCCTGTACATCCTGGAATGGGGCTTCACGATCATCTTCACCGCCGAGTACCTGCTGCGGCTGGCGGTGGTCAAGCGCCCGCTGCGTTACGCGGTGAGTATCTGGGGCATCATCGACCTGCTGTCGATCCTGCCCGCCTACCTGTCGATGTTCATCCCCGGCGCGCAGAGCCTGCTGGTGGTGCGTGCGCTGCGCATCCTGCGCGTGTTCCGCATCCTCAAGCTGACCCGCTACATCGAGGAAAGCGGCGTATTGATGACGTCACTGTGGCGCAGCCGGCGCAAGGTGCTGGTGTTCCTGTTCACGGTGATCACCATCACCATCATCGCCGGTGCGCTGATGTACGTGATCGAGGGCCCCGAACACGGCTTCACCAACATCCCGGCCAGCATGTACTGGGCGGTGGTGACCATGGCCACGGTCGGTTTCGGCGACATCGTGCCGCAGACCGTGCTCGGCCGCTTCGTCACCTCGGTGCTGATCCTGATCGGCTACAGCATCATCGCCGTGCCCACCGGCATCTATACCGCCGAACTGGCCAGCACCATGCGTGAAGCCGAGCAGGCCGCGCGCCGCGATGCGCGTGGCTGCCCGGACTGTGGGCTGGAAGGCCATGAACCGGATGCACTGCACTGCCGCAAGTGCGGCGGCAAGCTGCCGGATGCGTTCAACCATTGAGGTACATGCCGGCCAGCGGCCGGCACTACCTCTCGGCGGTTACGCATGGATGCGTGTGCCGTTGCTCACCGCATGCGGTTGCTGGTGGTCACCAGATCATTGTATGCGGCGAGGATCGTTGACTGCGCTCCTTCCGGGTCGGTGGTGAGCCAACTGCCCGACGCCTTCCGCTCTGCCGCCAGCGCTTCGGCGGTGATCGGCTTGTGCTGCTCCAGGCGCTCGACGCCACGTCCCGCAGTACGCACCAGCTTGTCCGCCGAACGCTGCACGTGGCCCCACATCGGGTCGTCCTTGCCGACACCGCCGTTCTGGATTTCCGTCACCAGTGCCTGATAGTCAGCCAGCTGCACGCGCAGCGCCGCAACATCCGGTGCGTCGTCCTGGAACGCCGTGGCCAGTAGCTTGCCGTCGCCCAGCAGGCGAAGGTGATAGTAGGCCAGCGAGCGCCCTTCGCTCTCCTCGATCTGCTTCAGCTGCGCGGCACGGCGATCGTTCTCGTTCTTTTCCAGCGCCACATCCATCGCTTCGCTGGCCTTGAAGAAATCAGCATAGGCCTGCATCAGCGGGGCATGCTGGCTGCGCATCCCTTCACCGCCATCACGACGATAATCCTCGCGGGTGAAGTAACCATCGGCGCGCTCGACCAGGGTGTTCAATGCCTGGAAGGCCTGCTGATAGTCACGCGCGGGGCCATCCATCGGCAAGGCCGGGGTCTTCGCCAGCGCGTCGGTCAGTGGCTGGCCGCAGTACTCGACGCGGTGCGACAGCACCTTCCCGGGCGAACGCGGTTGCGCTTCCTTGCCGGTCGGGCCGGCTTCAGGGTCCTTCATCCAGCTGGTGTAGGTCTGGAAACCCTCGTGAATGGGTTGTTCAACGCCGTTGTAGCACTCGATGTAGGCGTTCACCTTCTCCAGGCTGGGGTCGGCCAGCGACAACCCTGCCGATTTGTTGCAGCCGCTCAGGCCAGCCACAGCGCCGATCAGCAGCAGCGGCACGATACGCAGACAGGAAGTCATCATGGTCTCTCGCATGGGTGCTGGCGCGCCGGTCACTGGCGGTTGCTCTGGAAAACGAGCGTGTTGTATTCCTGCATCAGCTTGCTGGCCGATCCACGCGGCGCCATCGACGGCGAATCAAGCATGCGTCGTTCGAAATCGGTGTAAGGCTCTTTCTCGCTGACGCGCTGCAGCCGCGCCTTGCCTTCCCGACGGAAGTTCTCGGCCTCACGCTCGAAGCTGTTCCAGTCCAGCTTGCCCGGTTCCTGATCAGCCACCTTCGCATGCGCTTCGTCGGAAATGCGGTTGAACGCATCCAGACGCTCGCGGGCCTTGGCCTGATCGAAATCATCCTCGCTCATCAGATCCATGATGGCCTTGGCTTCCAGCATCATCGCCAGGCGGTAGTACTCGCGCGTGCGACCCTCGGCCTGCTCCAGTGCCTTGAGCTGCTCGCGCTGGGCGGCGTCGTTCTGGCGCTCCAGCTCGGCATTGAACGTTGCACTGGCAGCCACGAAATCCTTGAAGGCGGCCATCAAGGGCGCGTGCAGCTGCTTGCCCTTGGCGAACTGGTCGTCTTCGTAGTCCTGGCGATCGTAGTAGTCGTGCGCGTCCTTGCTGATCGGCACCAGTGCCTTCAGCGCCTGCTGGTAGTGGCCGGCAGCAGCATCGAGTTCGGCCAGCACTGGCTTGGCAGCGATCGCCTCGGTCACGGGGGCATCGCACTGCTTCATGTCGTAATCGCTGATCTCGAACGGACCGTACACCTGTGTCTCGCGACCGGTCGGGCCGGCGGCGACATCCTTGATCCAGCGCGTATAGGACTCGATGCTGCCGTGGGTCTTCGAATCAAGCGCGTTGAAGCAGCCGATGTAGGCGTTGAGCTTGGCGGTCAACTGCTGCTGCGGGTCGTACGGCGCCGCGCTGGCGTCCGGCGTGCCGGAGGCAGCGGCGCCGCCCGCAGCGGCGGGTGCCTTGCCACCGCAGGCGGCCAGGATCAACGACAGCGAAGCGGCCAGCGCCGCGACGGAAAGAGTGCGTGACATGTGTTCACATCCCTGTTGAAAACGATTACAGCCGCACATTCTAGCGCAGCAGGCCGAAGGTCGCAGCCCTCGGCCTCTTCCGGCGACGTGCGATCAATCCAGGAACAGATCCGGCAGCAACGGACGCGATGGATCCACTGAGTAGCCCGAAAGATCGGTGATACCCGCCTGCGCCAGCACGTCATCGTCGATCAGGAACTGGCCATGGAAGCCCGCCGCTTCGCGCACCAGCACCGCATGCGCGGCATCAGCCATGATCTGCGGCGTGCGGCAGCCGGCCGCATCCACGCCCGGGATCATGTTGATCGCATCGGTGGCGATGACCGTGCGCGGCCACAGCGCATTCACCGCCACGCCCTGCGGGCCGAATTCCGCGGCCAGGCCCAGGGTAACGAAGCTCATGCCCATCTTCGCCAGCGTGTAGCCGGTATGCGGTGCCCACCACTTCGGCTCCAGGCTGGGCGGCGGTGCAAGGGTGAGGATGTGCGGATTCGGCGCCTGCAGCAGGTACGGCAGGCAGGCCTGCGCGCACAGGAAACTGCCGCGCGCATTGACCTGCTGCATCAGGTCGAAACGCTTCATCGGCGTATCCAGCGTACCGCGCAGCCAGATCGCGCTGGCGTTGTTGACCAGGATGTCGATGCCACCGAAGGTATCGACCGTGGCCGCAACCGCCGCGTGCACCTGCTCTTCCTCGCGGATGTCGCACTTCAGCGCCAGGCCCTGCCCGCCTGCCGCCGTCACCGCTTCGGCCGCGGTATGGATGGTGCCTGGCAGCTTCGGATTCGGCACCGACGACTTGGCCGCAATGGCCACGTTGGCGCCGTCGCGCGCCGCGCGCAGTGCGATGGCCAGGCCGATCCCTCGCGAGGCTCCGGTGATGAAAAGCGTTTTGCCCTGCAGACTGCCCACGTTCCACACTCCAGCGTATGCAATGAGTCGCTAGTATGCCGCGCCGACGCGGAGTTCACCCGATCTTGACGATACTCGGGCCTCCAGCCAACGCACGAGGTCCACGCCATGCGCCGTTCCCGCCTGTTGCTGCCTGCCCTGGGGCTTGCCCTGCTGACTGCCTGCCAGGGCCGTTCGCCGGAACCCGGCAAGGAGCCGCCCGCCGGTGACGCGCCCAGCGCGGAGAAGGCCGCCGCCGACGGCAAGATGCGCTGGAGCGAAGCCGTGGTCTGGGATGGCGATCTGAACGCATGCCGCCAGGGCGAGAATGCCGCCACCCGGGATTGCCTGCGCGATGCGATGCGAGCGGGGGGAGCAAGCGCCGAGGCGATCACCGCGGCCGAGCAACTGTCCAGCGCCGGGGAACTGGCGTATGTGACCGCCTGGCATGAGAACGAGGGGCTGGGCATTGCCACGGTCGAGTATCCCTTCCGCGCCAACACCAACGAAGGCACCCGCCTGGTCGATGCCAGCGGCAAGCGCATCGATGTGGATGCCGTGCAGTTGGACGACACCCTGCGTGCCGACCCCACTGTGCAGGAGCTGCTGAAGGCCAACCCGCAAGCCACGCCGTTCGCACCGGCGCAGTCGGCCGGGGCCACGCCACTGGAGAATGGCGGCATCCGCGTGATGTATCGCACGCCACTGCGCGACTGCCACGCCTGCCCGGATGTGGGCCAGCTGCAGATCGCCTACGACTTCGACGCCAAGCGCAACTTCATCGGCCAGCAGGTGGTGCCGGCGACGCCGTAAGGTCACCGGCGTCTGTAGAGCCGAGCCATGCTCGGCTCATTGAATGCAGCCGAGCATGGCTCGGCTCCACATCATCGCCACTAGCAAGACCCTTCACTCGAATTCGCAAGAATCGTCCGTGACGTCCACCGGCTCTTCGAGGCCGGCCATCCGCACATCGTGCTTGTTTCCACCAGAACCCTTCATCGCCACCTCAGGCATAGCAGACCAAGCTGTCAATTCGAGGAGATATCAGCTCGGCACCGTCCCAGCGGATGATTTCCAGCTCCAGTAGACGGTCATTTGCGTCCGCATGAAGAATCGGCGTGAGTTCAGCACCATCTGCGTCCTGCATCTGCAACTCGACGGGATACGCGTGCTGCCCTTGATACGGCGGACGCTCATATCCGGAAATGACAAATCCCACCCGAGCTCCACCAGGACCCATTTCTACGGCCGCTGCGGAAGCAAGGTCGGCGTGAAGCTGCAAGGCAGAGGCCTCAGGCAGATGAGATGCCACAGCCTCGATCAACTGCCTTTCAAAGCCGGAAACGGCACGCGTCGGATTGCTCATCGCATCGTTGATCTCAGGGCTGCTCCCGTACCGCCTCACCGCGCCTCCGGTCCTGCTTTCATCGCGTTGGACTGATGCTGTAGTGCCGCATGCAGAATCCACGTTTCAGTGACACTTGGCAATGACCGACGAGCATGTAATGGATCGCAAACCGCATCCACGCATGGCGTGGATCTACCGGTAAGCCTGCACCTGCTTCCTCAGCAGATGCGGCACGATCAGCTGATGAACCGGGGCAACCGGCAGCATGTACACGCGCCCGAACGCGTTGTGCGTATGCACCACCGTCGCCACTTCCAGCACGTCGCCCTGCCACTGCAGGGCCAGCTGCACACGCAGGTGGCGGTCGTCGTCTTCCAGCACGATGGCATCGTCGTCCAGCGACTGCAGGGTGAAGATGCCCAGCCGTTGCCCCGGACGCGGCTGCGCGATGTCCTGTACCGCACGCAACGAGCCCAGGTGCTTCATGCCGAGCAGGCGCATGCCGCGATTGCGCAGCGCCATCAGCCCATCGAACCAGCCGGGAATGGTCGCCGCCATGTCGCGATAGGCCTGCAAGGCCGAGCGTCCATCACGATGGGTCGTTGCCTGGCAGGCATGCACGAAGTCGGCGCCGGCCAGCTGTGGGCGCAGGACGCTGCCCGCGCTTGGCGGGCCGGTCACCACCTGCGCAGGGCTCACGGCTTCGGCCCCTGCCCCTCGTTGTCTTCCCAATGCAGGATGCGGCGGGTGACGAAGCGGTAGACCGGCTTGCCGGTGGCGAACCACAGCTCGCGCACCCACGACGTACGCTTGAGCACGCGCTTCTCCACCGGGGTGAGTGATTCGCGGCAGTACATGCGCTTGTGCTTGAGCAGGTGGCGCAGGTCCTCGCGGGCCAGCAGCCGCATCCAGCGCGAGCGCGGGTTGCCGATCACCGCCAGCTGGAAGTCGATCAGCGCCGGTCGTCCATCTTCAGTGACCAGCCAGTTGGCTTCCTTGGCCAGATCGTTGTGGGCCACGCCATTGCGATGCAGCTGCTGCAGCAGGCGACGCGCAGCGCGGAACCAGGCCAGGTCACCGCGTGGCGGACGCTGGTACATGGCATCGCCGGCCATGAAGCTGCGGTCGAGATGACGGCCATCCCACGCCAGCAGCTGCGGCACATCGGCCATGCCGTGGATGTGCTGCAACGCGCGTGCCTCGCGGCGGGCCAGCCACCAGGCCGGCAGCCGCAACCACAGCGGCGTGGCGCCCAGATCACGGCGTACGAAGGGGCCGGCAGGCCCTTCCACAAGGAGGATGCGACCGAAGCTGTCGGCCTTCAGGGCGTGCGAGGGCGTGTCTGGCGAATGCGGCATGTGCCCATTCTAGGCGATGGCGCCCGTTGCAAACGGTCACGAAGCGGCTGGGAACCAGTCACCTTCACGCCCCTATAATCGGGCAATGGACTCTTCATGGATCGACGCCACCCTCGCGTGGATTGCCGCTCACCCCGTGCTGGCGGGTGCCGTTATCTTCCTCATCGCCTTCTGCGATGCGGTGATCATTCTTGGCGCCATCGTGCCGGCGCTGCCGTTGCTGTTCGCGGTGGGCGTGTTCATCGGCCTGGGCCAGATCTCCGGGCCGTACGCGGTGGCGGCTGCAGCCCTGGGCGCATTTGCCGGCGACGGTATCAGTTACTGGATCGGCCGCCGCTGGGGTGACCGCCTGCGCGGCGTGTGGCCGTTCAGCCGCTACCCGCAGCTGCTCGACCGCGGCGAGAACCTGTTCCGCCGCAATGCCTTCAAAAGCATCCTGATCGCACGCTACGTCGGCGCGATCCGACCGTTCGTGCCGGCCATCGCCGGCATGATGAAGATGCCCGCCAGCCGTTACGTGCAGGCCAGCGGCATCGCCAGCATCTCCTGGGCGGTGCTGTTCCTGGCGCCGGGCTGGATTCTTGGCGAGGCGTATGACGCCGTGGCCGCCGTGGCCGGACGACTGGTGGTGGTGGTCGGCCTGCTGGCGGTGATCCTCGGCCTGGTCTGGGCCATCGTGCTGTACGGCTATCGCTGGTCGGCCGCGCGCATGGACAACTGGCTGGCGCGCCTGCTGGATTGGTCCAACCGTCACCCGACGCTGGGCCGCTACACCGTTGGCGTGCTTGATCCCAAGCGCCGCGAATCGGTGCCGCTGGCGATGCTGGCGTTGATGCTGCTGGTACTGGGCTGGGGCTGGTTCGCGTTACTGACCGTGGTGGTCGCACACGGCGAGCCGCTGGCGATCGACCTCCTGGTGCACCAGGCCATGCTGGCGCTGCGCAATCCGCTGGCCGACTACCCGATGGCCGCGCTGGCATCGCTGGGCGCCTGGCAGGTACTGCTGCCGGCCACCGCGGCGGCGATGGGCTATCTGATCTGGCGCCGGCGCTGGATGGCAGCCGCGCACTGGCTGGCCGCGCTTGCCTTCGGCCTGGCCCTGACCATGCTGCTCGGTGCCACCGTGGATGTGGTGCGCCCGGTCGATGCCAGCAGCGGCTTTGGCTTCCCGTCGGTGTCGGTGACCATGGCCACCATCACCTTCGGTTTCTTCGCGGTGCTGATCGCCCGCGAGATGCCCGGTCGCACCCGCGTCTGGCCCTACCTGGTGTCGGGCATCGTGGTCAGCCTGATCGGCTTCTCGCGCCTGTACCTGGGTGCGCATTGGCTGAGCGATGTGATCGGCGGCATGCTGTTCGGCACGTTCTGGCTGCTGGTGCTGGGCATCGCCTACCGCCGCCGCTTCAACCGCTCGTTCTGGGTGAAGCCGGTGGCCTGGCTGTTCTACGGCGTCTTCGCCGTGGCGGCGATGTGGTACGCGCCGCGCCACATTCCGGTGAAGCTGGAGCGGTTCGAGCCGACCCTGCCGGCACCGCAGGCGATGGATGCGCAAGCCTGGTGGCAGCACGACTGGGCCACGCTGCCGGCGCGCCGCAACGAATTCGACGACGACCAGCGCTGGCCGCTGGACGTGCAGGTGGCGGGCCCGCTGGCGCCGCTGCAGGCGCAGCTGGAAGCCCGCGGCTGGAAGCGGCAGGAGCAGGCCGGCTGGCAGCAGGCGCTGCTGATGCTGGACAAGAACACCGGCGCCGATGAGCTGCCGGTATTGCCGGCCACGCTGGACACCCGCGTGGAAGCACTGCTGATGGTGCGCCAGGGTGCGAAGCCGGATGAGCGCTATGTGCTGCGCCTGTGGCCGGCACCCGCGCAGCTGCAGCCGGGCAACACGCCGCTGTGGCTGGGCAGTGCACAGACCCTGCGTTACGAGCGCCACTTCGAATGGATCGGCATGTGGCACCCGCTGCGTGGTGTCGACCCGGCGTTGAACGCGGTGAAGGACGCCGTGCAGAACCTGCCGCAGCGGGAGGATGTGCACAGCGAAACCGGGCTGCCGGTGCTGCGGTTGAAGACCAAGCCGTGATCGAGCCGGTGCTTCTCTGGTAGTCGCCAACCTTGGTTGGCGCTTCGGGTGAAGGCTGCTAACCAAGGTTGGCATCTACCGGTTCCGGCGCGCTCTGGCCGTCGCCAACCAAGGTTGGCAGCTACCGGTTCCGGTGCGCTCTGGCTGTCGCCAACCCTGGTTGGCGTTTCCCGGTTCCGGCGCGCTCTGGCTGTCGCCAACCCTGGTTGGCGTTTCCCGGTTCCGGCGCGCTCTGGCTGTTGCCAACCCTGGTTGGCGTTTCCCGGTTCCGCTGCGCTCTGGTAGTGGCCAACCTTGGTTGGCGGTTATCGGTTACGGCATCCAGCCCAGCAATTGCTGCAATCGCTGGTGCGGGTCATCCATCTGCAGCAGCTGCAGGCGCTGCTGCTCGCTCAGCGGCAGCAGTTCGGCCAGCCGCCAGCCGACCCAGCTGGCCTGGTCCAGCAACGCCGGGTTGGCCGGCGCATAGGCCTCGCCGGCCTGTTCGATGATGTGCCCCAGCACCGTGGCCAGCAGCGCATGCTGCGGCCGTAGCTCATCGTCCGGGTCTTCATCACACCAACGCACGTCGGCCACCACCAGGCCGTTGTCGCGTACGCGGGTGCGCTCGACATGGAAGCGGCGGGTACCACGCAGGCGCAACTGCAGCACGCCGTCGGCGCCGACATCGAAGTCTTCGATGCGTACCTGCACGCCATAGGCGGCCGGCGTCGCTGGTGCGCCGACTTCCTCGCCATCGAGGATCAGACAGACACCAAACCCCTCACCACTGCGGCCGCTGTCGCGGACCAGATCCAGGTAGCGGCGCTCGAACACGCGCAGGCCTACCGCCGCACCCGGCACCAGCGTGGTGTGCAGCGGAAACAGCGGCAGCGAACCGTCGACGCTCATCGGGCCTGCAGCGCGGCGAGGAAGCGACGCGGCGCGCCGTCGAAGCCACCGTTGGACATGAACACCACGTGGTCACCACTGCGCGCGCTGGCCTGCAATTGCGCCAGCAACGCGTCGGTATCGGGCACCGCGTGCGCTTCGCCACGCACCGCGGCGATCACCGCGGCGGCATCCCAGGCCAGTTCCGGGCGATGCAGGAACACCACTTCATCGGCCAGCGCCAGCGACGGAGCCAGCGCCTGCGCGTGTGCGCCCAGTCGCATCGAATTGCTGCGCGGCTCCATCGCGACCACGATGCGCGCATCACCCACCTTGGCACGCAGGCCTTCCAGTGTGGTGGCGATCGCGGTCGGGTGATGGGCGAAATCGTCGTAGATGGTGATGCCGTCATGGTGGCCGATCACTTCCATGCGGCGCTTGACGCTGCGGAAGCGTGACAACGCAGGAATCACGTCGGCCGGTGCCACGCCCACCGCATGCGCGGCGGCCAGCGCAGCCAGGCCGTTGAGCACGTTGTGGCGGCCCAGCAACGACCACTGCACGTCGCCCATTGCCTGCCCGCGGTGATGCACGCGGAAGGCGCTGCCATCGGCGGCCAGCAGCTCGGCATGCCATTCCAGCGACGGATCGAATCCGAAGCGTTCGACCGGCGTCCAGCAGCCCATCGCCAGCACTTCGGCCAGGTGCTGATCCTCACCGTTGACGATCAGTCGGCCACGCGCCGGCACCGTGCGCACCAGATGGTGGAACTGGCGCTGGATCGCGGCCACGTCGGGGAAGATATCGGCGTGGTCGTATTCAAGGTTGTTGAGGATGGCCACCAGCGGCCGGTAGTGCACGAACTTGCTGCGCTTGTCGAAGAAGGCGGTGTCGTACTCGTCGGCCTCGACCACGAACTCGCGGCCCTGGCCCAGGCGGGCGGAGACGCCGAAATCCTCGGCGACGCCGCCGATCAGGAAACCGGGCGAACGACCGGCGCTTTCCAGCAGCCAGGTGAGGATGGTGGTGGTGGTGGTCTTGCCGTGGGTACCGGCCACGGCCAGGGTGTCGCGGCCCGGCAGCACCTGTTCGGACAGCCACTGGGCGCCGGAGATGTAGCGCTGGCCGGCGTCGAGCACGGCCTCCACGGCCGGGTTGCCGCGCGAGAGCGCGTTGCCGATCACCACCTCATTGGTGCCGGCCGGCACGCTGTCGGCGCGGTAACCCTGGTCCAGGGTGATGCCCAGCTGTTCGAGCTGGGTCGACATCGGCGGATAGATGGCCTGGTCGCTGCCGCTGACCGTATGGCCCAGTTCCCGCGCCAGGGCGGCCACGCCGCCCATGAAGGTGCCGGCAATTGCAAGGATATGTACGCTGCTCATGACCGAGGATTGTGACCGATGACGGCTGTATAGGGCCAATGTCCGATCCGGGGTAAGACAAGTCCTACACAGGATGTGAGAAAACTCCAATCATCTGTCAGGGAAATCCCGATAGCGATGTTCTGTGAACCCGGACACAATTCGAACTGCCAGCCGCAGTACCCGAACCGGTCCTACTCCCCAAGAGGCCATCCCCAAGGGAGCTCATGCTGCGGGGCCCTGAGCAAGCCCTCTGCTGGCGCCTATCAAACGACACAGGCCTGGTCCTCGCGGACCAGGCCTGTGCTTTTTGCGCCCGAAGGACCGGCAGTGCACCGGCCCTGCAGGATCAACCCTTGATCGCCGCCAGGATGCGGGCTTCGATCTCGTCCAGCTCACCGACGCCGTCGACGCGGGCCAGGGTGCCACGGCCGGCGTAGAAGTCGACCACCGGGGCGGTCTGGTCGTTGTAGACCTGCAGGCGCTGGCGCACCGCTTCCGGCGTGTCATCGGCGCGGCCCTGTTCCTTGGCACGACCGGCGATGCGCTCGACCAGCAGCTCGGTGGCCACGTCCAGCTGCACCACGGCATCCAGCGGCTGGCCGATCTTGGCCAGCAGGCCGTCCATCGCATTGGCCTGGGCCACATTGCGCGGGTAGCCATCGAGGATGAAGCCCTTGGCGACATCGGCCTGGGTCAGGCGCGACTCCAGCATGCCCAGCAGGATGTCGTCCGACACCAGGTTGCCGGCATCCATCACCGTCTTGGCCTGCTTGCCCAGCTCCGTGCCCGCGGCGATTTCCGCGCGCAGCATGTCACCGGTCGAAATGTGGGCGATCCCCAGCTTTTCCTTCAGGCGCGTCGCCTGTGTCCCCTTGCCCGAACCGGGCGGTCCCAACAGAACCAATCGCATTGACCTGACTCCAACGTGTTGAAAACAAAGAAGGTTCGCGTCCCGGACGGACCGGTATCGCTGCACCGCAATAGCGCCACTTTACCGCATCCGGGTAATGTCCCTGCAATGTCCCCTCCCCCGAGCAGGTAGAAGCATGCGCAACGGTACTCTCCTCTACGCCCAGTCCGGCGGTGTCACCGCGGTCATCAACGCCACGGCGGCGGCGGTGATCGAGCAGGCCCGGGCCAAGGGCATCAAGGTTCTGGCCGCCCGCAACGGCATCCTCGGCGCCCTGCGCGAGGAGCTGATCGACACCAGCAAAGAGAGTGCCGCCGCGATCCGCGCGCTGGCCCATACCCCGGGCGGCGCCTTCGGCTCGTGCCGGGTCAAGCTGAAATCGCTGGACGCCGACCGTGCCCGCTACGACCGCCTGCTGGAAGTGCTGCGCGCGCACGACGTGCGCTGGTTCCTCTACAACGGCGGCAACGACTCGGCCGACACCGCGCTGAAGGTCTCGCAGCTGGCCAAGGCCTCCGGCTACGACCTGACCTGCATCGGCGTGCCCAAGACCATCGACAACGATCTGGCGGTGACCGACACCTGCCCCGGCTTCGGCTCGGCGGCCAAGTACACCGCCGTGTCGGTGCGCGAGGCGGCGCTGGACGTGGCGGCGATGGCAGAGACCTCCACCCGCGTCTTCATCTACGAGGCCATGGGCCGCCACGCCGGCTGGCTGGCTGCGGCCGCCGGCCTGGCCGGCAACGGCGATGACGAAGCGCCGCACATCATCCTGCTGCCCGAACGCGCCTATGACGAAGCGGCGTTCCTGGCCAAGGTCAAGGCGGTGGTCGAGCGCGTCGGCTACTGCGTGGTGGTGGCGTCGGAAGGCATCGCCACCGCCGATGGCCGCTTCGTCGCCGACGCGGGCGGCGGCAAGGACTCGTTCGGTCACTCGCAGCTGGGCGGCGTGGCCGCGCACCTGGCCGGCCGGGTCAAGGATCAGCTGGGCCTGAAGGTGCACTGGGCGCTGCCCGACTACCTGCAGCGCTCGGCCCGCCACCTGGCCAGCAAGACCGACTGGGAGCAGGCGCAGGCGGTCGGCAAGGCCGCCGTGCAGCTGGCGCTGAAGGGACAGAACGGCGTGATGCCGGTGATCGTGCGCAGCAGCGATGCGCCCTATCGCTGGAAGATCGAAGCGGCGCCGCTGTCGAAGATCGCCAATCATGAAAAGAAGATGCCCGCCGGCTTCATCCGCCGCGACGGCTTCGGCATCACCGCCAAGGCACGCGCCTACCTGTCGCCGCTGATCAAGGGCGAAGCCCCGCTGCCGTACGGCACCGACGGCCTGCCGAAGTACGTGACGCTGAAGAACGTGGCCGTGAAGCAGAAGCTGCCGGCCTTCGAGGGCTGAGCCGAAAAAGGGGACGGAGGGGATTAAGTCGTATACGCCCCTTTGTGTTGAGCCCTGTGCGGAGCGCAGGGCACATTGCGGCGGCCGCCGAAGCACCCCACAATCGGGCTCCGGCCCGGGGCAAAGGGGCCGCCGCAAGCCAGATTCGACGCTGCCCGGCCTTCAAGGCCCGGGCCTGTGCTGCCATTTCACAAGGACTGTAACCATGAAGCACCCGATCCTGATCGCCGCGCTGCTGTGCGGTGCCGCCGCGCCGGCCTTCGCTGCGACCTGCGAAAGCAACTTCCAGAAGAAGGGCAATCCCTTCGTCGGCACGACCTTCACCTCATCGGTCACCCATCCGGACCTGACCGTGGCCAGTGCCATCGGCCAGATGCGGGTGATCGCCAAGAACGCCAACATGGACGTCCTCAGCGAGGACGTGGAAGGCGGCTCGATGCTGATCGAAGAGCCGGAATCCATGGCCCACAAGCCGATTCCGATGATCATCAGTGCCACCTCCGAAGGCGGCCAGGGCACCGTCGGCATGGTGGTGAAGGTCAACAAGGGCGCCATTGCCTCGGCCGATGGCGTGCGCGAAGAAATGTGCAAGCTGCTCAACCAGATCAAGCCGGGCAAGGCTGGCGAACAGGCGGCCAAGGCCACTCCGCAGGCGTCGGTGGTGACGATTGCCGCCGACCGCTTCGGCTTCCAGCTGCGCAACCAGAACAAGGACAACCCGGCCGCGGTCGAGCCGCGCTACAAGGGCAAGACCTACGCCATCACCGGTCGCATCACCTCCGTGCTGCGCAGTGGCGGCACCTACAACACCAGCTTTGACCTGCCCAGCGATGGCAGCATCGACTTTGAGCGCGTGGCCATTTCCTGCTCGTTTGCAGCCAACCAGGCCGCGTATGCGCTGGCCCTGCGCCCGCGCGAGAAGGTGACGCTGACCGGTGTGGTCGACAGCTACGACCAGATTGGTCGTGTGTTGTGGTTGAAGGACTGCCGCGGCAACTGATCGCTGCCAGCATGGGAAAAGGCCCGGGTGCGCAGGCGCCCGGGCCTTTTCGTTTCCACAGCGGTTCACACCTGGCGCACGTGCATCGCAGGATGATGGATGCCCCGTCCGGAGGTCATCATGGCACTGCGTGTTGTTCGACTGGGTACGCCGCGCCACCCCGGCGAAGGGCTGCGCATCGGTACCGTGCGGCGGCCGCCACGCGGCGTGCCGCGCAGTGAGTTCGCGACACAGGACTGGTACGACGTCTGGTTCCCGACCCTGTCACCCAGCGCGGAACTGGTAAAGCGGGCGCACGAAGCGAAAACCGCGGCCGACTGGAATGCGTTCTTCCGCCACTACAAGGCCGAGATGAAGGCGCCGGATGCAGCCCACGCGCTGGATCTTCTGGCCGCGATGTCACAGCACAGCGACATCAGCGTGGGGTGCTACTGCGAGGATGAAGCGCATTGCCATCGCAGGGCCCTGCGAGAGCTGCTGGTGGCGCGCGGGGCGACGCTGGCGGAGTGATGATTGCAGGGTTGCCGGCCAGCGGCCGGCACTACCAGGTTGCCCGCCGGGCATGGCCCGGCACTACCGATGCGCAGCGAAGTAGATCCACGCCATGCGTTGATGCGCGCTGCTGGACGGCCTCAATTGCAGGCCTTGCCTTCCATCTGCAGCTGCGCGGCGAACATCGTCACCTGCGGAATCTGGCCGGCGGCGGCCTGCTTCTTGGCCTCTTCCAGATAGATGCGCGACTGGCCCTGCCCGTCCAGCTCGACCTTGTTGCTCGACGGCAGGCGCCACACGCGCACCACGGCCTGCTGTGCCGGGCAGGCGGCGCTGGGCACGCGGATCACATCATTGAGCTTCCAGCCCTTGTCCACACTCGGCTGCGCCTTGGCATAGTCGACGAAGCGCGCGCGCGGCTGGCACTGCTCGCTGGTCCGCACCGGTGCGAAGCGATACGGCTCGGCCGCCTGACCGGTGAAGGCACCTTCCAGGCGCGCGCAGGCCTCGGGAATCTGCCGCAGGGTGTGCACCGCGCCCACGGTCTGGGGGGCACCCACGGCGCGCTGCAGCTCCGGGGTTTCCGCGGCGAGTGCCGGTACGGCCGGGACCAGGGTGGCAAGCATCAACAGGGACAGGCGCATGGGGAATCTCCTACGGGACTGGGCGCAGGCTTGCAGAGGCTGGCTTAACGGGGTGCAAAGGCCTGCGGCTTTCGAATCATGCCCATGGACTGGCGGCATGCGGCGGGGCTCGTAAAAACCAGTCGAGCACGGCTCGACTCTACAGTGCGCGGCACGCATACTGCGGCCACCAGGGAATGCTGAACACCGCCATACGTCGGACGACCACCAAGGTCGGTACGGGTTGGTTCCAGGCTGCAGCCCGTCGTCCCCCTCGTGGTGCCGTTCATCGCCACTGGATGCCTACATCCATTCTGCGGAGGGGTCTAATGCTGGAACGTCACGGGCTGTCATTGGCGCTGGGCTGCGCCATTCTCGCGATCCTGTTCGGAATCGTCTCGGCGCGCTGGATCCTGCGCCAACCCACCGGCAATGAACGCATGATCGCGATCGCCACCGCGATCCAGGAAGGTGCGCGTGCCTACCTCAACCGCCAGTACCTGACCATCGGCGTCGCCGGCGTGGTGCTGTTCGTGCTGGTCGGCATCTTCCTCAGCTGGTACACCGCGATCGGCTTCGCCATCGGTGCGGTGCTGTCCGGCGCGGCCGGCTACATCGGCATGAACGTGTCGGTACGCGCCAACGTGCGCACCGCCGAAGCTGCCCGCCACGGCATCAGCGCGGCGATGGACGTCGCCTTCCGCGGCGGCGCGATCACCGGCATGCTGGTGGTAGGGCTGGGCCTGCTAGGCGTGGCCGGCTATTACGCGCTGCTGCTGCGGATGGGCCTGCAGATGGACCAGGCGCTGCATGCACTGGTCGGGCTGGCGTTCGGCTCCTCGCTGATCTCGATCTTCGCGCGCCTGGGCGGCGGCATCTTCACCAAGGGTGCCGACGTCGGTGCCGACCTGGTGGGCAAGGTCGAAGCCGGCATTCCCGAGGATGACCCGCGCAACCCGGCGGTGATCGCCGACAACGTGGGTGACAACGTGGGCGACTGCGCCGGCATGGCCGCCGACCTGTTCGAGACCTATGCGGTCACCGTCATCGCCACCATGCTGCTGGGCAGCCTGATGCTGGCCGAGGCCGGCGCCAATGCAGTGCTGTATCCGCTGGTGCTGGGCGGCGTATCGATCATCGCTTCGATCATCGGCGCACTGTTCGTCAAGGTGGGCGAACCGGGTAGTGGCCGGGGCAGCTCGATCATGGGGGCGCTGTACAAGGGCGTGATCGTCTCCGGCGTTCTGGCCGCCATCGCCTTCTACCCGATCACCACCGGGTTGATGAGTGACAACGTGCATGGGCCGATGGCGCTGTATGGCTGCGCATTGATCGGGCTGGTGCTGACCGGCCTGATCGTGTGGATCACCGAGTACTACACCGGCACCCAGTACAAGCCGGTGCAGCACGTGGCACAGGCCTCGACCACTGGGCATGGCACCAACATCATCGCCGGCCTTGGCATTTCCATGAAGTCCACCGCGCTACCGGTGGTGGCGGTGTGTGCGGCAATCTGGGGCGCGTTCGCGCTTGGGGGCCTGTACGGCATCGCCATCGCCGCCACCGCGATGCTGTCGATGGCCGGCATGATCGTCGCCCTCGATGCCTATGGACCGATCACCGACAACGCCGGTGGCATCGCCGAGATGGCCGAGCTGCCCTCGGAGATCCGCGACATCACCGACCCGCTGGATGCGGTGGGCAACACCACCAAGGCAGTGACCAAGGGTTACGCGATCGGCTCAGCGGCGCTGGCGGCACTGGTGCTGTTCGCCGACTACACCCACAACCTGCAGGCGGCACATCCGGGGCAGGAATTCCGCTTCGACCTCAGCGACCACACGGTGATCATCGGCCTGCTGATCGGCGGCCTGATTCCGTACCTGTTCGGTGCGATGGCGATGGAAGCGGTCGGCCGCGCCGCCGGTGCGGTGGTGGAAGAAGTGCGCCGCCAGTTCCGCGAGATCCCCGGCATCATGCAGGGCACCGGCAAGCCGCAGTACGACAAGGCGGTGGACATGCTGACCCGCTCGGCGATCCGCGAAATGATCGTGCCCTCGCTGCTGCCGGTGGCGGTGCCGGTGGTGGTCGGCCTGCTGCTGGGGCCGCGCGCACTGGGCGGCCTGCTGATCGGCACGATCGTGACCGGCCTGTTCGTGGCCATTTCGATGACCACCGGCGGCGGCGCCTGGGACAACGCCAAGAAGTACATCGAAGACGGCCACTTCGGCGGCAAGGGCAGCGAGGCGCACAAGGCGGCAGTGACCGGCGATACCGTTGGCGATCCCTACAAGGACACCGCCGGTCCGGCGATCAATCCGCTGATCAAGATCATCAACATCGTGGCGCTGCTGCTGGTGCCGCTGCTGTAGATCCACACCATGCGCAAACCCGTAGAGTCGAGCTTGCTCGACTGCTTCTGGCCCACACCGCAAGAGCGGTCGAGCAAGCTCGACGCTACGAGGTCAACGCCCGCGCAGGAAGAACGACACCGGCACCATCACGTCCACCGGGTCGCCGGCCACTTCGGCCGGCGGCGCCGGTACCGGGCTGGCCCGCTGCACGGTGTCCAGCGTCTCCTGGTCGAGCAGCGCGAAGCCACTGCTGCGGCCCAGTTTCAACCCCGAGACCGCGCCATCGCGGGCAACCGCAAAGCGCACGTAGACCACACCCTGCTGGCGCAGACGCTCGGCCTGGCGCGGATAGCGGCGGTGTTTCTGCAGGTGCCCGAGCAGGCGTCCTTCCCAGGTCGCCTCGGCACGACTGCGCTCACCCGCCGTGGTCTGCGGTGCGGTGTTGCGTGTGGCCGCATCAGCCGCCACCTGCGGCGGTGCGCTGGTCTGCGCGACATTGGCGTCAGCGGTGTCCGGCGACGGCGTCGGCTCCGGTGTACGCGGCGGCGGCAGGTCACCCTGCAGCTGCACCGGCGCCTTCGGCTGCTCGCGAAGGGCCGGCTTCGGCGCCTGCCGCTGCTGTTGCTGCTGCAGCGGGCCGGTCGCAACCTCGCGCGGCGGCACCGGCGGTGCCTGCGCCATCGGCGCCAGTTCCAGCATCAGCGCAGCGGGCGGCGCCGTCGTAGCCAGCACCGGTGCGCGCGTCGCCCACCAGCAGGCCGCGCCGATCAACAACGCATGCACCAGCAGCACGATCGCCAGGCTGGTCGCCCAGCGCCGCAGTCCACTCATCGTGCGCCCTGCTCCAGGCCGACCAGTGCCACCTTCAGGTAGCCGGCCGCGCGCAGCGCATCCAGCGTGGCCATCAGTTCGCCATAGGGCACGCGGGTATCGGCACGCAGGAAGATGCGCTGCGTGGTGTCACTGTGAGTGGCCGCCTGCAATGCAGCCGCCAGCCCGTCGCGCGCTACGGCCTGTTCACCAACGCGCAGCGACAGATCGGCCTGCACGGTCACATACACCGGTGCCTGTTCCGGCGGCGTGGCGCTGGCATTGCTGGCCGGCAGCTGGACCGGCACCGACACGGTGGCCAGCGGTGCGGCCACCATGAAGATGATCAGCAGTACCAGCATCACGTCGATGAAGGGCGTGACGTTGATCTCGTGCGCTTCTTCCGGTGCATCGTCACGGTCGGACGCGGTCCTGATCGCCATCGTCGTGCCTCAGTGAACCGCACGCAGCGGTGCCGCTGCGGTACGCAGCACGGCACGATCGAGATCGCGCGAGACCAGCTGCTGCACGGCCGCCGACAGATCACCGAGCAGGCCCCGCAGGCCGGCCAGTACACGGCTGAAGTGGTTGTAGACCAGCACGGCGGGAATCGCTGCGACCAGACCCAGCGCGGTCGCCAGCAGAGCCTCGGCGATGCCGGGCGCGACCACCGCCAGGTTGGTGGTGTTGCTGTGGGCGATGCCGATGAAACTGTTCATGATGCCCCACACCGTGCCGAACAGGCCGACGAACGGCGCCACCGCGCCGATGCTGGCCAGCACGCCGATGCCGCGCCGTTGCACGCGCGCGGTTTCCAGTTCGATGCGGTCCAGGCGCGAGGCAACGCGTTCCTTGATGCCATCGCGGCTGTCCAGATCCTGCGACAGGCGCAGCTCGGTTCGCGCCGCGTCCAGCATGGTGAGTGCGGTGCCCTGCTGCAGGCTGGCCTCTGCGCTCCCGCCGGGCAGGCTCGGCGCCTGCAGCAACAGCGCGCGCGCTGCACGCAGCTGCCGGCCCTGCCGGGCCAGCTCCCAGCCCTTGGACAGCAGCACGGTCCAGGTGGCCAGCGAGGCAAGTGCCAGCGCGATCATCACTGTCTTCACCACCACGTCGGCGGCCAGATACATGCCCCAGGGCGTCAGTGCAGGGGCAGCCACGGGGGCCAGGTCAGCAGGCAGCATCGTCTCGTTTTCCATCAGCATCAGGGGTCGCTGCACGGCGGCGTACCGTGCGCGGATCATTGGCGTCGTCCACTTCCACGACCGGGTTGGGCTCCAACCGCGGTGCGGGCCGACTGAGCACGTAGCCGGCGCTGACCGCGAAGAACAGGCCCACGCCCAGCAGCAGCCGCCAGGACGGATGTGCGCCCCAACAGAACAGCGCGAAGCCCACCGCCATGCCGGCGCTGGCAAACGTCTTGCCCTTGCGCGACACCGCGCCCTGCTCGCGCCACAGCCGCAGTGATGGGCCGTAGCGCGGGTGCGCCAGCAGGCGTTGCTCGAACTTCGGCGAACTGCGCGCGAAGCAGCCAACGGCCAGGATCAGGAAGATGGTGGTCGGCATCACCGGCAGCAGCGCGCCGATCACCCCGAGGCCGACCATCACCCAGCCCAGCGCGAACCAGAGCCAGCGCATCAGCGTTGCGCCGATAGGCGGGAGGCGTGCATCAGGCGAATTCCACTTCGACGTGGCCGTGCACGCTGCGGAAGGCGGCGTCCGCCGCATCGATCACCTGTTGCTCCTGCTCGGTGCTCAGCGGCACCGCATCCAGCGCAGCGGTGAATTCACGCCAGTGGCGCGCCGCGCCATCCGGGTGCGCGGCCAGGTGACGGGCGCCGAAATCACGATCCAGGCCGAGCTTGGCAGCCATCTTGTACAGAATGGTGCCGCCGAGATTGGAGCCTTCGGCCACATACAGCCACCCCAATGCGGCGGGTAGCTCCAGATCGGACGGCAACGCCGCGATGTCGGCCCCCGGCAGGGTCTGCTCCAGATCCTGCAGGTCGCGCGCCACCTGGGTCAGGCGGCGGCGCTCACCCAGGTCCGGCAGCAGTGCATCCAGCGCAGGGTTGGCATACAGCGCATCGATGCTGCGATGAAAGCGGTACTGCACGCGCAGGAAACGGGCGAAGTTGCTGCGGTCGGCGAAGATGTCGCCGGCCATGATGCGCTTGTCCAGCGCGCCATGGCTGTCGCGGGTGGCGGCCTTGAGCCGCAGGCTGCGGCTGTCTTCAGGGGCGATGTGTGCGTTCATGGGGGATGCCAAGGGGGTCGTCCTGCTGTAGACGTTCGCCACGGGGCTTTCCCCAAGGCCATGTGCACCGATAATGGCGTATCCCTTCTTCCCGCAGGAACCGACGATGATCACCACCGAACCGCGCATGACCAACCTGTTCCTGCAGCTGGGCCTGGACGCCAGCGCCGAGGGCATCGCCCGCTTCATCCGCGAACACCAGCTGGCCACCGATGTGGAAGTGGTCGAAGCGCCGTACTGGAACGATGCCCAGCGCCAGTTCCTGTCCGAGTCGCTGCAGGCCGATGCGGCATGGACCACGGTGGTGGATGAGCTGAACGAGTCGCTGCACGAAGATGCCGTGAAGGCGGCGACCGGGCTGTAACTGGCTGGAGGAAGGCGCCGGGCATGGCCCGGCGCTACCGTTGTCTCCCGCTGGGGTCAGAGCCCTTTCTGCAGGAAAGGGATCCGCCCCCGACGATCAGTACTTCCAGGTCAACGCCAGGCGCGCGGTGCGGCCCGGGGCCGGCATCACGCCCAGGGCCAGCGGATCCAGGTAGTAGCGGTCGGTCAGGTTGTCCACGCCGGCTTCCACCGACAGCTGGTCGTTGAAGCTCCAGCTGGCGAACAGGTCGACCAGGGTGGTCGGCCGGTACAGCTGCTGGATCGCTGACAGGCCCACGTTCCAATCCTTGTCCAGCTTGCTGATCGGACCGGCGTTGTGGACCACGCGGGTACCGAAGGTCAGGCGCTCGTCGAACAGGCGCGAGCCCAGGGTCAGGTTGACCATGTAGCGCGGCGGGTTCTGGGTATTGGTGTACGAGCCCTCGAAGCCGCCGTCCACGCAGTTCGGCGTGTTGGCCAGTTCATCGTTCCTGCGCTGTGCACCATAGGCACGGCGCTCGGCTGCGATGTCCGGTGCGCAGGTCTTGGCCTTGAAGTAATAGTGCGCGGACAGATCAGCAAATACCTTGCCGCTGTCATAGCTGGACTGGAACTCCATGCCCGAGACCTTGAACTGGTCGACGTTGCGGATCAGGCCGGCCGAGAGCGTGCGGTAGTCACGGGTGATCAGGTCGTCGATGCGGGTATCGAAGTACGCCAGCTTCAGCGCCAGGCGGTCGCCGGCGGTGAACAGGTCATAGCGGATGGTGCTGGCACCGATCTCCCAGCTGCGCGCACGCTCCGGCTTCAGCTCGCCCACCGGCTTGGCGGCGGTGAACAGGCCCAGCGTGGTCTCGAACAGGCTCGGCAGCTTGGTGCCTTCGGCATACTTCACGTAGACCATGGTGTCTTCGCTGAAGCGGTAGGCCACGCTGGCGGTCGGCGAGAACGCGGTGTCGCGGCGACGGATCGGCTGCGACCAGCTCCAGCTGACCGGCACCTCCAGGTCCTGCGCCTTGCCGGCGTCGTAGAAGTTCCAGCCACCGATGTCGCCCACCGTACCCTTCTTGTACGGTGAAGCCAGCAGCGATTCCTGGGTGAAATTGCCGTTGGCGTCCGGATACCAGTTCAGCAGCGCGATGCGCTTGGCCCGCCACGACGGCAGCGCCGGGTTGCCATTGAGCAGCTCGGTGTAGCGGTACTGGCCCTGCACCTCGTAGGCATCGGGCGTGGCCAGGCGGTTGCGGTCATGCACATCCACGCGGTTCCAGCGGCCGCCGGCCAGCAGTTCCCAATGCTCATCGGGCTGCCACTTCAGCGAGGCCACGGCACTGTATTCCTTGCGCTCGGCGTTGCGCAGGAAGCGGTTGTTGATCAGGTCATCGTGCATGACCGGCCCCGAGCTGCCAGGTGCAATGTCCTCATCGCTGTAGGACAGGCCGTAGTCGAGGGTGAATGCACCGGCGTGTGTATCGAACTTCGAGGTGTTGCTGGCATCCAGGCCGAAGCGCTTCTGCCGCAGCGGATTGCGGTAGGCATCCTTGTAACCGGGGTCGCCACTGAAGCTGGGCGCGTCGTACCACTCGGTACGGCGATCGAAGTACCAGGGGGTGATGCCGGTCAGGCTGTTGTACATCACGCTGTCGGTGTCGGTGTACGTGGCGTTGACGCGCAGGTCGACCAGCTCGCTGTCCGGGTTGAAGCGATAGCGCAGGGTGTAGCTGTCCATGTCGACGTGGCCCGGGTCCCATTGCGGAATGCGGTCACGATCCACACGGATGATCTGCGAGGCCATTATCTCGCCGGCGGTGCCCTCGTAGCGGCGGTAGCCCGCTTCCAGGGTCTGTGCATCGTCGATGCGCCAGGTGCCCTTGAGCAGCGCCGACTTCGAGCGCGCCGAGGTATTGAACACCTCGGTACGCGGCGGATTCAGCGGTGCCAGCGTGCGCCGGGTCTGCGGGAAGTCATCGTAGCCATGCTTGCCGGAGAAGTAGTTGCCGTTGTCGCGGTAGGCGTAGGCGGCAACCAGATCGAAGCGATCCCAGTGTCCCGCAGCGGCCACGTTGAAGAACTGGCTGCCGGTGGCGCTGCGGTCGGTACGCGGCGCGGCGCTGTAGGACGGCAGGTTGTTGGCGCTGTTGTTGGCCAGGCCGCCACGCACGCGCACGCCGAAGTCCCGGCCTTCGCGCAGCACGTCACCGATCTTCAGCGTCTCCATCTCGACCACGCCGCCGATGCCACCGGAGGCGTTGGCCTGCAGGCTCGGGCCCTTGGTGATGGTCAGGCTGGAGATCAGGTCCGGGTCGAGGTAGGTGCGCTGCGACTGGCCGGCATAACCACGGTAGGTATCCATGCTAGACTGGCCACCGTCGATGATCACCGGCACACGGCCCTGGCCCTGGATGCCACGGATGTTGACGTCAAAGCCGTTGCCCACGCGCGGATCACCGGCGGTGACGCCAGCCACGCCCTTGACGATGTCGCCGTTGGACGTACCGCGGAATCGCTCCAGGTGCGTGCGGTTGAGCGTGGCGGTGGAGCCGACGCTGCGATAGCCGTCGAGCAGGCGCGCCTCGTCGCTGGTTGCGCCGCTGTCGATACGGTCGCCGGCCACGCTCAGCGTATCGGTGACGATCACACCGCTGTCGGCCTGCGCCGACGCTGCCGCTTCCAGGGTCACCGCATCGGCACTGACCCGGCGCACCGCCAGGCCACTGCCCTGCAGCAGGTGCTGCAAAGCCTCGCTGGCCGACAGGCTGCCGCTGACCGCACGCGAGGTCACACCCCGGGCCAGGGTGGCCGGGTACACGACCTGCACGCCGGACTGGCGCATGTAGCTGCGCAGCGCCTCGTCCAGTGGCTGCGCGGGGATATCGAAGCGCTGCACGGCAGCGTGGTCACCGCTGGCATCCTGCGCGAGTACGGAGGGCGCGGCGCTGGCCAGGCCGGCCGCCAGCAGGGCGATGCACAGGCGGGACGGGCGCGGCATGCGGCCCGGACGATGGAGATCGAACATGGGGGAACCTGTCAGGTAATCGGTGCCGCGGGCGCGGCGACATCCGCAACACGGGCGGACACGGCGACGTACTGGCGGCGGCGGGTACGTTCGCGGAGTAAGACGGATGAAAGCGCGGCAACCCCAAGAGCGATTTGCGGCCGCGGCAGGTGCCGACCGTGGGTCGGCTGCTTGCTGCGGTGGGTGCCGACCGTTGGTCGGCACAGGGACGGTCATCCACGCATGGCGTGGATCTACTGCACGATGGCGACGCCGAATGGAAGACGAGTAACCCGAAGACCTGCTGTTGCCGCCAACGCATCCAGCGCCTGCTCCGGGCGATCGATGCGCAATGCTGCACTGACGGCCGGCAGCTGCGACAGATCGCCACGCACGAAGGTCGGGCCAGCGCGATAGCGCCCGACCCATTGCACGGCCTCGGCGACGCTGGCCTGCTCCAGCAGCAGTTCACCCTGCCGCCACGCGCCCACACTGTCGGCCGCCACATCCTGCAGACGCGTCACGCCACTGCGCTCGCCATAGACCGCGCGCTGTCCCACCTGCAGGTAGGTCCAGCCACCGTCGGCCGGGCTGGCCACGCGCACCCTGCCCTGTCCGACCTGGGTTTCCACCTGATCGTTGTCGCGTGCGACGGAGAACGCGGTCGAGATGTCCTCGACCACGCCATTGCCCGCGCGCACGCTGAAACGCCGCTGGGCATCCGGGCTGACCTCGAACCAGGCGCGCCCGCGCAGCAGCTCGATCCGGCGTGCATCGGCATCAAACCGCACGGCGATCGCGCTGTCCGCATCCAGCACGGCGCGACTGCCATCGGGCAGTTGCACGTTCTGCACGACATGCGTACTGCGATGGTCGGCCTGCAGCCGCAACCAGGCCTCCGGCCATGCCACCAGCATCGCCAGCGCAGCTGCAGCGGCCATTGCCCAGCGCAGCCGCCGCGGGCGCCGGCGTTCGGCGGGCCGGGCCTGCGGGCGTGGTCCGACGCTGCGCCACAGCGCGCGCTCGTGCTCGAAGGCCCGACGGTGCCCCGGCTGTGCCAGCCAGCGTTCGAACTCATGCATGCGCCCCTCGCCGATGTCACCCGAGGCCAGCCACGCGATCCAGCCCCGGGCCTGTTCGGCCAGGGCATCGTCATTGGCGGCGGGCAGCGTGTTCGGCGGGCTCATCGGCTGGCGGACAGGCGCATTCAAGCGCGGGCGGAGGAACTAGACCGCATCCACGGTCCAGTGATCAAGACGTTTCAGCGAGGGCCAGCCCCAAGCCGGGGCGATCATCGGCCGCTGCGCGCCCAGGCCAGGCGTTGCAGCGCGGTGCGCACATGGTTCTCGACGGTAGTCACCGACACACCCAGACGGCGTGCGATCTCGGCCTGGGTCAGGCCCTGCAGGCGGTTGAGCCGGAAGATGGTGCGGGTCGGCTCCGGCAGGTGTCCCGCCGCGTCGAGCACCCGCTGCAGCTCGTCCTGTGCCATCGCCTGCTCCTCGGTCGAGATCACCTCGTCCGGCCCCCACAGGTAGTGGTCGGCCAGCAGACGGTTGCGCCGGGTCGATTCGCGGCCATGGTCGGTGGCCAGGTTGGCGGCCAGCCGGTACAGATAGGCTCGCGGGTTGTCGATGGCCTGGCTGTCGTCGACCCCGCGCGCCTTGAACCACACCGCCTGGATCACGTCTTCGGCGCCGTTGTCGCCCCCCAGGATGCGTTGCACCCGGCGCAGCAGCGCGGGCCGCTCGCGGATCAGCAGTTCGGTGAGGGAGGCGGCATTGGAGGACATGCGCGGAACCGGGACGACAGACGGAAGGCGCCGCGCATGCTACTCCGTTAATGAGAATCAGTCACGTTCTCATCAATGGATGCACCCGGTCAGCCCGTCATAGACGCTCTGCGAGGTCCCCGGCAGCGGGTCATGCAGTGGATTGCGCGCGGCGAGCGCGGCATGGAAGGCTTCCACCGGGGTTCCCGCCACCAGCGGCAGGCGGCACAACCAGGTCGGTTGCCGGGCCACGATCGCGCCATCGTTGCGGGACACCTCCAGATCGCTGGCGGCGAATGCCCACAGGCATTCATGCACGGTTCCCCGCACCGCATCCACCGAACAGCGCAGGCGCAGGGCGCGGATATCGCTGTATTCGCCCTCGCAGAAGGTGTCGCCACAGATGGCATCGAAGCCATGCTGCAAACGGCCTTCCAGGGCAAAGAAGCGGTCCCAGTTGGCCTCCTGGTGCGGGTAGTCGATCAGGTCGACATAAGGGGACGCCTGGGCCAAAGGCGCAACCAGCAACATGCAGGTCAGGCCAAACGACAGGGCAGACACGTTCATGGGCAGACTCCTTGGGAAGGTTGGTCCAGCCTGCGCTCCCATGCCGGCCGCCCCCATCAGCCAATCCCGGCCTGCCCGGTAGGCCCCCGCCCCGCAGCGCCGTCGGCCCCTCCCTCTGCACAGCGCCCGGCAAAGGCATAAAATGGGGGGCTATCCGTCTACATCCCCCACCTGGAGCACGACCATGGGTCTGGAACTCGTCTCGCCCGGCAAGAACCCGCCGGAAGAAATCAACGTCATCATCGAGATCCCGAAGGACTCGGAGCCGGTGAAGTACGAAGTGGACAAGGAAACCGGCGCGATCTTCGTCGACCGTATCCTGTCCACCCCGATGCGCTACCCCTGCAACTACGGCTACGTGCCGAGCACCCTGTGCGGCGACGGCGATCCGGCCGACGTGCTGGTGGTGCTGCCGCTGCCGCTGGTGCCGGGCTCGGTCGTGCGCTGCCGTCCGGTCGGCGTGCTGAAGATGAGCGATGAGGCGGGCAGCGACGAGAAGATCCTGGCCGTGCCGGTGTCGAAGATCTTCAGTGGCTATGCCCACGTCGAAGACATCGCCCAGGTGTCCAGCCACTGGCTGGAGCGCATCGGCCACTTCTTCGAGCACTACAAGGACCTGGAGAAGGGCAAGTGGGTCAAGCTCGACGGCTGGGGCGGCGCCGCTGAGGCCAAGCAGATCCTGATCGAGGCGCACCAGCGCCATCTCGACAGCAAGGCCTGAGCCTGAACCGGATCGCTCCGGCGGCACCCCGCTGGAGCGATGCGGGTCACGTTTCATGACGACGGCACATCACACGTGCCGCCGTATTAGGTAAATTGCGTCACTTCACACGTCGTCGACATCCATCGTCGAGACAGCCAGGGGAATGTGTCGTGCGTATTCTGCTTGTTGGGGATGCAGCCAGCCTGCCGGCCGAGCTGACCGAATTCATTGCCGATCTTGGGGAAGACTGGCAGCCGCTGACCGCCACCGATGGCCAGACCGCGATGGCTGCGGTGGCCACGCAGGGCGTGGATGCGGTGATCGTCTGCCCGCAGCTGCCGGATCTCAATGCCACCACGCTGCTGGGCCAGATCCGGACCTTGCGCCCGGAAACCATCCGCATCGCGCTGATCGATGCCCAGCACGGCAACCGGCCGCCGCCGGCACGCCTGATCGGTGTCGCTCACCGTTTCCTGCCGTTGCCACTGGCACCGGAAGTGCTGCTGGAAGCGCTGACCAGCCTGGAAGAGCTGCGCGAAGTACTGGACAGCCCACGCCTGCGCGATGCCATCGGCCGTATCGAGAAGCTGCCCTCGCCGCCGCACCTGTACCTGAGCCTGACCCAGGCGCTGGAGCATGACGACGACGCCGACAGCGCCGACGTCGCCAAGCTGGTGGCGGCCGACCCGGCCATTGCCGCGAAGGTGCTGCAGCTGTCGAACTCGGCGTTCTTCAGCCAGGGACGCACCATCGCTGACCTGCGCACGGCCGTGACCCGCCTGGGCCTGTCGACGCTGCGCGACCTGGTGCTGGCCAGCGAGGTGTTTTCCGCACCCACGTTGTCCACCGCCGAACGCAATTCGCTGCAGCAGCGCGCCCTGCTCGCCTCGCGCCTGGCCGCGCGCCTGCTGCCCGAATCCAGTGCCGAACTGGGCGCGACCGCCGCCCTGCTGGCCGACATCGGCCTGCTGCTGCCCGGCGTACGCAACGAGCGCAGCGAACCGTCGCTGGCCGGTGACACCCGCCCCGGCCATGCCGAGGCCGGCGCCTACCTGCTGGGCCTGTGGGGCCTGCCGATGCCGATCATCGAAGCGGTTGCCTTCCACCTGCAGCCGCAGCGCGCCAATACGCGCAGCTTCTGGGTGACCGGTGCGGTGCATGTGGCGCTGGCGCTGGTCAACGGCGATCCGGTGGATGAGGACTACCTGCAGCGCGCAGGTGTACTCAACAGGCTGCCGCAGTGGCGCGAGCATGCCAATGCGTTGATGGGACTGGTACCCAGCGAGGCCTGAGCTGTCAACGCAGGAACAACCTCGAAGGCGCGCCCAAAGGCGCGCCTTTTTTTGCATCAGCGCGCGCCGCAGGCGTCCTGCACGCAGTGGCGATACTGCAGATCGCACATGACCTTCGAATTGCCTGCAGCCAGGCATTGCTGGCGCAGCTCTTCGCAGTACAGCCCGCCCCCACAGACGCCACCGGTCTGGGCGAACACCGCACCCACCAATGTTGCATAGATCAGTGCAGCAGCAGACAGTTTGTGCAACAGCGTGCTCTTCATCGCTCTCTCCATGTGCAAGTGTCCGAAAGTGGACCCAGCAACTGTGTTGATTACGACACGACAGGAACGTGACTCTGCTCACCTTCCACGACATTTCGGAATTCCCCTACAAAAAAAGAGGGCGGACCTTGCGGTCCGCCCTCCCGGTATTGCTATCGCACTTCGAACGATCAGAAGCGCTGGGTGTACTTCATGTACAGGAAGCGACCGACGTCGAAGCCACCGTAGTAGGCGAAGCTCGAGTTCGGCGCCGAGTACTGCAGCGCACCGCGGTGATCGAACACGTTGTTCGCACCCAGGGCGATGGTGGCATCCCACGGAGCCTTCCAGCTGACCTGCACGTCGTGGAAGGTGTTGGAGCCGGTGTGGCGCAGCGGATCCGGCTCACCATTGGCATAGTGGTTCGGGGCGTCGCACCATGCGTCGTCGATGCAGCTTTCCTTCATGCCCGAGTAGTAACGAGCAGTCCAGTTGACACCGAAGTCACCCAGCTCCCAGTTCACGCCCAGGTTCGAACGGACGCGGAACAGGCCCGGCTCACCAACGCGACCGATGGTGATGTTCTCACCCTTCTTGTTCTGGCCGGCTTCGTCGTACTTGGCCAGGTAGCTGGTCTGCCAGTCGATGCTGAACTTGCCGATCGACAGTTCCGGCAGGCGGTACTTGACACCCAGGTCGTAGCCTTCGGTCTCCATCGAGCCGAGGTTGGCCAGGCCGTAGGTCAGCGCCTCGATATGGCCATCGGCGGCACGGGTGACGCCTTCGCAGCGAGCTGCGTTGCCCAGCACGTAGCAGTCACGCAGGATGCGATCAACGCTGTCAGCGATGATCATGTTCTTCAGCTCGTAGCGGTACCAGTCGAGCGAGATGTCCAGGCCCTGCACCCAACGCGGGCTCCAGACCAGGCCAACCGTCTTGCTCTTGGAGGTTTCCGGCTTCAGAGCCGAATTCGAACCGCTGACGAACTGGTCCGGGGTCGCGCACGGGAAGGTGCTGCAAGGCGCGAAGCCCTGGCCGACCTGCACGTAGTTGGCCGGCACGCCAGCCCCGGCGCAGGCAGCATTGCCAGCGACGTTGCCCGGCGAGGTCGAACCGCACGGGTCGGTGTAACGCTCGAAGCTCGAGTTGGTGCCGCCGTACAGATCGTCGACGGTCGGCGCGCGGAAGCCTTCTGCGTAGGTACCGCGGACCAGCAGCTCTTCGATCGGGCGCCACACCAGGCCGAACTTCGAGTTGATCGTGTCACCGAAGTTGCTGTAGTCGGAGTAGCGGCTGGCGACGTTGAAGGTCAGTTCCTTGGCAAACGGCAGGTCCGACAGGATCGGCACGTTCAGTTCCAGGTAGAACTCATCCAGCGAGTAGTTGCCCGAGGTGGTGGTCGACGCCAGGCCGGTCGACTGGCCCGACTGACGGAAGGCGTCCGGCACGAAGCGGCCTTCTTCCTTGCGGTGCTCGTAGCCCATGGCCACGCCCAGGTCACCGGCCGGCAGCTCGAACAGCGAACCGGACAGGTTGGCGGTGTAGCTGGTGGTCTTGGTCACACCGGTGTCGGTGTAGGTCGGGAACAGGAAGTTCTGCAGATCACGGTCGGCAAGCGAGCCCTGGCCGTTGACGCCATACGGCAGCAGCGGGTTCCACGGACGGCACTGGCTCAGCGGGATCGGGTTGGCGGCGGTGCCGCACTGGGCAACACCCTGGCCGTTGATGAACGACTTGCCAAGTGCCTGCTCGGATGCGATCAGGCTCATGTCGCCGTAGCCGGTCTTGGTCAGCTCGTTGCGGTTCCACAGCGCACCGACGTCCCAATCCCAGGTCTTGCCGGCGAATTCGAAGAAGCCGCTCAGGCTCGGCGCGAAGCGCAGGGTCTTAAGATCGCTCTTGGTGGTACGCGGCACTTCCCACAGGCGGCGACGGAACTCGACGTCCTGACCGATCGGGTTGAACGCGCTGTCCTTCGACAGCGGGGTACCGAACGACAGCGACTGGTACGGGTAACCCGCGATCTGCTGGTCGGTGGTGCGCTGGTTGTACAGCACGTCAGCATTGAAGGTGATCGAGTCGGCCAGATCGTAGCTGCCGTTGACGTACACGGACTTACGCTCGATGCCGGTCTGCACCATCATCTGCTGGTTGGCATTGGAGTACTCGGCCGGGGTCAGCTGGTGGTAGTCGGCCGCATTCTTCGGGTCACCGCCCGGATTCAGGGTCATCCACTCCGGCTGCGGCTGGCCTGCAGCGCGCGGCTTGCAGTCGCCCCACACGCGCGGGTCGCACCAGGTGCTGTTCTGGCTCAGCGGGCTCCAATCACCGGAGGTGGTGTTCGGGCCCAGGCCGCCGTCGCGGCTGAACCAACGATCCTTCGCCCACACCGGATCCTGCTTGGAGTATTCGGCCGACAGGGTCACGCCGCCACGCTCGCCTTCGGAGCCGAGGGTGAACGAGTAGGTGTTGGTGTCGCCGTCGCCGCGGCCGTACTGGCCGACGTAGACGCTGGCTTCAGCACCGTCGAAGCGCTTGCGGGTGATCACATTGACCACGCCAGCGATGGCGTCCGAACCGTAGATGGCGGAGGCGCCATCCTTCAGCACTTCGATGCGCTCGACGGCGGCCATCGGAATCTGGCTCAGATCCTGGTAGCCGGCAGTGGTCGCGCCCAGGCGCTTGCCGTTCATCAGCACCAGGGTGCGCTGCGCGCCCAGGTTGCGCAGGTCGACGTAGTAGCCGCCAACGTTTTCGCCGGAGGACAGCGAGTCCGCACGGGAAATGGCCGGCGAACCTGCCGAGGTCAGGTTCTGCAGGACATCGGCGACGGTGGTGTAGCCCTGCTTTTCCAGGTTCTCACGGCTCAGGGTGAGGACCGGCTGCTGGGTCTCCATCGAGGCGCCGCGGATGCGCGAGCCCGTGATTTCGATGCGATCCAGGGTGGTCGCATCCTTTGCTTCCTGTGCAGAAGCAAAGGCGGGCGTCAGCGCCAACGCAATGCCAGCCGGCAGAAGGCCCAGCCGCACTGCGGGATTACGAACGTTCATCTATCTCTCCAAGGTACGTGTTAGCAGCGTGTTAAAACACCCCAGCACGTTACGATTGCGTTGCAGCGCTGTATTTGCGCGAACCAACCGGAGACTTTGCAGATTGTGGCGGCAGCAAGCCGCCGTTCTCCCTGAAGCGCGATGCGGACTGGCCGTAGCGGGCGCGGAACGCACGCGCGAAGCTGCAGCAGTTGTCGAAGCCACTGGCTGCAGCAACTTCGCCGACCATCATGTCGGTGTCACGCAGCAGGTCGGCAGCGCGCTCAAGGCGCAGCCGCGCCGAAAGCGACTGCGGGCTTTCCTCGTACAGGCTCTGGAAGGTCTTGGAGAGATACCAGCTGGAGAAGTTGGTCAGCTCGGCCAGTTCACCGATGCGCACCACGCGGTGGCTGTTGCCTTCCAGGTACAGGCGGGCGCGCTGCATGCGGCCGAACACCTGGCGCTTGCGGCTGCGCGAGCGCCCCGGGCAACGCTGCACGTTGTCGGCCAGCCCACGCTGCAGGCCCGCCAGGTGCAGCAGCAGCGAGCGCAGTGCCTGTGCCGGCTGGCCACTGGCCAGCGCATCGCGCCACAGGCGCAGCGCAACGCGGGCATCGCCACGGTTCATGCGGCCACGCCCGGCATACAGACCGCAATCGGCCATCTCGGCCAGCACGCGCAGCGCTTCGACCGTCAGGTTCAGGCCAACGCACAAGCCGTTGCGACCGGCCTGCACCAGCGGCCGCGACTCCTTCTCGAAGGCGATCCACTCGCCCTGGCGCAAGCGGAAGCGTCCTTCCTTGGCTTCCACCCAGGAGCTGCCGCGCACCTGCATCCACACAGTGAAGCTGCTGCCTGCGGTCTGCAGGCTGCCGAGCCGGGCCACGCCCAGGCAGGTCGGCGCAGCATCGTCGAGCGACCGGTCCAGAGAGACGGTTTGGCCGCGATCGGCCAGCGAGAGTTGACGCATGGGGGCACCACGGATTTGCCTAGTACAGGCCTCCGTTTTGCCAAATCAGGCGGCACCACGTCAGGAAAGTCAGACGAGATCGCCACGAATTCGCGGCGAGGTCGCCACGAAGAAATTACGAAGGCCCATTTCCGTTGAACAACAACAACTTGGAGAACGCCGGAAGCAGCGTCGGCGAGCGCTCGGGCAAACGCATCACACCGATGTCGGCACCGTCGCTGACCGCCATTGCCACGAACAGGGTGCGCCCATCGGCGCCGGCACTCAGCCCGTTGCCGGCACTGAGGCGTTCCGCATCCAGGCAGCGTTCCGGTTCCTCGCGCCCAGCCTGGATCAGCACCAGTGTCGTACCGCAGCGGGTGGACGTACCGAGATAGCCGATCGCACTGTTGCCGGCCACGGTCCAGGCCCGGTACCGCCACCGGCTGGGCTGGTCATCGCTGATCTGCTGCACGCTGCCTGGCGCCAGCGCCGCATCCACCGACCACAGGCCGCCTGCCGCCAGGCGGGTGAACAGCACACGCCCGCTGCTGCGATCGAACCGCGCCTGAGACACGCCCTCGATGCTGGCAAGGCGGCGCCAAGGCTGCACGCTTCGATCAAACAGGCTCAGCCGGGTCTGTTGCTGGTCATCGCGCTCGACTACCAGCAGCTGGTCCGGGTTTGCGCCGTACAGTGCCTGCAGCGGCTGCTCCGACGGTACCGGCAACGGCTGGACGCGTTCGTCACGTGGGGCGATCTCATAGACCACCGTGCGTCCGTGTTCGTCGCGCCCGACCACCAGCAACCGCCGGCTGTCGGCCGACCAGTCTGGTGCCTGACGTGCCTCAGGCCGCAATCCTTCGATAGGCCGCAGCGAATCGGGGCGCTCCATGTCCGCCCACCACAGCGCGAAGCTGCCTGAACGATCGGACGTGAACACCAGTTGGCGTCCATCCGGCGCCGCCATCGGCTGCCCATCCCGGCCGCTGGACGCAAACAAGCGCTGCGGGGGTGAACCGCCCTCCATCGGCACCTTGAAGATGCCGAACTGCGCGCGGCGGTGAACGAAGGCCAGCATGCCCGCGCGGCGCGCCGTCGCCGGCCATTGTGCGTCGTCGAGCCCGGCGTCGCGCAGCGTGCGGCTCTCGACGTCCAGGTAGTACAGGCGCACCTCACTGTCGACACGGCGTCCAAACACGATCGTCCGGCCATCACGCAACCAGGCCCAGCCACGCAGTTCAGCGGCCTCGTTGGTCAGCTGCTCGGGCGTGCCACCCGCGGCCGGCATGCGCCACAGGTCGCCCAGCTGCGGATTGCGCACGAATACCAGCCACTTGCCATCAGGCGAGTAGCGCGGCGCATAGTCGAAGTCATCCTCGGCGACACCGTAGTCCAGCGCCTCCCATTGGCCACTGGCCAGATCAAGCTTGCGGATGCCGCGATGGGCATAGCGCCCCACCATGCTGCCGAACACCAGACCACGGCCGTCCGGCGTCCAGTCGAAACTGAGCAGCTCGGTGCCATCGCACCGTGTGGCCTGGCGCAGGGCACCACCGGTCGCGCTGGCGATCAGCACCTGGCAACCGCCGTTGTTGCTGAACCGCGCGAAGGCGATCTCGCGTCCATCCGGCGACCAGCTCGGGAAGCGATCGACCGAGCCGGCCGGCGGAGCCAGCAGCTGCCGTGCAGGCGCGTTGCCGGAGGTCTGCACCTTGATCGCACCACCGCCCTGCCCGTCTTCGTTGGCGCCCTCATAGGCCACCAATGAACCATCGGGTGAAAGCGTGGGATAGGTTTCAAAGCCGCTGGTCGCGGTGATCAACCGATAGGGACGCTGCGGGCTGCCGATCACGCGCGTGCCGTTCTCCACGGCCGCGTCCACAGCTGAACTGCTGGCCGGTGCCCGCCGCAGCAGCAGCGCGGTCAGCACCACCACCGTGGCCAGCATCAGCACGCCCAGCACCAGCAGTACGCGCCGGCGGACGTGGCGCCAGCGGCGGCGCGATGCCTGCAGGTGTGGCGGCATCACCTCGGCGATGGCCATCGCCGGTTGAATGTCCACGATTTCGTCATCGGCTCCCGCCGGCGGCGCCGGCTCGACATCGTCCAGTACCTGCACCGGCACCAGCAGGCGATAGCCGGTCTTGGCGATGGTCTCGATATAGGCCTGGCCGTTGTCGTCGTCGTTGCTGAACGCCTTGCGCAGCTGGGTGACGGCCTGGGTAAGCACATCATTGGTCGGCAGCGTGTCCGGCCAGACTTCCGCGAACAGTTCATCGCGGGTGACAACACGCCCCGGCTGGCGCAGCAGCACACGCAGCACGCCCAGCGCCTTCGGCGTCAGCCGACGCGGGCGACGCGCACCGACGACCTCGACTTCGCGCGAGGACAGAGTGACAGTGCACTCTCCTATCCGGATCCGATCGAATCCGGGGGGCTGGTTTTCACTGCTGTTCATTTTCCGCTACACAGTAGAGACAGGTCCGGGGCAGCGTTTGCCTTCGATACCCTCCCGTCCTGGGAACAGCAAAAAGCCAGACTCCGCACAAAGCATCGGCGCATACCGCAAAAACAATGAAGCGGGCGAATACTAGCCTATGCGGGTTACCTCGCCTATCGCGTGGTCGACATCCAGGCTCTCTCTCGCCGACGCATTCACATAATCTGCTGCACCATTCGCGCCCTGCGGGGCGCGAAATTTTTATCTGGCGTTCATTTTCACATGCGCCGCAGCATGGTCAATCCAACCAGTCGCGAAACCACCAAAGCTACGTACATCACGCCTGAAAACTGCTCCAGCATGACCAAGGCGCGCGCCTGCGGATGCAGTGGCACAACGTCGCTCAAGCCAACACCCGAGAGCAAACTGAAGCTCAGATAAAGAAGCTCCATCCAGGTGCGCTGCGCGCCACCACCGGTGCCCTGGAAACTGCCCGGATACCATTGCTGGCACACGGCGAAAGCAAACGCGAAGGCCCACGCCAGCAACGTGAATGTCGCACCTGCTGCGAACAGTTCATCGCGGGTGACTTTATGGTCCTGGAGCATGTAGGCGATGAGCGCACCGGCCGTATAGAAGTACAGCAGGCTTTCCAGCAGCTGCGCGGTGGTCAGCAGCGCACTGCGATCCAGCAGTGCGCCGGCCAGCGAGAACACCACCGAAGGAATGGCCAGCAGCAGTGCCAGCCAGGTGCCCAGCGGACTGCGCTGGACCACCCACAGCGCCAGGCCGAGTACCGCCATGCCGAACATGCCCAGCGCCGCACGGCCGCCGGCGGTGTCATCAAGTGCGGGATACAGCAGCACCGCGATCAACTGGGCACCCAGCAGCCAGGCCGAAGGATGGCGGCGGGCAATGGCCAGCCAGCGGGTGGTGATGGCAACGGGCATGGCGTCCTTTCCCCAGGGTGATGGGCGGAGGATAGCCGGGAGCGGCGTGATGAGCGGTAGTGCCGGCCACTGGCCGGCACTCTCCCTGGTCCCACGCACGACGGAATGCCGGCCGACGGCCGGCACTACCCGTTACACGTCAGCCCTGGTGATAGACCTCGGCGCCGGCGGCGCGAAACTCCTTCGACTTCTCCTTCATGCCGGCCTCGGCGTAGTCGCGCACGTCCTGGGTGATCTTCATCGAACAGAAGTGCGGGCCGCACATCGAGCAGAAATGCGCCAGCTTGTGCGCATCCTTCGGCAGGGTCTCATCATGGAATTCCTTGGCCTTCTCCGGGTCCAGCCCGAGATGGAACTGGTCTTCCCAGCGGAACTCGAAGCGTGCCTTGCTCAGCGCGTTGTCGCGCACCTGTGCGCCGGGGTGTCCCTTGGCCAGGTCGGCCGCATGCGCGGCGATACGGTAGGCCATGATGCCGTCGCGCACGTCCTGGCGGTTGGGCAAGCCGAGGTGCTCCTTCGGCGTCACGTAGCAGAGCATGGCCGTACCAAACCAGCCGATCATTGCCGCACCGATCGCGCTGGTGATGTGGTCGTAGCCCGGTGCGATGTCGGTGGTCAGGGGGCCCAGCGTATAGAACGGCGCTTCGCCACACTCGCGCAGCTGCTTGTCCATGTTCTCCTTGATCAGCTGCATCGGCACGTGGCCGGGGCCTTCGATCATGGTCTGCACGTCGTGCTTCCAGGCGATCTTCGTCAGTTCGCCCAGCGTCTCCAGCTCACCGAACTGCGCAGCGTCGTTGGCATCGGCGATGCAGCCCGGGCGCAGGCCGTCACCCAGCGAGAAGGTCACGTCGTAGGCCTTCATGATTTCGCAGATGTCTTCGAAATGCGTGTAGAGGAAGTTCTCCTTGTGGTGTGCCAGGCACCACTTGGCCATGATCGAGCCACCGCGGCTGACGATGCCGGTGACCCGCTTGGCGGTGAGCGGCACATAGCGCAGCAGCACGCCGGCGTGGATGGTGAAGTAGTCCACGCCCTGCTCGGCCTGCTCGATCAGTGTGTCGCGGAAGATCTCCCAGGTGAGTGCTTCGGCGCGGCCATCGACCTTCTCAAGCGCCTGGTAGATCGGCACGGTACCGATCGCCACCGGCGAGTTGCGGATGATCCACTCGCGGGTCTCATGGATGTGCTTGCCGGTGGACAGGTCCATCACCGTGTCACCGCCCCAGCGGATCGCCCACACCAGCTTCTCCACCTCCTCGGCAATGCCCGAGGACACGGCGCTGTTGCCGATGTTGGCGTTGATCTTGGTCAGGAAATTGCGGCCGATGATCATCGGCTCGCTTTCCGGATGGTTGATGTTGTTGGGCAGCACCGCACGGCCGCGGGCGATTTCGTCGCGCACGAACTCCGGGGTGATGATCTTCTGGATCGAAGCGCCGAACGCCTCGCCCGGGTGCTGCTGCAGCAGGCCGGCATCGCGGATCGCGTCCAGCCGCTGGTTCTCGCGGATGGCGACGAATTCCATTTCCGGCGTGATGATGCCGCGGCGCGCGTAGTGCATCTGGGTGACGTTGGCACCTGCACGCGCACGGCGTGGCAGGCTGCGCGCGGGGAAGCGCACCGCATCGAGCTTCGGGTCATGCTCGCGATCGCGACCGAACGAAGAACTCAGTCCTTCCAGCCGCTCGGTATCACCGCGTTCTTCCACCCAGCCGCGACGCAGTGCCGGCAAACCAGCGGACAGATCGATGCGCACCTCCGGATCGGTGTACGGGCCCGACGTGTCGTAAACGGTCACCGGTGCATTCTCTTCGCCGCCGAACAAGGTCGGCGTGCGGGTCAGCGCGATCTCGCGCATCGGCACCTGCAGATCCGGGCGTGAACCGGGCACGTGGATCTTGCGCGAGCCGGGAATGGGCCGGGTCACGGATTCGGAGAGTTGCTGGGCCTGTTGCTGCAGGGCGGAGAGCTGTGCGTTCATCGGGCATCGTCCAGGAAGGTCAGGGACGAAGCGGCGGCGCACTGCTGCCGCGCCAGGACGGTCCTTGGGCGGAGTCCGGGCATGGCTGCACTGCAAAGCTTCCCTACGCCGGTATGAGCCGGATCAGGTTCCAAGGGACTGTCTCAACCGTGGCCACATGGCCGCGGTACCCCCGCTTCTTGGTGTGCATTAGAGCATAGAACGCACTGCAGCTCCTGGTGGTTCCATCCACGCACGGCGTGGATCTGCTGTTTCTGTATTAACAGAACCGTGACATCGCATTCAGTAACGTGCACGCGCATCGTGCCGCTGCGGCCGGTGTTTCCCCGCCGCCTCCGCGGCCCCTGCCCGGTCTGTGCTGCATGTCGCCGGCCCCTCGCAGCAAGCTCTGCTCGCTCCCCTCAATCCCTTGATCGGAGAAGCTCCTTCATGGTGTTTCGCGTTTCCATCGCACTGGTTCTGCTTCTGGTGCTGCTTGCCGGTGTTGCACCCGGCCCCTTCAATACCGTGGTGCAGTCGGTACTGGCCGATGTCATCCGCAGTGTCGGCTGGCTCTATCTTCTGGTCGTGTTCCTGGCGCTGACTTTCCTGATGTACCTGGCATTCGGTCGCTTCGGCAACCTGCGCATCGGCGGTGAAGATGCCGAGCCGGAGTTCTCGCGCGCCAGCTGGATGTCGATGCTGTTCGCCGCCGGCATGGGCATCGGCCTGGTGTTCTGGGGCGCCGCCGAGCCGATTTCCCACTTCACCAAGCCTCCAGAAGGCCTCGCACCGCAGAGCATGGACGCGGCGCGGGCTTCGATGCGCTATGCATTCTTCCATTGGGGTCTGCATCCATGGGCAATCTACGCGCTGATCGGCCTGGCGATGGCCTGGTTCCAGTTCAACCGCAATGGCCGTGGACTGGTCAGTGACATGCTGCAACCGATCATCGGCCGGCACCATCGCGGCTGGATCGGACGCGTGGTCAACATCGCCGCGGTTGTTGCCACTGCCATTGGCGTGGCCACCACGCTGGGGTTCGGTACCATCCAGATCGCTGCCGGCATGGAACGCGTGTTCGGCCTGCACGCGGGTGTGCCACTGCAGCTGACCATCATCGCCATCGCGTTCGTGCTGTACATGGCGTCCACCGCCAGCGGAGTCGAGCGCGGGGTGAAGTGGCTGTCCAACTTCAACCTTGCGCTGGCCGCGCTTCTTGCGGCCACCGTACTGGTGCTGGGTCCGACCGGATTCATCTTCGATACGTTCACCACCACACTGGGGTCGTACCTCAACCAGCTGGTGACGATGAGCCTGCGCATGTCGCCGTTCTCGGGCAGCACATGGGTGGCGGACTGGACCATCTTCTACTGGGCGTGGTGGATTTCCTGGGCCCCGTTCGTCGGCTCGTTCATCGCGCGCATCTCGCGTGGGCGCAGCGTCCGCGAGTTCGTCATCGGCGTCGTGCTGGCACCCACGGTGCTGGGCTTCTTCTGGTTCGCGGTGTTTGGTGGTACTGCGCTGTGGGCGCAGATCTTCGGCCACGCCGACCTGGTGCAGGCGCTGGGCAATGGCTATGAAACGGTGCTGTTCACCCTGTTTGACAGCATGCCGCTGCCCTTGCTGCTTTCCTGCATCGCACTGGTGCTGCTGATGATCTTCTTCGTGACATCAGCCGATTCGGCGGTGCTGGTACTGGCCAGCATGTCCACTGACGAGGCAGGCGATCCGCCGTTGAAGCGCAAGCTGGCCTGGGGCATCGCGGTGGCGCTGATTGCAGCGGCGTTGCTGCTGGCCGGTGGCCTGGATGCACTGCAGGGCATGATCACGATTGCGGCGTTGCCATTCGCGCTGCTGATGGTGATGGTGCTGGTGATGGTGTCGCTGTACCGGGTGCTGGACCAGGAGTACACGCGCGAGCGGCGGCAGGCGCAGCGCCAGCGGCAGCGGCACATGATCGATGCGTGGATCGCGCGCGAGATGGCGGCTCAGGAGGAGACCCCGGCGGAGGCGGCGCGCGCGCACGATCAGGATTGAGTGGGTTTTGCAGCCTGCGGCTGCACCGCTTTTTCAAGCAAGTGCAAATTCAAAAGCCAGGGCAGCTCTGGGTTTCTGCTGGTTGGGCGGGGCGGTGTGGGTAGGCAGGACACGCCGTAAACCCGTCCCTGGGGGCTCGATGGCGCCATCCATGGCGCCAACGGTCCTGCCCACCCACACCGCCCCACCCCCGACAGGTTACGTGTGACGGTTGGTCCATCCACGCCATGCGTGGATGAGGTGTATCGGAAAACAAGAAGGGGTCGGATTCGTTTTCCTGTGGGAAACGGATCCGACCCCAACCCACAGCACGCGGCTGTTGCCGTTGCCTTTGCTCTTGATCTTCTTTTTTCTTTTCCTGCGGTGATGGACACGGAAACTATCCGTGGCCGGGCGGGTGGGCTGGGCGGGGGTGTCCGCGGCATGGATGCCGCGGCCAAGCCTCCAGGGACGGATTCACGGCGTCCCCCGACCAGCCCACCCGCCCGGCCCAATCACATGATCCCGCTTCCACGAACCATCACCGCGGAGGGGGCTGCGCCCGGTGGCCGGGAAACCTCAATACCCCGCCGCCTGCCCATCCTTTCGACTCTCAGACGCACCGTAGTAAACGCCGGATTCCGGATCACGCATGATCGCCTGATACCCGCCATACGGACCATCGGCGAACACGATGCGATGTCCCTTGCGCATCAACGCACGCACCGTCTCATACGGGAAGCCGGTTTCCAGATTCACCTCACCACCGTCGGTCATCGCCGTGGCCTGCCCGGTCGGTTCGGTCGAGCCTTCATGCTGGATGCGCGGTGCATCACCGGCTTCCTGCAGGTTCATGCCGAAATCCACCAGGTTCATCACGATCTGCGCGTGGCCCTGCGGCTGCATCGCGCCGCCCATCACGCCGAAGCTGGCGTACGGCTTGCCACCCTTGGTGATGAAGGCCGGAATGATGGTCTGGAACGGGCGCTTGCCCGGCGCATAACCGTTGGGATGATTCTTCTGCAATACGAACATCTCGCCACGGTCCTGCAGGATGAAGCCCAGCCCCGGCGGCACCATGCCGCTGCCCATGCCGCGGTAATTGGACTGGATCAGCGACACCATCATGCCGTCGGCGTCGGCCACGGTCATGTAGATGGTGTCGCCCTCTTCCAACTGCTTCGGCGTGCCCGGCTGCACTTCCTTCAGCGCCTTGTCCATCGAGATCAGCGCGCGACGTTGCGCGGCGTACTCCTTGGAGATCAGCTTCTGCACCGGCGCCGGCTGGAACGCCATGTCGGCATAGAAGCGCGCACGGTCGGCGAAGGCCAGCTTCTTCGCTTCGACAAACAGGTGCACGTGTTCCGGCGATCCGAACGGGATCTTCGAGAAGTCGTAGCCTTCCAGCACGTTGAGGATCTGCAGCGCGGCGATGCCCTGGCTGTTCGGCGGCAGCTCCCACACGTCGTAGCCACGGTAGTTGCTGCTGACCGGTTCGACCCACTCACCGTGGTGGTCGGCCATGTCCTGGTAGCTCAGGTAGCCACCGTTGGCCTTGAAGTAGTCGCCGATGGTGCGGGCGATATCGCCCTTGTAGAAGGCATCGCGGCCGCCGTCGGCGACCTTCTGCAGCGTGCTGGCCAGGTTCGGGTTCTTCCACATCTCGCCCTTGCGCGGGGCGTGGCCGTTGATCGTGAACTGTTCCTTGAAGCCCGGGTACTGCGACAGCTTGGGCACCGAGCGGTCCCAGTAGTAGGCGATCACCTCGGCCACCGGATGGCCCTCGCGGGCGTAGCGGATCGCCGGCGCCAGGTTGTCGGCCATCGGCTTGCGGCCGAAGCGGTCGTGCAGCGCGAACCAGCCGTCGACTGCGCCGGGCACGGAGACCGGCAGTGGGCCGGTAGGCGGGATGTCCTTCAGGCCACGGCGTTGGAACTCGGCCAGGGTCAACGACTTCGGCGAACGGCCCGAACCGTTGTAGCCATAGAGCTTCTGCGTCTTCGGGTCCCAGACGATGGCGAACAGGTCGCCGCCGATGCCGTTGCCGGTGGGCTCCATCAGGCCAAGCGCGGCATTGGCGGCAATCGCCGCGTCCACCGCCGAGCCACCGCCCTTCATCACGTCCAGCGCGATCTGGGTGGCCAGCGGCTGCGAGGTGGCGGCCATCGCATGCGGGGCGATCACCTCCGAACGGGTGGCGAAGGTGTGGCCGGTGATGCGGTCGGCGGCGGAAGACAGCGCGGGCACGGAGGCCAGTACAGCGGCGGCCAGCAGGGAACGGGCAAGGCGTCGGGACACGGTCGGGTTCCGATGGAAGGGTGGTCCCTCGATCTTCGCCGCTGCGGCCTTCATGCGGTATCGGGCAGAGGTCATGGACGTTGATCCTGGGATGGGGGCGGAAGGTCCGCACCCACCAAGGTGAAAATCCGCCGGATTCCGCGCAAAAACCGCGCTGAAAGGAGTGAATTCCGGTTCACCGAAACACTTTCAGCGGCAACCATCCTTGTGCCACAAGCGATTGCGCTGGATGCAGCGGAAACCGATAAAAATTCCATCGCGAGGGTTGACATCGCCGAAACGGCTGTGTTTCTCTCGATCACATGTTGCATCACAACACGCCACCGCGAACACACATCGTAGCCGCCGACACCGGCGCCGCCTCGCTGCGTTCGATTCTTGTGCTCGTACTTATTACCCAACCAACAGGTGCGGGACGAGCCAGCGTGTAAGCAACAAACACACCGGAACTCTTCAAAAACCCGCACCCGCCCCGGTGCGGGTTTTTTCATTTCAGGACCTGGTTTCAGACGCAACCACCATGCACAACGCCCAACGCAAAACCCGGACCCACACCACCACGATGCCTCGTGGTGGCTGTGCCTGTGCGATGCGCGGCGCCCCCTCCACCGCTTTCCCCTGACCGGCCGGCACGTCACCTCGACGACCGGCCGTTCTTTTTTCTTCCCACCGCAAGGAACCTCCCCCATGAGCACCAACGACCTGCCCCAGACCAAGATCGCCGTCATCGGCTACGGCAGCCAGGGCCGCGCCCACGCACTGAACCTGCGCGAATCCGGCTTCGACGTGGTGGTAGGCCTGCGTCCGGGTGGCCCGACCGAGGTCAAGGCACAGGCCGATGGCTTCACCGTGAAAGCACCGGCCGACGCGGTGAAGGATGCCGACCTGGTTGCCGTGCTGACCCCGGACATGGTGCAGAAGAAGCTCTACGACGACGTGCTGGCCGCGAACATGAAACAGGGTGCGGTGCTGTTGTTCGCGCACGGCCTGAACGTGCACTTCGACATGATCAAGCCGCGCGAAGACCTGGATGTCGTGCTGGTCGCGCCCAAGGGCCCGGGTGCGCTGGTGCGCCGCGAGTATGAAATCGGCCGTGGCGTGCCGTGCATCTGGGCGGTCTACCAGGACAAGAGCGGCAAGGCGGCCGAGTACGCCCTGGCCTATGCGGCCGGCCTCGGCGGCGCCCGCGCCAACCTGATCCAGACCACCTTCAAGGAAGAGACCGAGACCGATCTGTTCGGCGAACAGGCGGTGCTGTGCGGTGGTGCCTCGGCGCTGGTGCAGGCCGGTTTCGAAACCCTGGTCGAAGCCGGCTACCAGCCGGAGATCGCCTATTACGAAGTGCTGCACGAACTGAAGCTGATCGTGGACCTGTTCTACGAAGGCGGCATCTCGCGCATGCTGGAGTTCATCTCCGAGACCGCGCAGTACGGCGACTACGTCAGCGGCCCGCGCGTGATCGACGCCGGCACCAAGGCACGCATGAAGGAAGTGCTGAAGGACATCCAGGACGGCACCTTCACCAAGAACTGGGTGGCCGAGTACGAAGCGGGCCTGCCGAACTACAACAGGTTCAAGCAGGCCGACCTGGAGCACCCGATCGAGAAGGTAGGCAAGGAACTGCGCGCCAAGATGGTCTGGTTGCAAGGACAGGCCGCGTAACCGCGCGGCCCTCCCCCACCCGCTTTGCAAGGTTCCCCCATGAACTCTTCGACACATCGCAGCGCGCCGCCCAACGGCGCGCGCTGGCTGACCCAGGCGCTGGAGGCCGAAGGCGTCCGCACGCTGTTCGGCTATCCCGGTGGCACCATCATGCCGTTCTACGACGCGCTGGTGGATTCGTCGCTGAAGCACATCCTGGTACGCCATGAGCAGGGCGCGGCGCTGGCCGCCAACGGTTTTGCCCGCGCCAGCAACCAGGTGGGTGTCTGCGTGGCCACCTCCGGCCCGGGCGCCTCCAACCTGGTCACCGGCATTGCCGATGCGATGCTGGATTCGGTACCGATGGTCTGCATCACCGGTCAGGTCGGCACGCCGCTGCTGGGCACCGACGCCTTCCAGGAACTGGATGTGTTCGGCCTGACGATGCCGATCGTCAAGCACAGCTGGCTGGTGCGCAGCGTCGATGACCTGCCGCGCGTGGTCGCCGATGCGTTCCGCATCGCCCGCGAAGGCCGGCCCGGCCCGGTGCTGATCGACCTGCCCAAGGACGTGCAGCTGGCCGATGCCAGTCATCTGCCAGCGCACGTGCCGAGCAGCATCGAGCCGCCGCCTGCGCCGGCCGAAGCGGCCATCGCCGAGGCCATCGCCGCACTGGCAGCCGCCGAAAAGCCGGTGGTCTACGCCGGTGGGGGCATCGCGCTGGGCGACGCGGTGCAGGACCTGCGCGACTTCGTCGAGGCCAGTGCCATCCCCACGGTGATGACCCTGCGTGGGCTGGGCGCACTGCCGGCCAACCACCCGCAGTCGCTGGGCATGCTGGGTATGCACGGTACCCGCGCGGCCAACATGGCGGTGCAGGAAAGCGACCTGCTGCTGGTGCTGGGTGCGCGCTTCGATGACCGTGCCACCGGCAAGCTGGCCGAGTTCGCACCGTTCGCCCGCGTCGTCCACATCGACGCCGACGCCTACGAGATCTCCAAGCTGCGCAGCGCCGACGTCGCCGTGCCCGGCAACGTCGGCCATGCCATCCGCGCCCTGCGTGCGGCCTTCCCCTCCCCCAAGGCCCACCAGGACGCATGGCGCAAGCGCTGTGCACAGCATCGCGATCGTTTCGCCGCACGCTACGACGCGCCGGGCCAGCACATCTACGCACCGGCCCTGCTGAAGCGCCTGAGTGAGCTGGCACCGGCCGATGCGGTGATCGCCTGCGATGTCGGCCAGCACCAGATGTGGGTCGCCCAGCACTGCCGTTTCAACCACCCGCGCAATCATCTGACCAGTGGCGCGCTGGGCACCATGGGCTTCGGCCTGCCGGCCGCGATGGGTGCGCAGTTCGCATGCCCCGAGCGCACCGTGGTGCTGGTCTCCGGCGACGGCAGCTTCATGATGAACGTGCAGGAGCTGGCCACCATCGCGCGTTGCCGCCTGCCGGTGAAGATCGTGCTGCTGGACAACAGTTCGCTGGGCATGGTGCGGCAGTGGCAGGAGCTGTTCTTCGCCGAGCGTTACAGCGAGATCGACCTGTCCGACAACCCGGACTTCGTGGCACTGGCACAGGTGTTCGGCATCGCCGCCACCCGCATCGACAACCGCGACGACGTGGAAGGCGGCCTGGCCGCACTGCTGGCCGAACCAGGCCCGGCGCTGCTGCACGTGGCCATCGATGCACGCGCCAACGTGTGGCCGCTGGTGCCGCCGAACACCGCCAACAGCACGATGCTGGAAAGCAACCCCGCCCATGCCCGCCAGGAGACCCCCAATGCAATACCGGCTTGACCTGGTGCTGCACCCGGCCGAAGGCGCGCTGCTGCGCGTGATCGGCATGGCCGAACGCCGTGGCTTCGCGCCGCGTGCGATCAGTGGTGCGCCGGTGGCCGCCGACGATGGCCGCTGGCACCTGCAGCTGGTGGTGGATGGCCAGCGTCCGGCGGAAACGCTGTGCCGGCAGATCGAGAAGATCTACGACTGCGTGTCCGTGCAGGTCACCGCCGTGGAAGGAGCATCCGTATGAACACCCGTACCGTAGCGACCACGGTGCCGGTACGGAGGCGTCTTCTTCGCCGCCCGTGCCCGCATGCGGCGGTCTTCTGCACTGCGCTGGTGGCCCATGCCGGCCGCTGACACCAGCCAGGAAAGCGATGTCGGCGACGTAAGCGTCGCCGACGTACTGGCGGCGCAGGCTCGTCTGCGCCGCTTCCTGCCGCCCACCCCGCTGCACCATGCCGAACGCTTCGGTACCTGGCTGAAGCTGGAGAACCTGCAGCGCACCGGTTCCTACAAGGTACGCGGCGCATTGAATGCGCTGCTGGCCGGCCGCGAGCGCGGCGATACCCGGCCAGTGATCTGCGCCTCGGCCGGCAACCATGCCCAGGGCGTGGCGTGGGCGGCCTACCGCCTGGACGTGCCGGCCATCACCGTGATGCCGCATGGCGCGCCCGCCACCAAGATCGCCGGCGTCGCCCACTGGGGCGCGACCGTGCGCCAGCACGGCACCAGCTATGACGAGGCCTACGCCTTCGCGGTCGAACTGGCACAACGCCACGGCTACCGCTTCCTGTCCGCGTTCGACGATGCCGATGTGATCGCCGGCCAGGGCACGGTCGGCATCGAGCTGGCCGCGCACGCGCCGGATGTAGTGATCGTACCGATCGGCGGCGGCGGCCTGGCCTCCGGCGTTGCGTTGGCGCTGAAATCGCAGGGCGTCCGCGTCGTTGGCGCGCAGGTGGAAGGCGTCGATTCGATGGCCCGCGCGATCCACGGTGACGTGCGCGAGATCGCCCCCGTTGCTTCGCTGGCCGACGGCGTGCGGGTGAAGATTCCCGGCTTCCTGACCCGCCGCCTGTGCACCTCGCTGCTGGACGATGTGGTGATCGTGCGCGAAGCCGAACTGCGCGAAACCCTGGTCCGCCTGGCATTGGAAGAACACATCATCGCCGAGGGCGCCGGTGCGCTGGCGCTGGCCGCCGGCCGCCGCGTCGCCGGCCGCCGCAAGTGCGCGGTGGTCTCCGGCGGCAACATCGATGCCGGCGTCCTGGCCGGCCTGCTCACCGACATCCGCCCGCGCCCGCCACGCAAACCACGGCGACGGCGCAGCGAAACACCGCGCTCGCCCGCCAAGGCCAGCGCCATCGCTTCCCCCACCTCTTCCCCTTCCCCCCTGCAAGCCGTCGCACCCGCTGTCGAGGAGATTTCCCTGTGACCACCATCGAACGAATTACCACCCCGCGCATCCGCATCTTCGACACCACCCTGCGTGACGGCGAGCAGTCCCCCGGCTGCAGCATGAGCCCGCCGCAGAAGCTGGTGATGGCGCGTGCGCTGGACGAACTGGGCGTGGACATCATCGAGACCGGCTTCCCGGCCAGCTCGCAGTCCGACCGTGAGGCGATGGCACTGATCGGCCGCGAACTGCGCCGCCCGAGCCTGACCCTGGCGGTGCTGTCGCGCTGCCTGCAGGCCGACATCGAAACCTCCGCACGTGCGCTGGAGGCCGCTGCCAACCCGCGCCTGCACGTGTTCCTGTCGACCAGCCCGCTGCACCGCGAGCACAAGCTGCGGATGACCCGCGAGCAGGTACTGGAGTCGGTACGCAAGCACGTATCGCTGGCCCGGTCCTATATCGACGATGTCGAATTCTCGGCCGAGGATGCCACCCGCACCGAGCTGGACTACCTGATCGAAGTCGCGCGTGTGGCCATCGCTGCCGGCGCCACTACCATCAACCTGCCCGACACCGTCGGCTTCACCACGCCGGAAGAGATCCGCGCGATGTTCCAGCAGGTCATCGCCGGCGTCGCCGACGTGCCGAATGCCGCCAATGTGATCTTCAGCGCGCACTGCCACAACGACCTGGGCCTGGCCGTGGCCAACTCGCTGGCCGCCATCGAAGGCGGTGCACGCCAGGTCGAGTGCACCGTCAACGGCATCGGCGAGCGCGCCGGCAACTGTTCGCTGGAAGAGATCGCGATGGTGCTGAAGGTGCGCCAGGCCTTCTACGAGCAGGACAGTTCGATCAACACCCCGCGCATCGTCGGCACCTCGCAGCTGCTGCAGCGCCTGGTCGGCATGCCGGTACAGCGCAACAAGGCCATCGTCGGTGCCAATGCCTTCGCCCACGAATCGGGCATCCACCAGCATGGCATGCTGCGCCACCGCGGCACCTATGAAATCATGCGTCCGGAAGACGTGGGCTGGGAGGATTCGCAGATGGTGCTGGGCCGCCACAGTGGCCGCGCCGCTGTTGAAGCGCGCCTGCGTGCGCTGGGCTTCTGGCTGGACGAAGACGAACTGAAGCTGGTGTTCGAGCAGTTCAAGGGCCTGTGCGAACAGCAGCGCGTGGTCACCGATGCCGACCTGCAGACGCTGATGCAGGGTGGCTCCAACGCGCAGGGCTATCGCCTGGCGTCGATGACCATCAGCGACGTCGGCAGCCGCGCCAATGCACTGGTCGAACTGTCCGACCCGGACGGCAACCGCGTAGCCGAGACCGCGCAGGGCGATGGCCCGGTCGATGCACTGTTCGGCGCGCTGTCGGCCGCTACCGGCGTGCAGCTGATGCTGGACAGCTACCACGTGCACAGCGTCGGCATCGGCGCCGATGCGCGCGGCGAAGCCAATCTGAGCGTGCGCCACGAGGGCGTGGAGTACGACGGCACCGGCACCAGCAAGGACATCATCGAAGCCTCCGCGCTGGCCTGGCTGGATGTGGCCAACCGCCTGCTGCGCCAGCGCCAGGCTGCCGCCCACAGCAACACCGACGTTGCCACCCCCGCCACCGCCTGAGGACCCCGCCATGAGCGCCTTCGACACCCCCACCCCGGCCAGCGCCGCTGGCCAGCAGTGGAACGCCCAGGATTATGCGATCGACGCCGGCTTCGTGCCGCTGCTCGGCGGCGCGGTATCGCGCCTGCTCGACCCGCGCGCCGGTGAACGCATCCTCGACCTGGGCTGTGGCGATGGCGTGCTCAGCACCGAGCTGGCGCTCAGCGGCGCGCACATCCACGGTGTGGATGCCTCACCGGAACTGGTGATCGCCGCGCGTGCGCGCGGCGTCGATGCGCAGGTGATGGATGGCCACGCGCTGTCGTTCGACAGTGAGTTCGATGCGGTATTCAGCAACGCAGCGCTGCATTGGATGAGCAACCCCGACCGGGTGATGGAAGGTGTGCGCCGCGCACTGCGCCCGGGCGGCCGCTTCGTTGCCGAGTTCGGCGGGCATGGCAACGTGGCCACGATCATCGCGGCGGTGCAGGCTGCACGCGCGGCCCATGGCCACGGCGCCAGCGCATTCCAGTGGTACTTCCCCACTGCCGATGCCTACGCCGACCGCCTGCGCCAGCATGGCTTCCAGGTGCAGCTGATCGAGTGCACGCCGCGCCCGACTGCTCTGCCGACCGGCGTGGCCGGCTGGCTGCGTGTGTTCGCCGCACCGCTGCTGGACGATCTGCCGGCCGAGGCACGCGCCACCGTGCGCGAGGCCGCCACCGTTCTGCTGGCCGAGCTGCCGCGCAACGCCAGCGGCCAGCCGCTGGCCGACTACGTGCGGCTGCGGGTGCTTGCCCGTCGCCGCTGACTTGACCGTTCCGTTTTCTTTACTGATGTTCGCTATTTCGTACTTCTGCCAGGCACACGCATGACTTCCGCACCCCGCACCCTGTACGACAAACTGTGGGACGCCCACGTGGTTGTCCCTGAATCCGACAGCGCGCCCGCCGTGCTGTACATCGACCTGCACCTGATCCACGAGGTCACCTCGCCGCAGGCGTTCACCGAACTGCGTGAGCGCGGCCTGTCGCCGCGCCGCCCGGATCGCACCAAGGCGACGATGGACCACTCCACGCCGACCCTGCCGGCCTCTGCCGACGGCACGCTGCCCTACGCCAGCGCCGCCTCTGAAGCGCAGGTCGCCACGCTGGCACGCAACTGTGCCGAGCACGGCATCGAGCTGTTCGACATGGCCTCGGACAACCGCGGCATCGTCCACGTGATCGCGCCGGAACAGGGCTTTACCCAACCCGGCATGACCGTCGTCTGTGGCGACAGCCACACCTCCACCCATGGTGCGTTCGGTTCGCTGGCGTTCGGCATCGGCACCAGTGAAGTCGGCCACGTGCTGGCCACGCAGTGCCTGCTGCAGCGCAAGGCGAAGACGCTGGCGATCACCGTTGATGGGCCGCTGGCACCCGGCGTTGGCGCCAAGGATGTGGTCCTGCACATCATCGGCGTGATCGGCGTCAATGGTGGCACCGGCCACGTCATCGAGTTCCGTGGCAGCACCATCGAAGCGATGGACATGGAACAGCGCATGACCCTGTGCAACATGTCGATCGAGGCCGGCGCACGCGCCGGTATGGTGGCCCCGGACCAGGTCACCTTCGACTTCGTCGCCGCGACCCCGCGCGGCCCCAAGGGCGCCGACTTCGACGCCGCCGTGGCACGCTGGCAGCAGCTGCGCAGCGATGACGGCGCGCATTTCGACAGCGAAGTGCACATCGACGCTGCCGACATCCGCCCGACCCTGACCTGGGGCACCCATCCGGGCACCGCGATCGCAGTGGATGCGCCGATTCCGGCGGCCAACGATGCCGCCGCACAGAAAGGCCTGGACTACATGCATTTCCAGGCCGGCAAGGCGCTGGCCGGTACACCCGTGGACGTGGTGTTCGTCGGCTCATGCACCAACGGCCGGTTGAGCGACATGCGCGAGGTCGCACAGGTCCTGCGCGGCCGTCGTGTCGCTGACCGGGTGCGCATGCTGGTGGTGCCCGGTTCGGAAATCGTCAAGCGCGAGGCCGAGGCCGAAGGCATCCATGAGATCGTGCGCGCGGCCGGCGCCGAATGGCGCGAGCCGGGCTGTTCGATGTGCATCGCCATGAACGGCGATCTGGTCGCTCCCGGCCAGCTGGCCGTGAGCACCAGCAACCGCAATTTCGAAGGCCGCCAGGGCCCCGGTTCGCGCACGCTGCTGGCTTCGCCGATGAGCGCCGCCTGGGCCGCGGTGAACGGGCACGTCGCCGATACCCGCGAACTGTTCGCACAGGAGGTGGCGTGATGGCCGGTTTCCGTACCCTGACCTCGTCCAGCGTGGTACTGGCGCAGACCAACATCGACACCGACCAGATCATCCCGGCGCGGTTCCTGTCCACCACCGAACGTGCCGGCCTCGGCCGCAACGCGTTCAATGACTGGCGCTGGCAGGCCGACGGTTCCCCGGTGGCCGACTTCGCCTTCAACCAGCCACACAACGCCGGCCGCAGCATCCTGCTGGCGGGCCGCAACTTCGGCTGCGGTTCCTCGCGCGAGCATGCACCATGGGCGCTGACCGACCTCGGCCTGCGTGCCATCGTCAGCAGCGAGATCGCCGACATCTTCCGCGGCAACTCGCTGAAGAACGGCCTGCTGCCGATCGTGCTGGACGAGGCCGATGTGCAGGCGCTGATGCAGCGCCCGGACGACGAGCTGACCATCGACGTGGCCGCGCGCGAACTGCGCACGCCAGATGGTCGCGTCTATTCCTTCCCGCTGGATGGCTTCTCGCAGACCTGCCTGCTGGAAGGTGTCGACCAGTTGGGGTATCTGTTGGGCCGTGTCCCTGAAATCGAACGCTACGAGAGTGAGCATGCACGCTGAAATTGTTGTCCTGCCCGGTGATGGCATTGGCCCGGAAGTGGCCGCCGCGGCAGTCGCCGTCCTGAAGGCCGTCGCCGAACGCTTCAACCACACCTTCACCTTCAGCGAGCACGACATCGGTGGCGTCGCCATCGATCGCCATGGCGAGCCACTGCCCGCCTCTACGTTGACCGCCTGCCAGGCCGCCAACGCCGTACTGCTGGGTGCAGTCGGCGGCCCGAAGTGGTCCGACCCGAATGCCAAGGTGCGCCCGGAGCAGGGCCTGCTGGCGATCCGCAAGGCGCTGGGCCTGTATGCCAACCTGCGCCCGGTGCGTACCCATGAAGCCGCCCTGCACGCCTCGCCGATCAAGGCCGAGCTGCTGCAGGGGGTGGACTTCGTGGTGGTGCGCGAGCTGACCGGCGGCATTTACTTCGGCGACAAGACCCGCGACGCCGACAGCGCCAGCGATCTGTGCCGCTACACCGTAGCCGAGATCGAGCGCGTGCTGCGCAGTGCGTTCCGTCTGGCGCAACAGCGTCGCGGCAAGGTCACCTCGGTGGACAAGGCCAATGTGCTGGAAACCTCGCGCCTGTGGCGTGACGTGGCCGCGCGCATCGGCCGCGAGGAGTTCCCGGACGTTGCGCTGGAGCACCAGCTGGTCGATTCAATGGCGATGCACCTGCTGGCCAAGCCGCGCGAGTACGACGTGATCGTCACCGAGAACATGTTCGGCGACATCCTCACCGATGAGGCGTCGATGCTGGCCGGCTCGCTGGGCCTGCTGCCCTCGGCCTCGCTCGGCGAACCCGGTGCGGTCGGCATCTACGAGCCGATCCATGGTTCGGCCCCGGACATCGCCGGCAAGGGCATCGCCAATCCGTACGCGACGATCTTCAGCGCCGCGATGCTGCTGCGCCATTCGCTGGGGCTGGAAGCGGAAGCCGCCGAGGTGGAAGCCGCCGTGCACGCCGTGCTGGACGATGGCGTGTTCACCGCCGATCTGGCGGCGAAGGGCCAGGCCGTCAGCACCGCTGCCGCCACCGACGCGGTGCTGGCCAAACTCAACTGATCCGATAGCGCCACGCCATGCGTGGCGCCCCTCCCTTTGGACATTGTGCGCAGCCACCCATGGGGTGGCTCTACTGTAGATCCACGCCATGCGTGGATGCGCCATCCGTGCCAACCAAGGTTGGCACCCACCACCGCAGTAGAGCCACGCCCTGCGTGGCTGCTTTACTTGGTGGTGTAACCGCCATTGACGAGGATGGTCTGCCCAGTCATCCACCAGCCATCGGTCACGAGGAAGCGGATCCACGGCACGATGTCGGCGATGTCGGTCAGGCCGGTGCGGGTGAAAGGCGACAGTGCCGCCGCGGTCTTGTGGTACGCCTGCGCATCGGCACTCTCGGCCGGATAGAAGAACGGCGTGTCCATCGGACCGGGGCCGATCGCGGTCACCGAGATGCCACGCTCACCGAACTCCTTGGACGCCGCGCGGGTGAAATGCTCGACCGGTGCCTTGGTGCCGGCATAGCTGGAATAGAACGGCGTGAACGCACCCAGCAACGAGGTGACCAGAGTGCAGATGCGGCCGCCGTCGTTGACGTGGCGGCCGGCCTCCCTCAGGAAGAAGAAGGCAGCCTTGGCATTGACCGCGCTCATCTCGTCGTACTCGGCTTCGCTGATCTCCAGCATCGGCTTCTTCAGCACTTTGCCGACGGTATTGATGGCGATGTCCGGCCGGCCGACTGCAGCCACGGCATCGGCGAACAAGCGCTCCATCGCTGCGGCCGAAGTCAGGTCGCCCTGCAGCGCCACCGCCTTGCTGCCAGCGGCCTGCACGGCGGCGACCGTTGCTTCCGCATCAGCCTGGGTGGCGGCACTGTTGTAGTGGATGACGATGGCTTTGGCGCCCTGGCTGGCGAAGTCGCGGGCGATCAGTCCGCCCAGGTTCTTGGCGCCACCGGCGATCAGCACGGTCTTGCCCTTGAGGGAATGGTCGGTCATGGCGTTTGTCTCAGGAGGGGGCTGCCCGGGGTGGCAACCCTGCCCTGACGACGATATCGTGCAGAAAATGCGGATAAAGCCCGCCACATTGACTTAACTTTCCAGAGTAGGCGAACAATGGACCGGATCGATCGCTTCCGCATCTTCACCCGGGTGGTGGAATGCGCCAGCTTCACCCGCGCCGCCGACCAGCTCGGCCTGCCCCGCTCCACCGTTTCCGCGGCGGTGGCCGAGCTGGAGCAGCGGCTCGGTACCCGCCTGCTGCAGCGCTCGACCCGGCGGGTCTCCACCACCCACGACGGCGACGTGTTCCATGCCCGCTGCCTGCGCCTGATCGCCGAAGTTGAAGACGCCGAATCGCTGTTCCGGCAAGTCGATGCGCAGCCGGTGGGCCTGCTGAAGATCGATGTGCCCAGCCGGATCGGCCGCCGCATCCTCGCCCCGGCCCTGCCCGACTTCTTCGCGCGCCATCCACAGGTGGAAGTGGACCTGGGCATGACCGACCGCGCGGTGAACCTGATCGAAGACGGCTGTGATGCGGTGCTGCGGGTCGGCCAGCTGGGTGACTCCAGCCTGGTGGCCCGCATGCTGGGACAGCTCGACTTCGTCAACGTCGCCGCGCCGGCCTACCTGCGCGAACACGGCGTACCGCAGCATCCTGCCGACCTGCAGCAGCACCGCGCGGTGAACTACGCATCGCCGACCACGGCGCGGGTGGAACCGTGGGAATGGCAGGACGGTGGCCAGCTGCGCACGCTGCCGATGCCTGGCTGGGTACGGGTAAACAGCGCCGAGGCCTCGATCGCGTGCTGCGTGGCGGGGCTCGGCCTGCTGCAGATTCCGCGCTACGACGTGCAGGCCGAACTGCAATCTGGTGCGCTGGTGGAAGTGATGCCACAGCACGTGGCGCAACCGCTGCCGGTGACCCTGTTGCAACCGCATCGGCAGCACCGCGCGCAACGCGTGCAGGTGTTCATCGAATGGCTGTTGCCGGTGCTGCGGAGCGGCCTGCAGCTGCAGTAGATCCACGCCATGCGTGGATGCGTGCAACAGTGCCAACCAAGGTTGGCACCTACCAGGGCCAAGACCCGCTGCGGTAAATCCACGCCATGCGTGGATGCGTGCATCAGTGCCAACCAAGGTTGGCACCTACCAGGGCCAAGACCCGCTGCGGTTAATCCACGCCATGCTTGGATGCGTGCAACAGTGCCAACCAAGGTTGGCACCTACCAGGGCCAAGACCCGCTGCGGTAGATCCACGCCATGCGTGGATGCGCGCAACAGTGCCAACCAAGGTTGGCACCTACCAGGGCAGTGGCCGCCGAACCCGGGGCGTTACGCCCCGGATTCGTCCGGCTTGACCCGGAACCACGCGGCGTACAGCGCCGGCAGGAACACCAGGGTCAGCACCGTGCCCACGATCAGGCCACCCATGATCGAAATCGCCATCGAGCCATAGAACGCACTGCGCGAGAGCGGAATCATCGCCAGCACAGCCGCCAGCGCGGTCAGCACGATCGGGCGGAAGCGGCGCACCGTGGCATCGATGATCGAATGCCAGCGGTCATGCCCGGCATCGATGTCCTGCTGGATCTGGTCGATCAGGATCACCGAGTTGCGCATGATCATGCCGGCCAGTGCAATCGTGCCCAGCAGCGCCACGAAGCCGAACGGGGCGCGGAACAGCAGCAGGAACAGGGTCGCACCGATGATGCCCAGCGGCGCGGTCACCAGCACCATCGCCGCACGCGAGAAGCTGCGCAGCTGCAGCATCAGCAGCGTGGCCACCACCACCAGGAACAGCGGCATGCCGGCCTTGATCGAGTTCTGGCCACGTGCCGAATCCTCCACGGTACCGCCGGTTTCCAGCAGGTAGCCATTCGGCAGCTCGGCACGGATGCCATCCAGCGTCGGCAGGATCTGATGCACCACGTCCAGTGGCTGCATGCCATCACTGATGTCGGCGCGCACGGTCACCGTCGGCAGACGGTTACGGTGCCAGATGATGCCATCCTCGAAGCCGTACTCCATCGTCGCCACCTGCGACAGCGTGATGCTGCCGCCGTTGGCGGTCGGCATCGACAGGCTCGACAGCAGCTCCAGCTGGTTGCGTTCATCGGCCGGCCCGCGCAGCAGCATCTCGATCTGGCGGTTGCCTTCGCGATACACGCTCACCGACTGCCCGGCCAGCGAGCTGGACAGGAACTGGCTGACCTGGGCACTGCTCACACCCAGCGCGCGCGCACGCTCCTGGTCGATCACCAACCGCACCACCTTGCTCGGCTCGCTCCAGTCCAGGTTGACGTTCATCACGTGCGGGTTCTCACGCACCTTGGCCTCGACCTGTCGTGCGATCGCCTGCACCTTCTCGATGTGCTCGCCGGAAATACGCATCTGCACCGGATAGCCGACTGGTGGGCCGTTCTCCAGGCGGGTCACGCGCATCTGCACGTCCGGGAACTTCGGGATCACCTCATGCAGCAGCCAGTCACGGGTGCTTTCGCGCGACTTGATGTCCTTGGCCAGCACCACGAACTGGGCGAAGTTGGTGGCCGGCAGCTGCTGGTCCAGCGGCAGGTAGAAGCGCGGCGAACCGGTGCCCACGTAGGACACGTAGTTGGCGATGCCATCGCGGTTGGACAGCAGCTTCTCCAGCTTCTCGGCCTGGGCCTGGGTCGAGCGCAACGACGCACCCTCGGCCAGCTCGATGTCCACCATCAGTTCCGGCCGGGTCGAATCCGGGAAGAACTGCTGCGGCACGAAGCGGAACATCATCAGCGAGAACACGAACAGGGCGATGGTCGCGGCGATCACCCACCAGCGGTGGCGCAGGCAGCCATCGAGGAAGCGACGGAAGCTGCGATAGAACGGGCGCTGGTACGGATCATGGTCGTGCCCGTGCTGCGGCGGCGCGATCAGGTTGGCCAGCGCCGGATAGCGGTCGGCCCACTGCTGGCGCTTGGCCAGCCAGCGCGCGGACAGGCTGCCCGGCTTCGGCGGCTGCGGATTGAACAGGTCCGGCAGCATCTTGTCGCCCAGGTACGGGATGAACAGCACCGCGGCAATCCACGACACCACCAGTGCGATAGTCACCACCTGGAACAGCGAGCGGGTGTACTCACCCGTGCTCGATGCCGCCGTGGCGATCGGCAGGAAGCCGGCCGCCGTGATCAGCGTACCGGTCAGCATCGGGAACGCGGTCGACTCCCAGGCGAAACTGGCCGCACGCAGGCGGTCGTAGCCCTGCTCCATCTTGGTGGCCATCATCTCCACCGCGATGATCGCATCGTCCACCAGCAGGCCCAGCGCCAGCACCAGCGCGCCCAGCGAGATCTTGTGCAGGCCGATGTCGAAGTAGTGCATGACGAAGAAGGTCATCGCCAGCACCAGCGGAATGGTCACGCCCACCACCAGGCCGGTGCGCAGGCCCAGCGAGAAGAAGCTGACCAGCAGCACGATCACCACCGCTTCGGTCAGCACCTGCACGAACTCGCCGACCGACTCCTCCACCGATTGCGGCTGGTCGGACACCTTGCGCAGCTGCATGCCGGCCGGCAGGGTCTTCTGCAGGCGTTCGAACTCGGCATCAAGGTTGGCGCCAAGCTTGAGAATGTCACCGCCGTCCTTCATTGCCACGGCCAGGCCGATCGCCTCCTCGCCCATGAAGCGCATCTTCGGCGACGCCGGGTCGGCGAAGCCGCGCTTGACCTCGGCGATGTCGCCCAGGTGCACGGTGCGGTCGCCAGCGCGGATCGGGAACTGGCGGATGGCGTCGATGTCGTTGAACTGGCCGGTCACGCGCAGCTGCACGCGGTCGGTGGCGGTCTCGAAGAAGCTGGTGCCGGTGACCGCGTTCTGGTCGGCCAGTGCCTGCTGCACCTGCTGCATCGACACACCCAGCGTGGCCAGGCGGGTGTTGGACAGCTCGATCCACACCTTCTCGTCCTGCAGGCCGACCAGGTCGATCTTGCCGACGTCGGGCACGCGCTGCAGCTCCAGCTGGATACGGTCGGCGTAATCACGCATCACCGCGTAGTCGAAGCCCTTGCCGGTCAACGCATAGATGTTGCCGTAGGTATCACCGAACTCATCATTGAAGAACGGACCGACGATTTCACGCGGCAGTGTCGGGCGGATGTCCCCCACACGCTTGCGCACCTGGTACCAGAGGTCGGGGATCTGCTTGGACCGCAGGCTGTCGCGCGCCATGAAGATGATCTGCGACTCGCCCGGCCGAGAATACGAGCGGATGAACTCGTACTCGCCGGTATTCATCAGCGCCTTCTCGAGCGGCTCGGTCACCTGCCGCGAGACCTGTTCGGCGGTAGCGCCCGGCCACAGCGTGCGCACCACCATCGCCTTGAAGGTGAACGGCGGATCCTCGGACTGGCCCAGATGCTTGTACGACCACGCGCCGATCAGCGCGAACGCCAGCATCGCGAACAGCACCAGGGGTCGGTTGGCCAGCGCCCACTCGGAGAGATTGAAGCGGCGCACCGGCTTACTCCTTGGCCTTGGCGGCTGCGGCCGGCGCGGCCGGCTTCAGCACCGGACGGTTCTGCCGGTCCACGGCGATCACCGGCTGACCGGCACGCAGCAGATGGCCACCAGCAGCAACCACCCAGTCACCTGCGCTCACGCCGGACAGCACCGGCACGGTCTCACTGCCAAACGCACCGGTGGTGACCGCTGCAGCCTTCAGCGTGCTGTTGGCCGGGTCGACCAGCCACACGCTGGCGGTACCGTTGGCACCGCGCTGCAGCGCGCCCAGCGGCAGCTGCAGGGTGCCGTGGCGGCCGGCGCTGCTGTAGACGCGTGCGCTCTGGCCCAGTTCGACATCGGCCAGCGCATCGGCGGCCAGGCTGACCCGGGTCGCGTAGGTACGTGCCTGCGGATCGGCGGCGGCGGCGATCTCGCGGATCGTGCCCGGCAGGCGCTGGCCAGGACGGTTCCACAGCTCCACCTCGACCGGCTGGCCCACCGCATAGTCGCGGATGGTGGCCTCGGGCAGGTCGATCAGCACTTCGCGCCCGCCATCGGCGGCCAGGTTGAAGATGGTCTGGCCGGCCGACACCACCTGCCCGGCCTCGGCCTCGCGGCTGGCGATCACGCCGTCGGCCGGTGCGCGCAGCTGGGCGTAATCGGCCTGGTTGCGCAGCACATCGAGGTTGGCGCGGGCGGCGTTGGCCTGGCCCTGCGCGGCCTTGAAGGCGGCGGACTGCTGGTCCAGCTGCGAGCGGCTGACCAGTTGCTGGTCGGCCAGCACCTGGTAGCGCTTGAGGTCATCGCGGGCACGTACCAGATCGGCTTCGGCCGCAGCCAGCTGCGCCTGCGAGGCGCGGGCCTGCAGCGCGAAGTCGGCCACGTCCAGCTCGGCCAGCACATCGCCCTTCTTGACCCGCTGCCCGGCATCGACATGGCGCTTGACCAGGTTGCCACCGACGCGGAACGACAGCGGGCTTTCCTGCCGGGCACGCACCGTGCCCGGGAACGCCGCCGGGGCCTGCCCGGCCTGTTCGCCGGGGTGAACCACCAGCACCGGTACGGCCGCCTGTGGCGCCTGTTCCTGTCCCGAACAGGCTGCCAGCGCAGCCACCCACACCATACCGCCCATCCAGCGCACGATCTTCATCGGTCAACGTCCTGAAAACGCAGGGTTGCAACTAAGGGGGGAGCCGCGACTGCCGGCCCAATTTAATAAACCGGCCGGTATAGTATAAATATCGAACCGCTTGGTCTAGTATTGTCGCGATGAGTTCTCCCACTTCCCGCAAGCCGTCGGCCAAGCCCGCTGCCAAGGCCGCCGGACCCGGGCGTCCCAAGGACCTCGGCAAGCGCGCGGCGATCCTTGAAGCAGCCAAGGCACTGTTCATCGAACAGGGCTATACCGGCGTGAGCATGGACACCATCGCCGCTCAGGCCGGCGTCTCGAAGCTGACTGTGTACAGCCACTTCGGCGACAAGGAAACCCTGTTCTCCGAGGCCGTGCAGTCAAAATGCATTGAAATGCTGCCTGACGCGCTGTTCGTGGCCGACGCGGACGGCCCCCTGCGCGACCAGCTGATCGGCATCGGCCTGGCCTTCTTCGAGCTGATCACCTCCGACGCAGCGATCTCGATCCAGCGCATGATGATGGCGCCGGAGACCGACGAACGCCTGCGCGAGCTGTTCTGGCAGGCCGGCCCGGAACGTACCTGCGAGGCCCTGGCCGATTTCCTGCGCGCGCGCGGCGAACGCGGCGAACTGGACATCCCCGACTATTACCTGGCTGGCCAGCAGTTCCTGACCCTGGTCAAGGGCGAAGTGCACATGCATATGATGTGCGGCATGCCACTGTCACCGGTGGAGTGCGACCCTCTTGCCCATGTGACCGCCAGCATCGACTTCTTCCTGCGCGCCTATGCGCCGCGAGGGGCCGGGACGGCCGGATAACCAAAACTGAACGAACCGGAGGTCGCGATGACTTCCGGCACTGCGACCCCGGCCACCCGGCAGCTGATGCTCTGGGCGCGCCGCCGGCCTCCGGCACCGGTAAAATGGCCGGCCCACTGCGCTGGATTTGAACCTCATGACGATTGATTACGCCCACGCCCGCGAACTGATGGTGGAACAGCAGATCCGTCCCTGGGACGTGCTGGACATCAAGGTGCTCGACGTCCTGGCCCGCCTGCCGCGCGAGGCCTTTGTCGCCGATGCACACCGGGCACTGGCCTATGCCGATGTTGAACTCCCGATCGGCCATGGCCAGAAGATGATGAAGCCGGTCATCGAGGGCCGTACCCTGCAGGCACTGGATCTGCAGCCGGGTGACGAAGTGCTGGAAATCGGCACCGGCAGCGGCTTCCTGGCAGCCTGCATCGGCGCGCTGGCGCGCGACGTGCTGAGCCTGGAGATCGACCCGGAACTGGCCGCCGCCGCGCGTGCCCGCCTGGACGCTTCCGGCCTGGGCACCAACGTCCGCGTGGAAGTGGCCGACGCCCTGTCCTGGCAGACCGAACGCCGCTTTGACGTGATCTGTGTCACTGGTGCGGTCGACGTGGTGCCGTCACAGTTCGCCTCGTGGCTGCGTCCGGGTGGTCGCCTGTTCGTGATCCATGGCCGTTCGCCGGCGATGGAGGCCCTGCTGGTCACGGCCGACGGCAGCACCGAGTCCCTGTTCGAGACCGATATCGATTACCTGCGTGGTGCCGCCCCGGCCCCCCAGTTCCACCTCTGAGTCCAAGGAAGCCGCAATGATCCGCCGATCCCTCGCTGTTGCGCTGGCCACTGCCCTGCTGCCGTTGTCCGCCCATGCCGCCGACCTGCTGCAGGTCTACGAAATGGCGCGCAATGGCGATCCGCAGCTGTCCGCCGCCGAATCCACCCGGCTGTACGACAAGGAAGGCGCCGTGCAGGCCCGCGCTGCCCTGCTGCCGCAGATCAACGGCCAGGCCACGCTGAACCGCTCGCGCAGCGAGGCGGACCATGACGCCAACTCCGGCACCGTGACCAGCAAGCGCCGCAACTACACGATCGAAGGGAGCCAGACGCTGTTCAACTGGACCCAGATCAACAACCTGCGTTCGCAGCGCGAGCTGAGCAAGGCGGCGGACTTCACCCTCGATTCGGCCAACGACAGCCTGATCGTGCGCACCTCGGCGGCCTACTTCAACGTGCTGGTGGCGATCGAATCGCTGAACGCCGCACAGACCAATGAAGCGGCCGCGAAGAAGCAGTTCGACTTCGCCGACAAGCGCCTGGAAGTGGGCCTGGCGCCGATCACCGACGTGCACGAAGCACGCGCCCAGTACGACCAGGCGCGTGCCAACACCATCGTTGCGCAGAACACCCTGGCCGATAACTACCAGGCCCTGACCGAACTGACCGGCCAGCCGGTGGTCAACCTGCGCGGCCTGCCGGCGGACTTCCGCCCGGAAGTGCCGGCCAACCGTGGCAACATCGATGAGCTGGTGCACCAGGCCACCAACCAGAATCCGGCGCTGAAGGCCCAGGAACTGAAGGTCAGCGCCGCCGAGGCTGGCGTGCAGGCCGCTCGTGGCGGCCATTACCCGACCCTGTCGCTGGGCGGAAGCTGGGGCAAGAGCGCAACCTGGGGTGACAGCACCGGTGCCGGCTCGTTGTCGCCGGATGCACGCACCAACAGCATCGGGCTGACCCTGAGCGTGCCGATCTTCGCCGGTGGCGCCACCCAGTCCGGCGTCCGCCAGGCACTGGCCCAGCGTGACATCGCCCAGGATGGCTACGAGCAGCAGAAGCGTGCCCTGGACCGCAACACCCGCAATGCCTACCAGACCCTGGTACAGGGCATCAGCGAAGTGGAAGCCCGCCGCCTGGCGGTGGTCTCGGCGCAGAGCGCGTACGACGCGTCGCAGGTCGGCCTGGAAGTCGGTACCCGTACCGTGCTGGACGTGATCCAGAACCAGCGCATCCTGTTCTCGGCGCAGCTGGATTATGCACAGGCCCGCTACACCTTCCTGCAGAACCGCTTGCTGCTGAGCCAGTCGCTGGGTGCGCTGGACGTGGCCGAGCTGCAGGACGTGAACCGCCTGCTGACCCAGGACGCGGGCAACCCGTCGACGACCACGCACTGAGTCGTCGCCCTGCCGGCAACGAAGAAGCCACCCGCGAGGGTGGCTTTTTTGTGGGCAGCGCGTACGGCCCCACCCAGGCATGGCGCAGATCCGCCGGCCGTCAGCCCGGCCACGCGCCTGCCCGCTCCACTGCGGCCAGCACGCACAGCGCCGCGGCCAGGGGCGCAAGCACCATCGCAGCCCCCGGCATAGGCGCGCGCACACGCAGTGCTGCCAGGCACAAAGCCGCCATCACCAGCAGGGTGGCCGGGCCCGGCAGCACCGGCAATGCATCGACGGGTGTTCCCAACGCCAGCAGCGCCGCCAGCACCACGGTGACTGGTATCAGCCGCGTCCGGAACCCGGGCGCTTCATCCGCGGCCACAGGCCAGAGCTGCGCTGCCAGATGTGTGGCCAACGACAACAGCACCAGCAACAGTGCTGCCAACCCGGCCATGCCCGCCAGCGGCAGCAACGGCAGCAGCCACTGCAACTGCGGATGGCCCTGCAATGCCACCGACAACGGCCGCGTACTGGCCAATGCCGGGAACTCGACCAGGCCGGCCTGCAACGCCGCCAGCACGATCAGCAGCAGCATTGCCAGCAGCAGCGCGGCCGCCAGCAGCCCTGGTGACCGCGCACGCACCTGCGGGCCACGCCCAGGAAACCCCAATGCCAGACCCACACTGGCAAACACCGCCAGCAAGGGCACGCTTGCCGCCAGCACCCCGACGGGTCCAAACCGATAGGGCGCGGTGGCGTCCGGCAGCCACGGGATCCAGTTCGCGTAGTGCACGTGGCGGACCGCCAGCGCCAGCAGCAACAGCCCTACACCGATCTTCGCCGTCAACAGCACGCAGACCATCAGCGCGATGCGACGCGGAGGCAGCAACACGAACGCACCCAGCACCAGCAGGCTGGTGACGGCCATCACCGGATCCGGCAATGCGCTGCCGGTTTCAATACCGCGACTGGCAAACACCGCACGCGCGTGGCCCGCCATGGACTGCGCCACGCCGGCGCTGGTCACCACCAGCTCCAGCAGCAGCACAGCACCCAGCAGGCGCGCGACTGCCGTGCCCCAGGCGGCCCGCAGCGGGCCGTACAGGCCATCGGCTTCCGGCTGCTGCTGGTTCAGCTCGTGCAGGCAATACAGCATCGGCGCTGTGCCCAGTGCGGCCAGCAGCAGACTCAGTACGATGGCCGGGCCGGCCTGGGCGGCGGTGTACTGGCCGACCAGGGCGATCACGCTGCCCCCCAGCACCAGGGTCAACGCCACCAACGCGAAGTGATCCATTCCCAGCAGCGCGTGCCGGCCACGGCGGTTGTCGCTGTCCATCGCAAGCCCTCTTGATTCCGCCCATGCGCGGTCGACAGCAGGCTGGCAGCCTGCGCCAAAGGGCGGTATCAGAATCCGTACCGTGCGCATCGCGATGTGACCACAAACACGTTCGCAGCCACGCATCCGGTCCTGCTGCGACAGGAATCCGGTTGCTAAGCAGAATTGATGCAGTCGATCACGTCAGTCGGTCCACGTAGTGTCCGCCCTGGCGGTGTTGCTGCCCGGCTCAGCTGCGCGGCGGCGGCAGATGTGGCGCGACCAGCGCCAACGTGCGCTGCAGGGCACCGCGGCCATTGCTGACCAGCGTGCATCCAGCACGGGCCATGTCCTCGCGCGCCGCTGCGTCGCCCAGCAGGTGCTGCAGCAGGTCACCTACCGCCTGCACGTCCTCGCCGATCAGCAAGGCACCGGCCTCACGCATGCGCCGTGAGATCTCGGCGAAGTTGTGCAGGTGCGGACCGGTCACAGCGGCAGTGCCCATCGCCGCCGGTTCCAGCAGATTGTGGCCACCGATCGGCTGCAGGCTGCCGCCGACGAAGGCGACCTGCGCGCAGGCATAGAACGGCATCAGCTCGCCCAGGGTGTCGATGACGAATACATCCGTGCCGGCCTCCGGCCATTGCTTCGCGCGACGGGTCGTCACGTTCCAGCCCTGCTCGCGCGCCAGCGCCTCCACCTTCGGGAAGCGCTCGGGGTGCCGCGGCGCCCACAGCAACAACAGGTCGGGGTGCTGCTGGCGCAGGCGCCGATGCAGGTCGATCACCGCCTGCTCCTCACCATCGTGGGTACTGGCCGCGATCCACACCGGGCGCCCGGCGGGCACGCAGGCGTGGAACTGCTCGACGAAGCCCTGCACATCCGGCGTGGCGATATCGAACTTGAGGTTGCCCAGCGCCTGCACCTGTTCACGCGCAGCACCCAGCTGCACGAAGCGCTCGGCGTCGTCCTGCGACTGCGCGGCCACGCAGGTGACCGTGCGCAGCGCACGGCGGATCAGCGCCGCCAGCACCCGGTAACCGCGCAGCGAACGCGCGGACAGGCGGGCGTTGAGGATGTAGACCGGGATGCGACGGTCGCGGCAGCCGAACAGCATGTTCGGCCACAGCTCGGTTTCCAGGATCAGTGCCAGGCTGGGCTGGAAATGGCCGAGGAAGCGGTTGACACTGCCCGGTACGTCGTACGGCAGATAGACGTGATCCAGCGCGTCTCCCCACAGCGCGCGCACGCGCTCCGAGCCGGTCGGGGTGATGGTGGTGATGACCCAGCGGATGTCCGGACGCTGCTGGCGCAGGGCATTCACCAGCGGCGCGGCGGCATTGACCTCGCCCACCGAGACCGCGTGCAGCCAGACCCGCGGCTGGCCGGTCGGCTGCGGATACGAGGCATAACGCTCGTCCCAGCGCCGGAAGTATTCACGGACCCGGAAACCGCGCCAGACCAGGTGGTACACGGTGATCGGCAGCAGGATGTAGAGCACGGCCGAGTACAGGCCGCGCAGGATCCATTCGACAGGGTCTTTACGCATGCGGCAAGGATACGGGAGCCCCCCGGGAAAGACACGCAGCCGGGTTGGTAGAATGGCGCCATGTCCGATGCCACCACCGCCGTCCGCCCGTCGCTGCGCGATCCCCGCAACTGGCCGATGTTCGCCGCCATGCTCGGCGCCTTCGCCATCGCCCGCCTGCCGTGGATGCTGCAGCGTGCGCTCGGCCGGGGCGTCGGCTGGATCAGCTGGCGCCTGCTCGGCAGCCGCCGTCGCGCCGCCGAGGTCAACCTGCAGCTGTGCTTCCCGGAGAAGGACGAAGCCTGGCGCCAGCGCCTGGTGCGCGACAGCTTCGACGCGCTGGGCGTGGGCGTGCTCGAGTGCATCCGCGCCTGGTGGGGCAGCATCGACCGCATCCGCCCGCAGGTGAAGATCGAAGGCCTCGAGCATCTGCGGCAGATGCAGGCCGAAGGCCGCGGCGTGCTGCTGGTCTCCGGCCACTTCATGACCCTGGAGATGTGCGGCCGCCTGCTGTGCGACTACGTTGACCTGTCTGGCATGTACCGCAAGCACAAGAACCCGGTGTACGAATGGGCGGTGAAGTTTGGCCGCCTGCGTTATGCCAAGGCGATGTTCGCCAACGAGGACATCCGCGCGACCGTGCGCCACCTGAAGAAGGGCGGCTTCCTCTGGTATGCGCCGGATCAGGACATGCGTGGCAAGGACACCGTGTTCGTGCCGTTCTTCGGCCATACCGCATCCACCATTACCGCCACCCACCAGCTGGCGCGGATGACCGGCTGCGCGGTGATTCCGTACTTCCACCGCCGCGAGGGCGGGAAGTACTTCCTGAAGATCGGCGCACCGCTGGAGAATTTCCCCAGCGAGGATGTGGAAGCCGATACCACGCGGGTCAACCAGGCCATCGAAGAAATGGTGCGCGAAGCCCCGGACCAGTACCTGTGGATCCATCGGCGGTTCAAGCGCCAGCCCGGCGGCCGGAGCGATTTCTACAAGTAGCGGTGGGAGGGATGGCTTCATCCACGCATGGCGTGGATCTACTGCCTTGTGCGGCTTCATCCGCGTATGGCGTGGATTCAATGACGTGGGGCATTCTGAAGTAGATCCACGCCATGCGTGGATGCTCTTCGATTCCGTGCCGGGATTCACAACGGCCAGCGGCACCAGGCGTACGGGTACTCCCCCACCACGCACGCCAAGCCCGCACGGACCGGATTGGCCAGGATGTACATCGCCTTTTCGTGAAGGGATTCATCGCTGCGTACGGCGTGATCGTGGTAACCGTGCTGCCACAGCGACCCTCGCCGCTCCAATCGCCGATTCAGCAGCCGGCTGCTGCGTGATTTGAGCAGGGCCATGCACTCGGCCAGGGTTCCCCCGCGCAATTCCATCAACCAGTGCAGATGGTCGGGCATCACCACCCAGGTGAAGCTGTGGCTCACCCCCTTGCGCTCTACGAAGCGCAGTGCCTCAACCAGAATCGCTACGTTGGAAGCATCGGCAAAGAAGGGTTCACGATCGAGGGTTACCGTAGTCAATGAATAGACGTTACCGGTGCAGGAGTAACGACCGTAGCGGAGTCTTGGGCTGGCCATGGCCTCAGCGTGCGATACACACGGAGGCACGGCTAGTGGAGGTTGGCGCGTGTTTGCGTCGGTAAAGCCCCATCCACGCATGGCGTGGATCTACTACGGCGACGTTCGTTCGGTGACCGCCCCATGCACGCCATGGCGTGGATCCACCATGGGGACGTTTGTTCGGTACGTGGAGTAGAGCCACGCCATGCGTGGATGGGCGATCACACCACCGTCGGCGTGTCATCCGTTTCGCGGGCCAACAGGCTGCCGGCGAACAACGCGGCCAACAGCACGGTCAGGCCACCCCAGAACGCGGAATAGAACGCCAGGTGCGTGTTAAGCGGGAACACGGTGACCGCCAGCGCCAGCATCGCAGGGCGCGCGCGGTCACGGGCCGCGGGCGGTGCGAAACGCCAGGCGCGCCACGCCTGGGCGACGGCGGCCAGCCACAACAGCAGGCCCAGCACGCCGGTTTCGGCAAGGATTTCCAGCACGATCTGATGGGCATGCAACGCCGGGGCATCGCCCCACACCGCCGGTTCGTCGCCAGACACGCAGGCCGGATAGGCATCGCGGAAACCGCGCGCGCCGACCCCGTTGATCGGGTGCTCTTCAATCATGCAGGCCGCGGCGTCCCAGATCCGCGCGCGCCCCGACAACGCCTCGTCGACACCGCGTTCGCTCCCCTCCCAGGCCATCGCCGTACGTGCGAAGCGCTCACGCAGCTGCGGCACGCTGGCGGTCAGCACACCCGCTCCGAGCACAGCGACCAGCCCCAGCAGCACCAACCGCTTCCAGCCGAACTGGCGCACGCCGCTGTAGGCCAGCACCAGCGCGAAGGTGATCCACGACGCGCGCGAGCCGGCCAGCAGCAGCACGCAGCCCAGCGCCGCCGCAGCCAGGACCCACCCTGGATTGCCGAAGCGGCGCGCCAGCGGCAGCAACAGGAACGGTGAAAGGCTGGCCAGCACCTGGCCGAACTTCAGGTTGCACGGCCCCAGCGCGCCACTGAGGCGATCGACCCATGCTGCCTCGCTGGCCGGGCACAACGCGTGACCGCTTACTGCAAACTTCAGTTGCTCAAGTGACCAGAACCACGGACTGGTACCCACGACCGCCTGCACCAGTGCATCCAGCGTCCACGCAGCGGTAATCAATGCGAGGCCACCGAAGGTCAGCCGCCGGCGTTCCGGCGTGGCCACGGCGATCGCCACCAGCCACATGAAGGGCAGATAGCGCAGGCCGGCGGCCGCCTTGGTCCACGACGCCGCCGGATCGATCGCATCGAAGGCGGAGAACGCCTGCGGCAGCCAGTAACCGAGGAACAGGATCGAGGTCAGCGCCCACGCGGCGGGTGTCAGCAGGTGCGGGCGGCGCTGCAGGCGGCGCATGATCATGCGCACCGCGGCATACAGCGCGCCAAGACCCAGCACGGTTTCGGCGATGCCCGGCAACGGCCACAGCGCCACGTACGCCAGCACCCACCAGGGCGCCCAGCGCCCGGCGCGGTCCTCGCGCACGAGGGTTGCGGGGTCAGCCGGCGAGGTCGGCATAGAGGCGGAGGGTGTCGCGCTGCATGGCCTGCAGGGTAAACGGGATGCGGGTCGGCAAGGACGGCGGCTGCGCCAGCAGGGCCAGCGCACGTTCACCCAGCGCCCGTGCATCGCCCAGCGGCACGGCGCCGGCCGGCTGCAGCTGCTGCAGCAGTTCGCCGACGCCGCCATGGTCCCAGCCCAGTACCGGGCGACCGACCGACAACGCTTCTACCACGGTGCGGCCGAACGCTTCGGGCTTGTCCGACAGCTGCAGGACCAGATCGCTGGCCGCATAGGCCTGGGCGATGCGCGCGGTCGGCGTGCTGATCTGCACGGCGTCGGTCACGCCCAAAGCAGCCGCCTGCCGGCGCAGGTCGGCCACGTAGGCTTCACGGCCGGGTTCATCGGTGCCCAGCATCCACAGCTGTGCCGGCACACCGGCCGCGCGCACATCCGCCAGCAACTGCAGCGCATGAGCATGCCCCTTCAGCCGGGTGCCCCGCCCCGGCAGCAGCAGCAGCGGGCCCTCAACCTGCGCCAGCCACGGGTAATCGGCTGCCAGCGCCAGTCGTGGCCGACGGTCGGCGCGGGCCACGCGGGGAAACTGTGCGACATCGACGCCGCGCGGAATCACCTGCAGCCTCGCTTCGGGAACCGTGGGGTAGTGCCGCTGCACATAGTCGCGCACGGTATTGGACACGCAGATCACGCGTTCACCGCTGGTCATCACCGCGCTGTAGCGGCTGGGCGAGTTCAACCCGTGCACGGTGGTCACCCAATGCGGGCGCTGTGCGGCAGGCATCGCGCGGATCGCGTACAGGCCCAGCCAGGCCGGCAGCCGCGAACGGGCATGCACGATGTCGGCGCCAACTTCAGCGAACAGGCGGCGCAGGGTCGGCAGGTGGCGCAGGGTCAGCAGCGATTTGCGGCCGATATCAAGGGTGAGGTGCTCGGCACCGCTATCGAGCAGCGGCTGCACCAGGCGGCCACCGGCGGAGACCACCAGCGCACGATGGCCGGCAGCGACCAGGGCCGCAGCAATTTCCAGGGTCGAGCGCTCGACACCGCCGGAGTGCAGCGCCGGCAGCAACTGCACCACGGTCAATCGGCGCATCGAAGGGGCGGCCGCTTAGTCGGCCAGCACGAACACGGAACCGCAGTACGGGCACTGCGCTTCGCCGTTGGGCTCGTCTTCGATCGGCAGGTACACGCGCGGATGCGAGTTCCACAGCGCCATTTCCGGGGTCGGGCAGCTCAGCGGCAGATCGCTGCGGTGCACGGTGTAGCGCTTCTCGGCGTTGGCGGGCGCGGTGGCGGTATGGCTCATGGCGGATGTCGATGAACGGGTTGCGAGGCCTGTGATTCTAGCATCTGGGCCGCCCCGACATTGCGCCGCAACGGGTCTTTGCGCGTACCGGGCCGATTCCCTGCGGCCCTGCATGCCACCTCGGGACGGGGTGCCGGTGGAAATTCCCGATCGATCCTGCAGGTTCACGCCGAAAATCCGCCGACAACAATATTTCCCGCATTTGGATCGAACTAAATGGCACTTGTCAGGTTGCCACGGCTGTTGCAGGATCGGGCCAGGTCGTAAACCGGCCCACTCCAATCCGACCCGATCGCATGGCCCGCCCCCACCGGACCGGTATCGCTTCTTCCACTGCCATCCCGGCGGGCGGAGCGATGCTGTCCGTGGTGTCCGCCGATGCGGGTTCTGCCCGCCGCCTGCCCTTCCGGGAGACCCTTGCATGACCCTGTCCGATCCACGCCGCGCCCTGCTTCCGCTCGCCCTGGCCCTGGCCTGTGCGACTACCGCGATGCCGGTGCTGGCACAGGGACTGCAGACCTCGTTCGAACCGGGCCAGCCGGCGCCGGCACCGGCCGCAGGCGCACTGCAGGTCACGATCGGCAACGGCCCTGCTGCGCCTTACGCCGCCAAGCGCAATGCGGGCTACAGCGGCCTGCATGCACTGCGCTACAGCAGCGAAGGCGGCAGCGCGCGGCGCGAACTGTTCAAGGCGGACGTGACCATCGAGGCGGATACCACCCTGTCGTGGTTGGTGCTGCCGGAGATCGTCGGCAAGGACACCGTGGCTTCGACCTATGTGTCTCTGGACCTGCTGCTGGACGATGGCAGTCGGGTTTCGGCCGGCGCTGCGCGTGACCAGCATGGGGTGGCCCTCGGCGCCCGCGCGCAGGGCGACTCGAAGACGCTGTACCCGCAGCAATGGGCGCGCAAGGCGGTGCGGCTGGGCGATGTGCCCGCGCTGAAGGGCCGCCGCGTGGTGGCGATCGAACTGGAGGTGGCCAGTGCCGACGGCGCACCGGTCTCCGGCTGGATTGATGACGTGCGCCTGGCCACCGTGCCACGGCAGCAGCCAGCGCGCGTCTCCGACTGGGTGCTGACCACCCGCGGCACCCAGGCCAACGGCACCTTCTCGCGTGGCAACAATTTCCCGGCCACGGCGGTGCCGCACGGGTTCAACTTCTGGACCCCGGTCACCGATGCCGGTGCGCTGAACTGGCTGTACCGCTGGAACGAGCAGAACGACGCGCAGAACCGTCCGCAGCTGCAGGCGCTTGCGCTGAGCCACCAACCCAGCCCGTGGATGGGCGACCGCCAGACCTTCCAGGTGATGCCATCGGCCAGTCGTGGCGTGCCGGAGGCTGACCGCCGCAAGCGTGCCCTGTCGTTCGACCGCAGCCATGAAAGCGCCCGCCCTTACCGCTACGACGTGCGCTTCGACAACGGCGTCGCGGCTTCGATCGCGCCGACCGACCATGCCGCGCTGTTCCGCTTTGACTTCCCGGAGGACGGCGACGCCAACCTGCTGTTCGACAACGTCGATGCACGTGGCGGCCTGACTCTGGACGCCGCCACGCAGACGCTGTCCAGCTACACCGACACGCGCAGCGGCCTGTCCAACGGCGCCAGCCGCATGTACGTGGTGGCCCGCTTCGACAAGCCGTGGCGCAGCAGTGGGCGCCTCGACACCGGCCGCCCGACCGGCTACATCAAGTTCGATGCCGGCAGCGACCGGCGGGTGACCATGCGCATCGCCACTTCGCTGATCTCGGTGGAGCAGGCACGACACAACCTGGCGCTGGAAATCGCCGCCACCGATACGCTGGAGAGCGTGGCCGGCCGTGCGCAGGATGCATGGGATGCGCGCCTGGCCCGTTTCGACATCGGCGATGCCAGCGACGACCAGAAGACCACGCTGTACTCCAGCCTGTACCGGCTGTTCCTGTACCCCAATTCCGGCCATGAGAACGTGGGCAGCGCCGCCGCACCGGAGTGGCGCTACGCCAACCAGGCCAGCGCCAGCGATGACAACACCGAGGGCAGCGCGACCCGCAGCTATGCCGCCGTGCGCGACGGCAAGGTATTCGTCAACAACGGCTTCTGGGACACCTTCCGCACCACCTGGCCGGCCTATGCGCTGTTCACGCCCGACGATGCCGGGCAGCTGGTGCAGGGCTTCATCGAGCAGTACCGCGCCGGCGGCTGGATCGCACGCTGGTCATCGCCGGGCTACGCTGATCTGATGGTCGGCACCAGCTCCGATGTGGCCTTCGCCGATGCATGGCTGAAGGGCGTCGGCGGTTTCGATCCGGCCGAGGCCTATGCCGCCGCGCTGAAGAACGCGACCGTGGTGCCGCCGGACCGCCATGTCGGCCGCAAGGGCATGAACCGTTCGACCTTCCGCGGCTATGCCAGCGCCGACGTGCACGAAGGCATGTCGTGGACGATGGAAGGCGCACTCAATGACTTTGGCATCGCCAACATGGCCGATGCCCTGGCCAAGCGCGCGACCGCGCCCGCCGCACGCGAGCGCTACAGCACCGAGGCCGACTACTTCCGCCATCGCGCCGCCAGTTACGCGACGATGTTCGATCCGGCGGCAGGCTTCTTCCAGGGCCGCAAGGCCGATGGTCGCTGGCGCGTGGACGCAAAGGCCTACGATCCGCGCGTGTGGGGCCACGACTACACCGAATCCAATGGCTGGACCTTCGCCTTCACCGCCGCCCACGATGGCGAAGGCCTGGCCGCGTTGTATGGCGGCCGCGAAAAGCTGGCGGCGAAGCTGGATACCTTCTTCGCCACACCTGAAACCGCGGACCCGGCACTGGCCGGCTCGTACGGCGGCACCATCCACGAGATGACCGAAGCGCGCGACGTGCGCATGGGCATGTATGCGCACAGCAACCAGCCGGCGCACCACATCCCGTGGATGTACCTGTACGCCGGGCAGCCGTGGAAGACCCAGCAGCACGTGCGCGAGATCCTGTCGCGGTTGTACGTCGGCAGCGAGATCGGCCAGGGCTACCCGGGCGACGAGGACAATGGCGAGACCTCGGCATGGTACGTACTGGCCTCGCTGGGCCTGTACCCGCTGCGCATGGGCGCCCCGGAGTACGTGATCGGCTCGCCGGCATTCGAGCATGCACGGGTGGAGCTGCAGGGTGGCGCGGTGCTGACCGTGAACGCGGCCAACAACTCGCGTGAGAACGTCTACGTGCAGTCGCTGAAGATCAACGGTACGCCGTGGACGAAGACCTGGGTGCCGCACGACCTGATCGCCAAGGGCGCGACCCTCGACTTCGTGATGGGACCCCGCCCCTCGCGCTGGGGCAGCGGCGTGGACGATGTGCCGCGCTCGTTGACCGCGCGCGGCCAGCACCCGCAGCTGCTGCACGACCTGCTCGGCAGCGGCGCGAAGGCGACGCTGGCCGATGGCCGTACCCTGCCCGCGCTGGTCGATGACGATGCCGGCACCACAGTGGGTCTGGGCGCCGGTGCAACCATCGCGCTGACCGGCCTGGCCGAGGGCACCCCGACGATGTACACGCTGACCAGCGGTGACGGCCGCATCCAGGGCGGTGAATGGACGCTGGAGGCGCGCAACGGCGGCGGCAGCTGGGCCGTGCTCGACCAGCGCAGCGGCGAAGACTTCGAATCCGCCCGCCAGACCCGTCCGTTCCGCATCGCCAAACCTGGTCGTTACGGCGAGTACCGCCTGCGCCTGGCGGCACCGGCACGGCTGCCGCTGGCGGAGATCGAACTGCTGGCGGCCGGCACCGTACAATGAGCTGCATGCGCTTCCGTCTACTGCCTCTGGCCCTTGTTGCCCTGTCCTTCTCAAGCTTCGGCCAGACCCAGGCGTTCGATACGCAGCTGACCCGCGACGGCGTGACGCTGAACTACCAGGACGCCCGTGGCGCCCTGGCCGCACCGCAGCGCAAGCGGGTGATCGATACGTTCTTCTTCGCGTACCTGCGCGAACGTGCGGACTTCCATCCCGCTGCGCCGTCAATGGTGCGTATCGTGATCGATCCGGCCTACACCGGCATCGCCTTCGTCGGCGACAAGGACCAGGCAGCGACGATCACCATCAATCCGGGTTGGCTGGAGCAGCATCCGAACGACATCGACCTGGTCACCCATGAGGCGATGCACATCGTGCAGGGGTATCCCGGCTATGGCGATGCACGGGTACCGGGCTGGCTGGTGGAAGGCATCGCCGACTACGCGCGCGACCGCTACGGCATGGACAATGCCGCGGCCGGTTGGGCACTGCCCGGCAAGGTCGAGAAGGGGCAGAACGTGGACAGCGGCTACCGGGTGACCGGTGCGTTCCTGAAGTGGGCGGAGGCGGAACATCCCGGCCTGGTGCTGGCACTGGACAAGGCCCTGCGCGACGGCCGCTATGCACCGGCGCTGTGGCAGAAGCATACCGGCAAGGCACTGCCGGCGCTGTGGGCGCAGTACGCCAAGCCGCGTTCGGACGCACCACCGCCGGCGCCGGCACGGCGCGGCAAGCGGCACTGACACCCACGCACCGCACGTTCGCCGGGCATTGCCCGGCGCTACCGCATTGCTGCCTCAGCGCGACTGCACGAAACCTGCGTAGAGCGCGAACAGCTGCTGGAAATACCGCCGGGTCACTCGATTGCGCATGACACTTTCGCCGATGGGGAGGTGGTCGGGCCCAGGGTGGGAAGGCCGGTCCGGTCCCTTCCCACGGCCGGGCCGCGTGGGCGTATTGGGCCGCAATGGCGTTGCAGGGAAATGACCGGGTTGCGTAGCGCGTGTGGCACAGCCCGGAGGTAGAGCCGGCCGCTGGCCGGCTGCCGTCGTGCGCCTGGACATCATCGGGGTTGCCGGCCAGCGGCCGGCACTACCCGTTTCCGCTTTGCGGAAACAGAAACGCGCAGCGACCGCGGCGATTGCGAAATGACCGGGTTGCGTAGCGCGTGCGGCACAGCCCGGAGGTAGAGCCGGCCGCTGGCCGGCTGCCGTTGTGCGCCTGAACATCATTGGGGGTTGCCGGCCAGCGGCCGGCACTACCCGTTTCCGCTTTGCGGAAACAGAAACGCGCCCCGGGGGGCGCGCTTCTGCAGCTGACGCTGGAAAGAAGGCTTACGCCTTCTTTTCCGCTTCCAGCTGCTTGCGGATCTGCGCATCCACCGCCGCAATGGCGGTCATGTTCAGGATCCTGCGCGAGGTCGCGCTGGTGGTCAGGATATGCACCGGCTTGTTCACGCCCATCAGGATCGGGCCGATCGCCACGCCGTCGGTGAACACACGCACCAGGTTGTAGGCGATGTTGGCCGCTTCCAGGTTCGGCAGCACGAACAGGTTGGCTCGACCCTGCAGGGTCGAGCCCGGCAGCAGCTTCTGGCGCAGCGCTTCGTCCCACGCGGTGTCGCCCTGCATCTCGCCGTCCACGTTCAGACGCGGGTTGCGCTTGAGCAGCAGCTCGCGTACCTGGCGCATCTTCAGCGCGTCCTTCGAATCGTGGCTGCCGAAGTTGGAGTGCGACAGCAGCGCCACCTTCGGCTCGATGCCGAACAGCTTCATGCGGTAGGCCGCCTGCAGGGTCGCTTCGCACAGCTGCTCGGCGGTCGGGTCTTCCTGCACGTGGGTATCGACGAAGAAGAACACGCCCTGCTGGTTGATCACGCCGGTCATCGCCGAGGTCGAGGTGACCTTCGGCTCCAGCGGCAGCACGCTGCGCACGTAACCCAGCTTCTTGTGGAAGCGGCCGACGATGCCGGTCAGCATCGCATCGGCTTCGCCACGGGCCACCATCACTGCAGCGATCAGGGTCGGGCGCGAACGCATCAGGTTCTTCGCCGCGGCCACGGTCACGCCACGACGGCCGGTCAGGCCGTGGTAGTACTGCCAGTACTCGTTGAAGCGCGGGTCGTCGTTGATGTTGGTGACTTCAACGTTCTCGCCGATCCTCAGGCGCAGGCCGAGGCGCTCGATGCGCGACTCGATCACTTCCGGGCGACCGATCAGGATCGGGTGCGCCAGGCCGTCATCGACCACGTTCTGCACCGCCTGCAGCACCACTTCCTCTTCGCCCTCGGCATACACAACGCGCTGCTTGTCGCTGCGCGCGCGGTCGTAGACCGGCTTCATCATCAGGCTGGTGCGGTAGACGAACTGGGCCAGCTTGTCGCGGTAAGCGCCCATGTCGTCGATCGGGCGCGAGGCCACGCCCGAGTCCATCGCGGCCTGGGCCACGGCGGCCGACAGCTCCACCAGCAGGCGGCGGTCGAACGGGCGCGGGATCAGGTATTCACGGCCGAAGCTCGGCGTCTCGCCACCGTAGGCCGAGCCCATGTCGGTGGCCGCACGACGCGCCAGCGCCGCAATGGCGCGCACGCAGGCGATCTTCATTTCCTCGTTGATCGCGGTCGCGCCCACGTCCAGCGCACCACGGAACAGGTACGGGAAGCACAGCACGTTGTTGACCTGGTTCGGGTAGTCCGAACGGCCGGTGCCGATGATCGCATCCGGACGGGCGGCGCGCGCCAGTTCCGGCATGATTTCCGGAGTCGGGTTGGCCAGCGCGAAGATCACCGGATCCGGCGCCATGGTCTTGACCATGTCGGCAGTCAGGATGCCCGGCGCCGACAGGCCCAGGAAGATGTCCGCGCCGTCGACGATCTCGGCCAGGGTGCGCTTGTCGGTGTCGCGCGCATAGCGCTGCTTTTCCGGGTCCAGGTCGGTACGACCGGTGTGGATCACGCCCTCGCGGTCGAAGGCCAGGATGTTCTCCGGCTTCAGGCCCAGCTGCACCAGCATGTTCACGCAGGAAATGCCGGCCGCGCCCATGCCCGTGGTCGCCAGCTTCACTTCCTCGATCTTCTTGCCGGTGATCGCCATGGCGTTGAGCACCGCTGCGCCGACGATGATCGCCGTGCCGTGCTGGTCGTCATGGAACACCGGGATCTTCATGCGCTCGCGCAGCTTGCGCTCGACCACGAAGCATTCCGGCGCCTTGATGTCTTCCAGGTTGATGCCGCCGAAGGTCGGCTCCAGCGAGGCGATGATGTCGACCAGCTTGTCCGGGTCGGTTTCATCCACTTCGATGTCGAACACATCGATGCCGGCGAACTTCTGGAACAGCACACCCTTGCCTTCCATCACCGGCTTGCCGGCCAGCGCGCCGATGTTGCCCAGGCCCAGCACCGCGGTGCCGTTGGAGATCACCGCCACCAGGTTGCCGCGGGCGGTCAGCTCGCTGGCCTGCTGCGGGTCGGCCTTGATCGCTTCACAGGCGTACGCCACGCCCGGCGAATACGCCAGCGACAGGTCGCGCTGGGTCAGCATGGGCTTGGTAGCGGAAACCTTGATCTTTCCCGGCGGGGACATCCGGTGGTAATCGAGGGCGGCCTGTTTGAAATCTTCGTTGGACATCGATGTGGGTTACATGAATGGGCAGAAGGGACAGGGGATGATACCCCCGTTGGAGCGTCTGGACCTGTCGCTATCCTGTCGCAGGCATGCTGCGACCGCACAATTCCGTGCCGTATGCGACGGTACCGCGACACCTGCTTCGGTGCGTCCCATGACAGCCATGGGACGCCTTGAAACGCCGCGGGGCCGTACCACTGTCGTGATCGGCCCCGCGGTACCACACACTTGGATCAGCCCCTGGCCGGCAGCGCCTCGGGCACGGCATCGATCAGCGGCGGCAGTTCGCTTTCGCGGCCGTCCAGCGCCAGCTTCAGGCGGTTGCGGTCCAGCGCCCCCTCCCAGCGCGAGACCACCACCGTGGCCACGGCATTGCCGATGAAGTTGGTCAGCGAGCGGCATTCGCTCATGAAGCGGTCCACGCCCAGGATCAGCGCCATGCCGGCCACCGGCACCTCCGGCACCACGGCCAAGGTGGCGGCCAGGGTGATGAAGCCGGCGCCGGTGACGCCGGCCGCGCCCTTGGAGCTGAGCATGGCGACCAGCAGCAGGGCAATCTGATGGCCCAGGGTCAGTTCGGTGTTGGTGGCCTGGGCGATGAACAGCGCCGCCAGGGTCATGTAGATGTTGGTGCCGTCCAGGTTGAACGAGTAGCCGGTCGGGACCACCAGGCCCACCACCGACTTGCTGCAGCCGGCGCGTTCCATCTTCTCCATCAGCGACGGCAGCGCCGACTCCGACGAGGAGGTGCCCAGCACCAGCAGCAGTTCGGCCTTCAGGTAGCGCGCCAGCTTGAACACCGAGAAGCCGCACAGGCGGCAGACCAGGCCCAGGATGACCGCCACGAACAGGAAGGCGGTGAGGTAGAACGAACCCACCAGCCAGGCCAGGTTGATCAGCGAGCCAACGCCGTACTTGCCGATGGTGAAGGCGATTGCGCCGAAGGCACCGATCGGCGCGGCCTTCATCAGGATGTGGACCAGCTTGAACACCGGGGCGACCAGCGCCTCCAGGAAGTTCACGATCGGCTTGCCCTTCTCGCCCACCGATGCCAGCGCGATGCCGAACAGCACGGCCACGAACAGCACCTGCAGGATGTTGCCATCGACGAACGCGCTGAGCAGCGTCTTCGGGATGATGTCCATCAGGAAGCCGACCAGGGTCAGGTCATGCGACTTCTCGACGTAGCTGTGCACCGCGGTCTGGTCCAGCTCGGCCGGGTTGATGTTCATGCCGGCGCCGGGCTGCACCACGTGCGCCACGATCATGCCGACGATCAGCGCCAGCGTGGAGAAGAACAGGAAGTACGCCATCGCCTTGGCGAATACGCGGCCCACCGTGCGCAGGTGGGTCATGCCGGCGATGCCGGTGACGATGGTCAGGAAGATCACCGGTGCGATGATCATCTTCACCAGGTTGATGAAGGCATCGCCGAGCGGCTTCATCTTCTCGCCGATCAACGGTTCGTAGTGGCCGAGGATGGCGCCCAGGACGATCGCCACGATCACCTGGAAGTACAGCTGGCGATAGATCGGCAACGGCTTTGCAGGCACCGGTGCTGCGGTCGGGATGTGCATGGCGGACTCCGGAAGGGGCGTTTTCAGGCACGTACGGCCCCGGGACTGCACGGGAACCGTTACCGTGGAAACTGACCGCAGGCCCTGTGCAGCACGCGCAGGGGGTGCGACCAATGGACGCCTTTGTACGCGCCGGGCACGCTGGCGCAGATAACCTATTGGTACTAGCCCCCCGGTTCAGGTGGCCGCGGTGCCTACACTGGCGCCGCACCGCCCGATCACGGGGAGGCCGGTGGCCCGAGCTGAACGGCCGGGCGCGTCATTGCGAAAGTTCCGGCCCTTGCGGCCGTTGTTGTCCTGTCCACACGCAATCTGAGAGAGCCGCACCCAACATGCGCCCGATTCCCACCTTGCTGGCCCTGTCGCTGGCCGCGCTTCCCGCCTTCGCTTCGGCTGCCGATTTCGACAACTGGCCGACCAAGTACGCCTTCGGCGACGGCACCGAGCTGGCCGCTACCGCCAACATCGCCTACGACTACAACGATTTCTCCTCGGGCAGTGGCCTTGAGGACGACGACGCCGTGCGCCGCAAGGAGTTCGGAGCGACGCTGAAGAAGAAGGGCGTCTACGACGCGATGGTCTATTACGACTTCCAGTCCGATACCTGGCTGGACGTGTTCGTGCGCTTCGAAAGCAAGGCCTTCTTCGGCCGCGACATCGGCCGCTTCCGCTTCGGCTACATGAAGACCCCGGTCGGCCTGGACGCGAACACGTCCTCGCGCGCCGGCAGCTTCCTGGAAACCGCACTGCCGGTGCAGGCCTTCTACGCTGGCCGCCGCACGGGTGTGGAATGGGTGCTTGAGCGCCCGCAGTACCTGCTGCAGGCCGGCGCCTATGGCGGCAAGGACCTGCAGGGTGACAACCCGGGCACCACCCAGGCCGTGCGTGCGGTGTGGACCCCGGTGAAGGCGCCGGGTGACGTGATCCACCTGGGCCTGGCCTACTCGCAGGAAAATCCGCGCGGTTACAGCGATGGCCGCGACGTGCACCACGAGGCCAGCGCGCGCCTGCGCGCACGTCCGGAAGCCGGCCTGACCGACATCCGCTATGTCGATTCCGGCGCGCTGGTCACCGCCGACCAGATCCGCCGCACCGGCCTGGAAGGCATCTGGATCCGCGGCCCGTTCTCGCTGCAGGCCGAAGCCCTGCGCGCCACGGTCACCCGCAATGACGGCAAGCCCGACTACACCGGCAGCGGCCAGTACGCGATGGCGAGCTGGGTGCTGACCGGCGAATCGCGCCCGTACAACGCCGGTGCGGTGGCCAACATCAAGCCGGCGCACGACTACGGCGCGGTGGAACTGGTGGCCCGTTACAGCCGCATGGACCTCGACGATGGCAGCATCCTCGGCGGCCGCCAGCACGACCTCACTCTGGGTGCGAACTGGTACCTGACCAGCCACTTCAAGTTCCAGGCCAACTACGTCAAGGTCGACGCCAGCCGTCGCGGCGTGCACAGCACGCCGGAGATCTTCGAACTGCGCGCGCAGATGCACTTCTGACCCCTTCCACGTCAGATCCCGGCGGGCGTGTACGCCACGCCCGCCGGCCCTGCGTAGACTGCCGCCATGTACTGGCTCAGCCGCCACCGGATGCTGTTGCTGACCATCGCGGTGATGGTCGGCGGCACCGTGCTGTGTGCGGTCGCCGCCGGCCACTACGCCTGGCGGCGCGCCCTCGGCGAGGAAAGCAGCCAGGTACAACGCCAGCTGCAGTTGTATGGCCAGGGCCTGCAGCAGCGCATCGACCGCTTCGGCACCTTGCCGCAGGTACTGGCACTGGATCCGGATCTGCTGCACGCGCTGCGCGTACCGCCCTCGCCCACCGAACGGCAGCGGCTGAACCTCAAGCTGCAACGCGCCAATGAAGTCACCCGTGCCTCGACCCTGACCCTGGTCGGCCACGATGGCGTGGCGGTGGCGGCGAGCAACTGGGACCAGCCGACCACCAACGTCGGTGAGAACTACAGCTATCGTCCCTATTACCGCCAGGCGCTGGCCCAGGGCCGCGGCCGCTTCTACGGCATCGGCATGACCACCGGCGTGCCCGGCTACTACCTGTCGCAGGCCATCGAGGAAGACGGCAAGCGGCTCGGCGTGGTGGTGATCAAGGTCGAGCTGTCGGCACTGGAGCAGGAGTGGCTGAGCAGCCCTGACGTGGTGCTGGCCAGCGACGACCACGACGTGGTGTTCCTGGCCAACCGTGACAGCTGGCGCTACCGCCTGCTGCGCCCACTGGGCGCCGATGAGCGCCGCGAGATGCTGGACGCCCGCCAGTACGCCGATCGCACCCTGCAGCCACTGCGCGCACGTACCGAGGATGTACTGGCCGATGGCGGCCGCATGGTGCGCCTGCTGGATCCGGCATTGCCGCAGCCGATGCTGTGGCAGAGCCTTGCGCTGCCGGCCGAAGACTGGAACCTGCACCTGCTGCACGACGCCAGTGCCGCCACCGCCGCCGGCCGTGCGGCCGCGCTTACCGGAGGTGCTGCGTGGCTGGCGCTGGGCTTCCTGGTGCTGTTCGTGCAGCAGCGCCGGCGCCTGGCCAAGCATCGCCTGCGCAGCCGCCGCGAGCTGGAAACCCTGCTCAAGCAGCATGCACAGGAACTGCGCACCGCACAGGATGGCCTGCTGCAGGCCGCCACCGATGCCGACAGCGGCCTAAGCCGCAGCCTTGAACACCTGCCGCAGGGCGTGGTGGTGATCGACCGGGACCTGCGTCTGGTCGCATGGAATTCGCGCTACCTGGAACTGTTCCGTTTCCCGCTGGACCTGGTGCGCGTGGGGCGGCCCATCGAGGAACTGTTCCGCTTCAACGCACGCCGTGGCCTGCTCGGTCCCGGCCCGGTCGACGAGGCCATCGAGCGTCGCCTCAACCACCTGCGCAGCGGCCGTCCGCACATGCGCGAAAGTGAGAAGGACGACGGTACGGTGCTGGAGATACGCGGCAACCCGCTGCCCGACGGCGGTTTCGTCACCAGCTACGCCGACATCACCAGCTACAAGAATGCTGCACGCGAACTGCGCTCGCTGGCCGATGCACTGGAACACCGCATCGCCGAACGTACCCACGACCTGGACGAAGCACGCCGCGAGGCCGAACAGGCCAACCGCTACAAGACCCGCTTCGTCGCCTCGGCCGTGCACGACTTGCTGCAACCGCTCAACGCAGCGCGCATGTTCGTCTCGGTGCTGCGCGGCAAGCTGAGCGACCCGGCGCAGCAGCAGACCAGCGATCACATCGACGCTGCATTGGCCGCGCAGGATGCGATCCTCAACAGTCTGCTGGATATCGCGCGGCTGGAATCGGGCAGCCTGCCGACCCGTGTGCAGGCGTTCCGGCTCGGGCCGCTGCTGCAGACACTGGCGCGCGAATTCGGCATCGCCGCGCAGTCACGTGGCCTGGTGGTGGACTGGGTCGATACCGATGCGGTGGTGGTCAGCGATGAAGCGCTGCTGCGCCGCATCCTGCAGAATTTCCTGTCCAACGCGCTGCGCTACAGCGAGCGCGGTCGCGTGCTTCTGGGCTGCCGTCGCCGCGAAGGCCTGCTGTGGATCGAAGTGCACGACCAGGGCCCCGGCATTCCCGATGCGCTGCAGGGCGAGATCTTCGAGGAATTCCGCCGCCTGCACGACGGCCAGCAGCGCGGTGCGGGCCTTGGCCTGGCCATCGTCGACCGCATCGGCCGCCTGCTCGGACATCCGATCCGGCTGCGCTCGCAGCTGGGCCAGGGCAGCGTGTTCGCCGTGGGCGTGCCGTTCGGCGACGCGGGCGCGATTCCCGCCACCGCGCCCGCCCCGGTGCTGGCGCAGGAACCGGCGGCGGACAACCCGCTGCGAGGGCGCCGGGTGTGGGTGATCGATGACGATCCGCACGTGTGCGCGGCCAGCCGCGCGCTGCTGGAGCGCTGGGGCTGCGAGGTGCTGCTGGCCGATGGCCCGCAGGCCGCACTGCAGTTGGCCACGACGGCAACCGTGCCAGAGCTGGTGCTGCTGGACGTGCGCATGGGCGATCACCACGGGCCGGTGCTGTACGAGACATTGGCAGAGCTGTGGCGGGCCCGGCCACCAGTGGTGCTGGTCACCGCCGAGCGCGATGCGGGATTGCGTGAGATGGCCGCCGAGCGTGGCTGGGGAATGATTGCCAAGCCGGTGAAACCGCCGGCGCTGCGGGCGCTGATGAGTCAGTTGCTGGTGCGGTATCGCGGGTGACAGTTGTCACCTTTGGAATGGCGGCACACACGATGGGGATCCGCTTACCGGATGCGCTTGAGGCCACATGCTGGCCCCTCGCGGCAAGGCGTGGCACTGTAGCAAGGCATTCCACCTGCTTGATGCACCATGATCAACGGCCCTCGCGAACGTCTTGAACGCTATCTGCTGGCACGTTCTCGGCATCCAGCGTGGCAGATCGTCGCTGCACGCCGGGCACCACTGATGCTCAGCTGCCTGCAGACGCTGTTCGAGGGCAGTTCGGACGGCGTTCCGGTCGAGGACGCGCAGACGGCCCTGGCCGACCTGTTCAGCGCCCACGCCGGCAACAGCGAACTGGACATCCAAGGGGATCCCGCAGCAGTCGCACGGCGTGAACTACGCGACTGGATTCGGCGCTCGCTGGTGATTGAACGCGAGAGTCGGCTGCACGCCACCGATGCACTGGAAAGCGCGCTTCGCTTCATCGGTTCATTGGAAGGACGGATCATGACCTCCACGGCCTCGCGCTTGGCGGTAGTGCAGCGCGAGATCGAGCATCTGGATGCGCGATTGAATAGCGACCCGGAAGCCCGCGCGATACAATTGCGTCAGCAGATCAAAACACTGCAGGATGAACTGACACGCGCCGAGGCCGGGCATGTCGAAGTGGCCAGCGCACAGGAAGCCAGCGAGGCGATCCGTGAACTGTACACCCTCGCCGTCGGCCTGCGCGCAGACTTCCGGCGCGTGGAAGACTCCTGGCGCGAGGCCGATCAGCGTCTGCGTCACGACATCGTCGCCGAAGGCAATCATCGCGGCGCGATCCTGCAGACCTTCCTGGATGGCCATGACGAACTCCTCCAGACTCCAGAAGGACGGGTATTCCAGACCTTCCACCTGCAACTGCGCGATGACGTCGAATTGCATGCCATGCAGCGGCGCCTGCGCAGGATCCTGGAGCACGAGGGCGCGCGCAATGCCCTGAATCCACCACAGGAAACCGAACTGCGACTACTGGTGTTGCGCCTGGTGAAGGAATCAGCCGTCGTGATCCGCACTCGCTCGCGCAGCGAGCGCGATGTTCGTGGGTTCCTGCGCACCGGCGTGGCCGCCGAACACAACCGCGTGGGCCAGTTGCTGAATGACGTGTTCCAAGCGGCGCAGCATGTCGATTGGTCGCGCCAGTCCGAACGACGCGCTCACTCGCCGTTGCCTCCAATCGCCTTCTCCTGCGGTGGTCTGCCCTTAGTCGAGCGCCTGCGCTGCAAGGACCTGGATACAGAAACGCGCCGCGAGCTGGCGCTGGAGCGCCGCGCCGCCGACATCACCGAGGTAGAACCGGACTTCTGGGACGCGCTTGATGGCCTCGATCGGGAAGCACTGGTGCACGACACACTCGACTGGGTTCGCGAGGCCGGCACACCGGTGTCGCTTGTCGAACTGGCTGCGGCACTACCGCCCACGCATGATCTGGAGAGCCTGGCGGTATGGATCGGCATGGCACGCGAAGCCGCCAGTGACTTCACTGGCGACACCGAGCAGCTGAATGTGCTGGCCCGCGATGGTGGCACGCTGCGCTTCACAGTGCCGCACGTCCGGCTGGATCCGGATGCCTTGAACGACTTCGCGTGGGAACCATGACTCAAGCATCCAGCTCATTCCCGTTTTCCGATAGCGAGGCTCTGATGCCCTCCGTTCCCGATCCGACCCCAGCGCCGTCGACCACACTCCCCTTGGACACGCTGGTGCGGCAAGCTCTGCTTGAACTGCTCCGCCACGGCCTTGTGGACGGTGCAAAGCCCAATCTGTACCAGATTGTGCTGAGCCAGGCGGATACCATCCGTGCGGTGCTGGCCAACCTCGACCTCGACGTCCGCATCGATGACATCCGTGGACTGGCCTATCTGGTCGTGGCCGATGGCGGCGATGACTTGGATGAGTGGTCACACCCGCTGGTACGCAAGCAGCGTCTAACCCTGGAACAGTCGCTGCTGGTGGCGATCCTGCGCCAGCAGTTCATTGCCCACGAAATTGAGTCGGGCGTCGGCGCCCTCCCCCCACAGCTGGATATCGATGACCTGCTGCCGCATCTGCAGGCCTACCTGGGTTTCCTCGGCAGCGACCAGCAGGAGCGCAAGCGGCTGTTGGCACTACTGGAACAACTCAAAGGCCATGGATTGGTATCGGACATCGACGAGCAGGAACGCGTCACCATCCGTCCGATCATTGTCCACCTTGCCAACCCGGAAAACCTGCAGGCCCTGCTGCAGGCCATGAGCGACGCTGCCGATCGCGCGGGTGAATCCGCTGACAACAATGCGCGGGAGGAGGCATGAGCGACTCATCCCTGCTGCCCAGCAGCGTCCTGACCGATCTGGACCTGTACAACTGGGGGCCATTCGAAGGGCGCCACAGCGCATGCATGGACCTGGCCGGCACCGCCATCATAGGCCCGACGGGCAGTGGCAAGACCACCCTGATCGACGCGCTGATGACGCTGCTGGTGGCCGCGCCCCGATATAACCTTGCCTCCACTGGCGGACACGAGAGTGACCGCGATCTGGTGTCCTATGTACGGGGTGTGTCTGGTGCCGGCAACGACAGCAGCGATACCGCCCACATCGGTCGCCCGGGCGCCGTGGTCAGCGCGATCGCTGCGCGATTCAGCGACGGTGCGTCCACCGTCCGCGTCGGCGCCGTGTTCTGGTTCGATGGCACCAGTTCTGCGCTGGCCGACCTGAAAAGGCGCTGGCTGTTCTGCCTCTCCGACGAACCCGGACTGGACGCCTGGCTGGAAGCACATCGCGATGGCAGCGCACGAGGCCTGAAGGAACTGGAACGCCAGGTCCCAGGCGTGAAGGTCTATGAAACAAAGCAGACGTTCCTGTCCCGGCTGCGCAGCCATTTCGAGGTGGGTGAGAACGCCTTTTCGCTGCTCAACCGTGCCGCCGGACTCAAGCAGCTCAACAGCATCGACGAGGTGTTCCGCGAACTGGTGTTGGATGACCGTTCCGGCTTCGAAGGCGCGCGCGCGGTGGCGGACGAGTTCACGGTGCTGGTTGGCATCCGCGCCGAACTGGAAACCGCGCGCCGGCAGCGCGACGCGCTGCTGCCGGTGGAGCGCACCTGGAAGGACTACCAGGCGGTGCAGGCCGAGAACCAAGCGGCCCAGGAACTGCAGTCGCTGCTGCCGGTTTGGTATGCGGAGCGTAGGCACGACCTGTGGTCAGCATGGTTGACAGAGCTGCAGCAGCAGCGCACGGAGGTGCAACGGCAGCAACAGCAGGCCGAGCAGGACATCGCGCAGGCGCGCGAGCGGGAAACCCAGCTGCAGGCCATCTACATTGGCAGTGGCGGCGCCCAACTGGAAGTGCTCCGGCAACGCATCGACGCACAGCAGGTGCTGTTGGACCAGAAGCGCGAGCGGGCCGCACACTACCGTCAGATCGCCGCCGGACTGGATCTCCCGGTCCCTACGGATGATGCGACATGGCATGACAACCAACGAGCGCTGGCCGAACTGCGCGACGTCCAGACACAGGCATCCCAGCAACAGCGCAGTGCCGCTTGGGAGGCCGGCGCACGCTGGCAGGCGCTGGACAACGACCGGCAGAGGCTGGCCGCCGAACTGGCGCAGGCACGCCGCCATACCACGTCCAATGTCCCGGTAGCCCAGCAGATGTTTCGCCTCGAGATGGCCAATCATCTGCAACTGGACGAGAACGACCTTCCCTTTCTAGCCGAACAGGTGCAGGTCCTACCTGAGCATGCGCAATGGCGCGGCGCGATCGAGCGTGCCTTGGGCAGCGACCGCCTGCGCCTGATCGTGCCCGCGGCACGATTCGCGCAGGCCTTGGCCTGGATCAACAGCCGGGACAACAAGCTACATGTGCGCCTGCTAGATGCGCAACCATCCGCACGGGCACCCTCGTTCTTCGCTGACGGGTTCGCGCGCATGCTGGAGTACGCCCCCGGCCCGCACCGCGACGCCGTGAAGGCCTTGGTCTCAGGAAAGGATCGCCATTGCGTAGCCGACACACAGGCGCTACACCGCACAGCACATGCGATGACCGTGCAGGGCGGTCTCTCCGGAAGTGGCGGACGATTCGAAAAACAGGACCAGAAGCCACTGGACCGCGACTGGATGACCGGTTTCGATAACCGTGACCGGGTGCAGCAGCTGGAGCGATCAGTGCGCGAAAATGCCGAGGACACTGCCAGGGCAGACACTATAAAGCACGACGCGGTCCAGTGTGCCGAGACCACCGAGCGTGGCCTGCAGCTGATCACCCAGTTGCAAGCGATGCGTCTGGAGGACTTCGATCATGGCCGGATTGAACAGGAACTGCAGCACCTGATTTCCCAGCTGCAAGAGCTGACGTCCCCCAGCTCCAAGATTGAACACGCGCGCCTGGCCCTGGAAGCAGCCCAGGCGCATACGCGGATGAAGCTGGATGAACGCGCGGCCTTGACCGCCTCATCCGCGCAGTTCGAGAAGGACATCGCCGCAGCTGCGCAGCAGATGGACGCAGCTCGCACCAGTATCCAGGCGCCACTGGACAGTCAGCAACGGCAACGTGCAGCTGCTTACTTCACCGCTCCCCTGGCTGCCGATCCACACGCGTTGGATGCCCAGGAGCGTGTCGCCAGCCAGCGTATGGCCGATGAGGTCAAACGCAGTTCGACACGCCTGAACACCCTGACCCAGGCGCTCCTGCGCGAGCTGGCCGCCGCCAAGGCGCAAGATACCGGTGCGCTGAGCGAGGCCGGGATCAGCGTGGAGGATGTTCCGGCCTATCGCGCCCGATTGACCACCTTGGTGGAAGAAGCCCTGCCCGAGCGGCTGAGCCGCTTCCTGGACTACCTGAACCAGTCCTCCGACCAGGGCGTCACTCAACTCCTCAGCCAAGTGGACATCGAAGTTGCACAGATCGAAGAGCGCATCCACGCGCTCAATACCACGCTGTGCCGGGTCGACTTCCAGCAGGACCGCTATCTGCAACTTGAGCCCCAGCGCGTGGAGCACGAGTCATTACGCACATTGCAGAAGGCACGGCAGTACCTGCGAGCGGCACAGTTGAAGGACGACGAAGGCGAAGCCCACTATGAAGCGTTGGCGCAGGTCGTCGCGCTGCTGCGCGACGCCGCCGAACGGCGCAAGACCCAGGGCGCGCTGGCTCTGCTCGACCCGCGCTACCGCCTGCGTTTCGCAGTGCTGGTCTGCGAGCGCGGCAGCGGACGCATCATTGAAAAGCGGACCAGTTCCCAAGGAGGCAGCGGTGGTGAGAAAGAGATCATCGCCAGTTACGTACTGACGGCATCGCTGAGCTACGCACTGTGCCCATTGGGCAATGAACGCCCTCTGTTCGCCACCGTGGTGCTGGACGAAGCGTTCTCCAAGAGCTCGCACGCGGTGGCCGGCCGCATTGTGCGGGCACTTCACGAATTCGGCCTGCACCCGTTGTTCGTTACCCCGAACAAGGAACTTCGCCTGCTGCGCAACCATACGCGTTCGGCCATCGTGGTCCACCGGCGGGGCCGCCAATCGACCCTGACATCGCTGAGTTGGCAGGCGCTGGAGGATCACGCCCAGGTACGGCGGGCCGCAGAGTCCCTCCGCAGATGAAAACGCCTGAACAGATTAGCCTCTTGCTGGCGCGCCAGTGGGAAAAAGCGCAGGCCCGCGTGGACCTGACACTTGATGCCGCCGCGTGGCCACGGATCGTAGAGATCCCGCAACCCACGCCACTGCAGCTGGAACGGGACACCTCCGTCGTGCGTGCGCATCTCCAGCACTGGCGTAGCGTTGCTGTAGGCCACGTACGCTGGCAGCCACGCCGCTACCGCAGCGTCGCATCTGCCATCGAGCTGCCGGTCGCGTGGGAGTTCGCCAGCCTGCAGGAATGGGCGGCGGCGGCCGGCGCCGACGTCCAGCTCCAAGCGCAGCGGTTGCAGTTCCTGCAGCAGCATGCTCCCCAGGATATGCGCGGGCTGCTGGCGCGCCGCCGCGCCCTATGGCGCGAACGCAGCGACGAAGACGTAGTTCGCGCGTGCGCGGTGGCGGCACTGCTAACCCCGGGTATCGCCCAAGGGCAGCCACTACGGTCGCTGGCCCTCGGCGGCATGGACACGAAGTTCCTCGAACGCCACCAGGGCCTGGTCACTGCCCTGCTCGACCAGCGCTTCGACAACCAGGCCAGTGCGCAGGGCCTGGCTGCCTTCCTCGGTGGCCAGGACTGCGGCGAACACTGGCTGCGGGTGGTGCCGCTGACAGCGGGGCTGCTGCCCTTCGACCAGATCCGGGTGCGAGCCAGTGAGCTGATGCACGCGCCGCTGCCCGGCACACGGCTGCTGCTGGTCGAAAACGAGCACTGCGTTCACTTGCTGCCGGCACTGACCGATACCGTGGCTGTGCTCGGTTCAGGCCTGGATCTGGGGTGGCTACAGGCTCCCTGGCTGCGTGGCCGCGCAGTGTGCTATTGGGGAGACATGGACAGCTGGGGCCTGCTGATGCTGGGCCGCGCGCGCCTGCACCTGCCGGAACTGCAGCGCGTACTGATGGACCGCCCCATGTTCGATCGCTACTGCGCAGCACTGGCAGTGAAGGAGCCGGTTCCCACCGATTCCACCCCACCCTTGGGACTGGACCAAGACGAGCAGGCGTTCCATCGCCATCTACTCATGCAACCGAAGGGGCGGATCGAACAAGAGCTTCTGCCCCGCGAGGCTGTGCTGTTGGCATTGCAGGCCTGGGGAGCGACGCACGGGGCGCAGTGATCGGTGTGTTACAGCCTCCCGCCGGCGTCGCCCTCGGGCTCCAGCGCCTTCACCAGCACCGCCGCCTGCGTGCGGCTATGGCATTCGAGCTTCTTCAGGATCGCGGTGACATGCACCTTCACCGTGTTCTCCGCCAGCCCCAGCGTATAGGCGATCTGCTTGTTGAGCAGGCCATCGGCCAGGCACAGCAGCACGCGGAACTGCTGCGGGGTCAGCTGCGCCAGGCGGCTGGCCAGCAGGGCGTCGGCCTCGGAGCGTTCGGCGGCCATCGCCGGGAACCACAAGCCGCCATCAAGGACCGCCTGCACCGCCTCGCCAATGGTCTCGGCCGGGGCCGACTTCGGGATGAAACCGGCGGCACCGAACTGCTGGGCGCGGCGAATCACACGGGGGTGGTCGTTGGACGAGAGGATCACCACCGGGATGTCCGGATGCGAGCCGCGCACGTGCAGCAGCGCGGAAAAGCCGTGCGCGCCGGGCATGGTCAGGTCGAGCAGCACCAGGTCCACGTCCGGGTGCGCGTCGAGGGCTTCGGCCAATGCCTCGGCGCTGGCGACCTCGCGCACCTGCGCCAGCGGCAGGCTCTGCCGCAATGACTGCACCACCGCCGAACGCAGCAGCGGGTGGTCATCGGCGATCAGGATGGTGTATTCGCTCATGCCGCCATTGTACGGGCAGGCCGTCGCCTCAGCGCCCTGCCGGCTCCACGCTGCTGCGCCAGGCATCGAGGAACTGGCGGCGCTTGAGTGCATCCAGGTACACCAGCAGGCCCGGGCCCAGCTGGATCGGGCGGCGGCTGCGGCCGGGCGCATCGTCGCCACGTGCGCTGCCGGTGACGATCGGCATCAGCCGTGCCTCGCGTGACAGCACCTGCTGGCCACGCGGCGACAACAGGTAGTCGAGGAAGCGCCGGGCTTCTTCCGGGTGTGGGCCGGTGCGTGGAATCACCGCGGTACGCAGTACCACCAGCGTGTAGTCCTCAGGCTCCACAATCGCCAGCGGAGCACCCGCGTCGATGCGCGCCTGCGCGTAAGAGCCGAGCACGTTGTAGACCAGCGACAGCTGTCCGCTGGCCACCTTGTCCAGCAGCACGCCGGTGCGCTCCTCGCGCACCACGTCGTTGTCGCCCAGCGCGCCCAGCAGCGCACCGGCGATGCTGCCACGCTGCGCATCCTGCGTTGACAGCAGGTAGCCGACGCTGCTGCGTTCGATGTCATAGGTGCCGACCCTGCCGCGCAGCGGTGCGCCTTCGGCGCGCAACCGGTCCAGCAGTTGCCGGCGCGTGTGCGGCACCTTCGCCGACGGCAGTGCACGGGTGTTGTAGACCATCACCACCGGCTCGTAGCTGATGCCGAATGCCTCGTTGCGCCACTGCGCCCAGGCCGGCAGCGCGGCGGTCTGAGCGGAGCGGTGCGGCAGTGCATGACCATCGTTGACCAGCTTGGTCTGCAGGTCCATGCCACTGGAGATCAGCAGGTCCGGCGATGCCGGTCCGCCGCGGTCGTGCAGGTACCGCGCGTACAGGTCCTGGGTGATGATGTCCTCGTACACCACTTCGGTGCCCGGGTGCAGCCGCTGGTAGTCGGCGATGACCACCGCGAACACTTCGATGTCGGTGGTGCCGTGGATGCGCAGCTGCGCCGTGGTCTTTGCCTGTGCGGGAAAACGGCGCACATCGCCGGGCGCGGCCAGCACCGGCAGGGCCAACAGCAGGGCAACGGCGGTGGCGAACAGGCGGATCATGAACTGCTCCGGGGCAGGCGGATGGTAGCGATCAAACCACCCTGCGGACGGTTGCTGAGATCGATGCGGCCGCCATGGCTGTCGACCACGCGCTTGACGATGGCCAGGCCCAGCCCGGCGCCGCCGGACGGCGCGCCCTCGCCACGGGCGAAGCGCTCGAACACGCGTTCGGCATCAGCGGCGGCAATGCCGGCACCGTGGTCGGCGATGGTCAGCACGGCCTGCCCGCCTTCCACGGTCAATGCGATCTGCAACGGACCGTCGCCGCCGTACTTGAGTGCATTGTCGACCAGGTTCTTGATCGCCTCGCGCAGCAGCAGCGCATCGCCATGCACCTGTACCGGCTCGGCGGTCATCGCCAGCTGCACGCGCGGCGCCGGGCCGGCCTGCGGCAGCGCTTCATGCAGGGCCTGGTGCACGGTCTCGGCCAGATCCACTGCAGCAAAGCGCTGCAGATGCGAACGATGGATCACGCTGGCATCGCTGAGCAACTGATTCAACAACCGGCTCATGTGGGTGGCGTTGCGCTCGATCGCCTGCAGGCTGCGCCGCATGTCTTCGGGATCGTCGTCATCCAGCGCCAGCTGTGCCTGCGCACGCAATGCCGCCAACGGCGTGCGCATCTGGTGCGCGGCCTCGGCCATGAACGCACGCAAGGTCTCGTTGCTGCTGGACAGGCGTTCCATGAAGCGGTTCAACGCCGCCACCATCTGGTCCATCTCGCGCGGTACACGGGCATCCAGCGGCTTCAGGTCAGAGGGCTCGCGGCGTGACAGCTCGCGTTCCACCCGCACCAATGGCCGGAATGCGCGATGCACGCCAAAGGCCACCAGCGCCAGCAGCAGGCCGGACAGCACACCGATCGCCAGCAGTGCGCGGTTGACCATGTCCTGCGCGACCGCTTCACGCGCACGCCGGGTCTGGCCGACCTGCACCTGTACTTCGCCCTGCGCCGAGGCGGCGGCGAAACTGCGGCCGACCACCACGAAGCGCACGGTCTCGCCACTGTACGCCGCATCAAACAGCTGCGGTTGCGTGCCGGGCCGGCGCGGCGGCGCCGGCAGGTCGCCATAGCCGGTGATCAGGTTGCCACGGCTGTCGGCGACCCGATAGAACACGCGGTCTTCCGGGGCCATCGCCAGCAGGTCCAGCGCCGCATAGGGCAGATCGACCTGCCATTGGCCATCGACCAGGGCCACCGAATCGGCAATGGACAACGCCGAGGACACCAACAGGTGATCGTAGGAACGGTTGGCGGCGCGCTGGCCATAGCCGCGCGCGGCAAACAGCAGAGCCACCGCGAACACCGCCAGCAACGCGCCGAGGTAGAGCAGCAGCGTGCGCCGCAGCGAGCCCGGTGCGGCGTTCGCGGTCCGCGCGTCAGCCATCGGCGTCGGCGCTGTCATCACTGGCTTCCAGCAGGTAGCCAACGCCGCGCACCGTGGTGATGCGCAGCGGTGCACCTGCCAGCTTCTTTCTCAGGCGCCCCACATACAGCTCGATGGCATTCGGGCCGGCTTCATCGTCGAAGCCGAACAGGCCATTGCCTATCTCATCCTTGCCGACCACCTGGCCGAGGCGGCCGACCAGGATCTCCAGCAGCCGGTACTCGCGGTTCGGCAGTTCGATCGGTTCGCCGTCGAGGCTGACCCGGTGCGCGGCATTGTCGAACTGGAAGCCACCGATCTGCACCACTTCGCTGGCCTGGCCGCGCGCGCGTCGCAGCAGCACGCGGCAGCGCGCTTCGAACTCGCGGAAATCGAACGGCTTGCCCAGGTAATCGTCGGCGCCGACGTCCAGCGCCTGCACACGGTCTTCGATGCCGTCGCGCGCGGTCAGCATCAGCACCGGTGTGCTGTCGCCGCGCTCGCGCATGCCGGCCAGCACGCGCAGGCCATCGAGCTTGGGCAGGCCGATATCCAGAACCACCAGGTCGAAGCTCTGGTAGCGCAGCACGCTGGCGGCCGCCAGGCCATCGGCCTGCCAGTCCACGGCGTGCCCACTGCGGCGCATGCGGCGGATGATCGCATCGGCCAGATCCGGGTTGTCTTCGACCAGCAGCAGGCGCATGGGCACGGGGGTGGGAGGGGAAACGAATGCTACCGCATGCCGCCGCCGCGCTTGCCGGGCGTGGCCCAGTGAGCGCAGTGGCCGGTTTTACGCTGCACCGCACAATCCGTTGACAGGACGATGACAGCTACGGCAACCCAGACTGCGGCCGCGCACCGTCCGGTGCCCACGATTGCCGCGCGCCTGGCGCGCACCTGGGAGGGTTTGTGGAATTCACGTTTGCCTGGCGGCGCCCTGCCGCCATGATGGCGCTGGCTGCCCTGTCGGCGCCGGCCTTTGCCGCCGAAGACGATCGTCCGGTCACGGCTTCGCTCGGAGGCCGCCTGCACCTGGACTTCGCCACCTTCGACAACGACAACCGCGGTACGCCGAACAAGGATGACACCGAGATCCGCCGTGCCTGGGTCGATGTGTCCGGCAAGTTCTTCGTGGTCGACTACAAGCTGGAAGCCGATTTCTCCGGCGACCGCGTCGAGGCCAAGGACGTGTACCTGGCACGCAGCTTCGGCAAGGCCGGCAAGCTCACCGTGGGCCAGTTCAAGCAGTACTTCTCGCTGGATGACCGCACCAGCTCCAACTACGGCAGCTTCCTGGAGCGCGGCAACGCCGGCACCACGCTGGCGCCGCTGTACCGCCTGGGTGCATCGTGGCAGGCCAGTCCAGGTGACTTCACCTGGGCGGCCAGCATCTACAGCCTGGAAAGCATCGACGCCTGGCAGGTGAAGGGCCGCGCCGCCGGTGGCCGCGTCACCTGGGCGCCCTCGCCCAGCGATGGCGACGTGCTGCACCTGGGCCTGTCGCTGGCCCGTGAGGCCTACGACAACCCCGGCGCCAATGGCGTGCCTGGCCTGCGCATCCGCCCGCGCCCGGCCGGCCACCTGTCCGACGAGAGCCGCCTGACCCTGGTCGACTTCTCCGCTGGCCGCGATACCGACGTCAACAAGTGGTCGCTGGAATACGCGCAGGTGCGCGGCCCGCTGTCGTGGCAGGGCGAGTTCAGTGGTGCCACCTTCGATGACGGCGCGCAGCGCGGTGACGTGATGGCCGCCTACGGCATGCTCAGCTGGTTCGTCACCGGCGAAAGCCGCGCCTACGACCGCAAAACCGGCCGCTTCGCGCGGGTGAAGGACATCCGCCACAAGGCCGGTGCCTTCGAAGTGGCACTGCGCTACGACCAGATGTGGGGCGCACAGCACCTCGACGGTGCAGCCGACCTGCGCCGCGGCAGCACCGAAGCGTGGACGCTGGGTGGCAACTGGTACCTGCGCGACAACCTGCGCTTCATGCTCAACGTGATCGAAAGCCGCAACCGCGACCGCCTGGCCGGGGTCACGGTGGACCGCACGCGCGCGGTCACCGGGCGCCTGCAGTACGACTTCTAAGCCCGACATTCCGGGTATTCCGCCCGGGCCCCTTCCACTCCCCCACGTCCTGTTTTCGCAAGGAGTCCGCAGATGATGCTGAGCATCCTCGGCTTTGGCATGGTCATTACGTTCATGTACTTGATCATGAGCAAACGCCTGTCGCCGCTCGTCGCCCTGATCACCATCCCCATCCTGTTCGCGCTGATCGGCGGCTTCGGCGCCAACATCGACGAGATGATGCTGGAGGGCATCAAGAAGATCGCGCCGACCGGCGTGATGCTGATGTTCGCCATCCTCTACTTCGGGGTGATGATCGACGCCGGCCTGTTCGATCCGCTGGTGCGGGTGATCCTGCGCTTCGTGAAGGGCGATCCGATGAAGATCGTGCTCGGCACCGCGGTGCTGGCGATGCTGATCTCGCTGGACGGTGATGGCTCGACCACCTACATGATCACCGTCTCGGCGATGCTGCCGCTGTACCAGCGGCTGGGCATGAACGCACTGAACATGACCTGCGTGACCATCCTCGCCGGCGGCGTGATGAACCTGACCCCGTGGGGCGGCCCGACCGCCCGCGCGGCCACCGCGCTGCACGTGGACCCCGCCGATGTGTTCGTGCCGCTGATCCCGTCGATGGTGATCGCCTGTGCCGGCGTGCTGCTGCTGGCCTGGTACCTGGGCCTGAAGGAACGCCGTCGCCTCGGCGTGGTGACCCTGCCCAAGGGTGGCAGCTGGATGGACAACAGCGTGTCCGACGACAGCAACCCGCTGCCGACCGTGGAAGACGCCGAGGACATCAAGCGTCCGAAGCTGCTGTGGGTCAACCTGGCCCTGACCGTGGCGCTGATGACGGCGCTGATCATCGGCGTGCTGCCGATGCCGGTGCTGTTCATGGTCGGCTTCGCCATCGCCCTGGTGATCAACTACCCGAACCTGGCCGAACAGCGCCGCCGCGTAGTCAACCACGCCGGCAACGTGCTGTCGGTGGTGTCGCTGATCTTCGCCGCAGGCATCTTCACCGGCATCCTCAACAACACCGGCATGGTCGAAGCGATGTCGCACAGCTTCCTGGCGGTGATCCCGGAATCGTGGGGCCCGTACCTGGCGGTGATCACCGCAGTAGCGTCGATGCCGTTCACCTTCTTCATGTCCAACGACGCGTTCTACTTCGGCGTGCTGCCGATCCTGTCCGAGGCCGCCGGCAACTACGGCATCACCCCGGTGGAGATGGCGCGCGCCTCGCTGGCCGGCCAGCCGGTGCACCTGCTCAGCCCGCTGGTGCCGTCCACCTACCTGCTGGTGGGCCTGGCCAAGGTCGAGTTCGCCGACCACCAGAAGTTCACCCTGAAGTGGGCCATCGCCATCTCGATGCTGCTGATGGTCGGCAGCCTGCTGTTCGGCCTGTACCCGCTCGCGGCCTGATCCCTTACCAAAGGAGCCTTCTGCAATGACGCTTCGAATCGCTTACGTCACCAGCGGCATGGGCAGTGTCGGTACTGCCATCTGCCAGAGCCTGGCCCGCAGCGGCCACACCGTGGTTGCCGGTTGCGCGCCGAACTCACCGCGCAAGGCCAACTGGCTGCGCGAGCAGCGCGAACAGGGCTTCGACTTCATCGCCTCCGAAGGCAACGCGACCGACTGGGCCTCGACCAGCGCGGCGTTCGCCAAGGTCCGCGCCGAAGTCGGTGAAGTGGACGTGCTGGTCAACAACTCCGGTGGCAGCCGCGACCTGCTGTTCCGGCAGATGACGGTGGAGGACTGGAACGCGGTGATTGCCTCCAACCTCAATGCGCTGTTCAACCTCACCAAGCAGGTGGTCGATGGCATGGCCACGCGTGGCTGGGGCCGCATCATCAACATTGGTTCGGTCAGCGCCCACAAGGGCCAGATCGGCCAGGTGAACTACGCCACCGCCAAGGCCGCGATGCATGGTTTCAGCCGTGCGCTGGCCGCCGAAGTGGCCTCACGCGGGGTCACCGTCAACACGCTGTCGCCGGGCTACATCGCCAGCCAGGCGATCAGCAGCTTCCCGCCGGACGTGCTGGACCGGCTGGCCGCCTCGGTGCCGGTGCGACGCCTGGGCCGTCCGGAAGAAGTGGCCGGCCTGTGCTCATGGCTGGCCTCGGATGAAGCCTCGTACGTGACCGGCGCCGACTATCCGGTCAACGGTGGCCTGTACATGGGTTGAGCCCGTCTCCACGCAGCGCGTGGACCGCCTCCCCCACGGAGTGCGCGGGGCCGGTGAACCTTCGCTTGCGAGGGGGATCCGGCCCCTTTTTGTTTCTGCATTTCTGAGATGCACTTCCCGATGCATCGGCAGAACCGGTGCTATACCTGCCAGCGCTTGCCGCGCCCAATGGACGAACGGCTGACATCGCGGATCAAGGAGGTTGGCATGCGTGCAATACTGATTGCGCTTCTTGCGGTCGCCACCACGCCACTGGCGGCAACCCCACCCGCTGCCACTGCAGAAGAGGCGGACGCAACCTGGCGGCTCGTGGAGCGCTGGTCCTTCCAACTGGCACGCTCTGACCTTGTCGCGCAGCTGTCACCACTGGCTCCGGCCGGCTCGCGTTCGGAAGCAGGAAGGGGCCGGGGCGACAGCGCCACCATCGATCTGGCGCCATTCGTGGTCGCCGGAAGGATCAAGGGGCCTTCTGGCCAGATCCACACCGACGCGTCGGGGCGAATCATCAAAGGCATTACGCTGTCGCTGGGCGGCGCCTGCATCTCGCGAAAGCAGATGGGTCGTCGCTACCCCGACTTCAACGTCCTTTCCGTCCCGTCAGGGCATAGTCTGGACGAGTCGACGGTGTTCGGCACGGTACTGAACGGCATCCAGATCGGGTTCTCATTCTCCGAACATGATCGTGACTGCATGGACCAGCTCAAATTCAGCTGGCCCGGTGAGCGCTTCTGATTCTCTCCGGCATACCACCATGACGAACAGGTTGCAGGACGCACACCACTGTCCTGCACCGTTCGTTGGTTTTCCGTAAAGAAGGTTTCATGTTCCGTTCGCATAGTGGCCATGCACCGCGCACGCGTGCCGGTGACCACCCCCAATGCAACGGACCACCATGCAGACCCGACACCTGACGATCGCCGTGGCGATCGCGCTCTCCGCCGCCGCCAGCGCCCATGCCGCCACCGCCGCCGATGCCGGCGCCAGCACCGATGCCGCGCTGAGCGCGCAGACGCTGGATACCGTCTCCGTGATCGGCCAGGGCGAGACCCGCCAGGTGCAGCGCATCACCACCGTCGACAAGCAGGTGCTGCCGCCGGGCACCAGCGGCCAGAAGATCCTCGATCGCCTGCCGGGCGTGTCGGTGCAGTCCAACGACGCCTTCGGTGCCAACGAGGAATCGCAGACCATCAGCCTGCGTGGCTTCGACAAGAGCCGCCTGGGCTACACGCTGGACGGCATCCCGCTGGGCGACAACAGCTACGGCAACTACAACGGCCTGAGCATCGCCCGCGCGATCATCGCCGAGAACCTGGCCGGTGCCGAGCTGTCGCAGGGCATCGGTTCGCTGGGCGTGGCCTCGACCAGCAACCTGGGCGGCACCATCCAGTACTTCTCGATGGACCCGTCCACCGAATTCGGCGGTCGCGCCAGCGTCACCGTTGGCGACAACAGCCAGCGCCGTGGCTACCTGCGCGTGGATACCGGCGACATCAACGGCTTCTCGGCCTACGTGTCCGGCGTGCACCAGGACCAGGACATGTGGGCTGCGCCGTACCAGAACCAGACCACTCGCCAGTTCAACGCCAAGGCGGTGTGGAACGTGGGCGACCATCGTTTCGGTGCGTTCGTGGCCACCTCGCGCGCCAGCCAGGCCAACTACGCCTACCTGTCCAAGGACATGCTGGCCCGCGGCCTGGGCTATGACTGGAACATCTACGCACCGGACTGGGATCGAGCCGTGGCTGCTGCGTACTGCGCGCCGGGCACGCTGGACCGCAGCAAGTGCAGGTTCAGCGGTGGCGTCACCAGCATCGACGATGCGTACTACCAGAGCCGTGCACTGCGTGACGACAACCTCTATTCGGTCGATGCTGACCTTCGCCTGGGTGAGCAGGGTCGCCTGAAGCTGCTGGCCTATCACCACGACAACCGTGGCCAGGGCCACTGGTGGGCACCGGGCCAGCCGTCCTACCCCGGCACCGACAAGATGCTGCCGATTTCGATCCGCAGCACCAACTACACGATCAACCGCGATGGCCTGACCGCCGCGCTGTCGTGGACGGTGGGCATCCACGAACTGGAAGCCGGCCTGTGGTACGAGCAGAACGACCATAACGTTTCGCGCAACTTCTACTACATCAGCGGCCCGTTCCTGGACGACCTGTACCTGAAGAACCCGGACCGCCTGCTGTTCAACCAGGACTTCGACATCCGCACGCGCCAGTTCTACGTGCAGGACCGCATGCGCTTCCTGGACCAGCGCCTGACCGTGGACGTGGGCATCAAGAGCCCGAACACCCGCATGCGCGCCACCGCCAACCCCGGCGTGGAAACCAGCATCGCCTCGGGCACGCTGACCGCCAAGGAATCGGTGCTGCCGCAGCTGGGCCTGGGCTTCAAGCTCAACGCCAACAACGAGCTGTTCGCCTCCTACGCCGAGAACATCGCCGCCTTCGTCGGCGGTGGCAGCGGCGGCCCGCTGCAGGTGTCGCCGGAATCGTTCGCGGCCAGTGCTGGGCTGGAGCCGGAGAAGTCCAAGAGCCTGGAAGCCGGCTTCCGTACCTTCGGCGAGAAGTACCAGGCGTCGATCGCGGGCTACAACGTGAAGTTCGACAACCGCCTGCTGTCGCTGAACCCGTGCTCGAGCATCGAAGTCGGCACGCGTCCGGAGTGCGTGACGCGCTTCATCAACGTCGGTTCGGTGAAGAGCTACGGTGCGGAACTGACCTTCATCCTCAAGCCGATCGACGGCCTGCAGTGGTACAACGCGCTGTCCTGGAACAAGACCACCTACGAGGACGACTACCTGTCCGGCGGCGCGGTGGTGCCGGTGGCCGGCAAGATCACCGTGGATACGCCGCAGCGCATGGCCTCCAGTGAAATCAGCTGGAACCGCGATGGCTTCTTCGCCAGCCTGCGTGCCAAGTACACCGGCAAGCGCTACTACACCTACACCAACGACCAGTCGGTGCCGGGCGTGACTACCTTCGACGCCGGTGCGGGCTACGACTTCGGCCCCGGCCTGGGCCTGCGCAACGTGCGGGTGTCGTTGAATGCGACCAACCTGACCAACAAGCGCTATGCCGGCCAGCTGAGTTCGTTCGCACCGACCGATCCGGAGGGCAAGCGCTATGCGATCCATGCAAGCGCACCGCGGCAGTTGTTCATGACGGTGGCGGCGGAGTTCTAAGTCAGAAGCGGGCGCTGCGGCGCATCAGTACCGCAGCGGGGCGAGGTGGGACGGGCCGAGGCAGGACACGCCGCAAGTACGTCCCTGCAGGCTCGGTCGGCGCATCCATGCGCCTCACGGTCCTGCCTCGGCCCGTCCCACCGCGCTCGACAATTTCCTGCGCCGGCGCGGAGGCAATGAAAAGCAAAAGCAAAGAGCCGGGCATTGCCCGGCTCTTTGCTTTTCAAGCGCAATCCCTCTGGTGGACCTGCTACCGCGCCCGCAGAAAACTGTCTGGAGGAGGCGGGGCACCCTGGTCAGGACCGTTGGCGCCATGGATGGCGCCATCGAGCACCATGGAGGGGCTTTTGCGTGTCCTGGCCGGGGTGCCCCGCCTCCTCCCCACCGATAGCAGGCAGGCGCTGGCGGGTCCGCCAACGCATTTCATTCCGGCGCCAGCTGGTCCATCCGTATCCGGTTGGCGAACAGCGAGAACGCCAGCATCCCGGCCAGGCCATTCGCCCGGCTCACCCAATGCGGCAGCCAGCGCGGCGGCTTCAGCACCCCCGCGTCGAACAACGGCGCGAACGCGATCGCATCGGTCAGGCTCATCTTGCCCGCGAACAACCAGCGGCAGACCTGCAGGCGGTCCTCGGCCAGCATGTGGCGGAAGAACGTGTGCACCGACACCAGGCCGCGCAGGTACACCGTGTCCTTGGTGAAGGCCAGGCCGCCACTCGGGGGCACGCCGCGGAACACGCGCTGTGCCGAGGCGAAGCTCTCCTCCGCGTTCTGCCCGGCATCGCAGAAATAGCGGAACACTTCGATGAAATCAGCACCTTCGCGGGCCATCGCAATCGCTTCGGTACGCAGGCTGATGCGCTTGAGGCGCTCGATGTCGATGCTGCCGGTGATCTGCTCGGCAAAGGTGGCCAGCCCTTCCTGGGTTGCCGTCACCCGCGGCGAGGACAGTGCCAGGCTCGGCAGCACCGGCTGCTCGCGGCCGTTCAGGGCGGTCAGCGAATGCACCAGCGCTTCATGGTGGAACAGCTGCGCGCGGTCGTAGGCACTGAAGCGCGCACTAGTGCGCAGGCGGATGCGGGTCGGGCCGGCGGCGGCCTTGGACACCAGCTCCGGATCGAGCTGTACCTGGATGATGCGCGATTCGAAGAACGCGTCCAGATCGTTCTGCAGTTGCAGTTGCAGCGCGATGGCCGAGACCGGCACCTGTTCTTCCGGCGCCAGCAGTTCGTGGTCCAGTTCGGCGGCGATCTGGATGAAGTGGCGTGCAGCCTCACGCGTACTCGGGCCATTGCCCGGCAGCGGCTGCTCGGGGGCGCCGAACAGCTGCACCGAACAGGTATCGACTGCAGCGGTGCCCAGCCCTTCCAGCAGCTGTGCGGCCAGGTCCCAGCTCTGTGCCGACTGCCGCACGTAGTGGCCCAGCGGATGGCTGTCGTCACAGTCGGCGGCGATCGCGGCCAGCGCGCGGCGTTCTTCGCTGAAGTCCAGCTTCGGGTAATCCACCTTCGGCAGTACCGGCTGGCCACGCGCCACGCTGTCCAGGAACGGTGCCTGCACCGTGGCTGGCCAGCTGGTCAGGCCCAGCAGGCGGATGCCTCCCACGGCCTCGACCAGGCGCGCATCGAGCGCTGCATGGTGGGCCACGTCACGGTCCAGCGTCGCAGTCGGTTCCATGCGCGGACTATAGCGCCCTGCCCGCACGTTGGTAGGTGCAATGGATCGGGTAGCTGCCAACCTTGGTTGGCATCCGCCGAAGGCGGACTTCGGATACTTCCGTGCCAACCAAGGTTGGCACCTACCAGGAGCGGGCAGTTGGCATCCACCCGAAGCAGGCAGAGGCGGGTTTCATTGCTGGGGTCAGAGCCCATTGCGGTGCAATGGGATCCGCCCCCGCGATACCGATCAACGCCTGCGCGGCTTGCCTGCCGGGCGGAACTGCTGGCCCTTGCCCTTCTTGCCACCGCGTTCCTGCGCGGTCTCGGCCTGGCGCACCGCCAGCTTGGCGGCAGCGGCGGCCACTTCTTCCTTCAGCTTGAAGTAGTTCAGCAGCCGGCTCTCTTCGATCTCGCCGGCCTCGATCGCTGCACGCACGGCACAGCCCGGTTCCTGCTGGTGCTTGCAGTCGTTGAAACGGCACTGTGCGGCCAGCGCTTCGATGTCCGCGAACCCCCCCTCGGACAGGGTCTCTTCGCCGGTCGGCTTCAGCTCGCGCATGCCCGGGGTGTCGATCAGGCAGGCGCCGGTCGGCAGCGGCATCAGCGCGCGGTGCGTGGTGGTGTGGCGTCCGCGCGAATCGTTGGCGCGCACCGCGTTGGTCTTCATCCGCTGCTCGCCCAGCAGGGTGTTGGTCAGCGTGGACTTGCCGGCACCGGAGGAACCGACCAGCACCACCGTGCGGCCCGGGCCCAGCCACGGCTGCAGCACCGCCACGCTGTCGGCATCCAGGCCGTTGATCGCATGCAGCGCGATGCCCTGCATCTCCAGCTCTTCCAGCACCGCCAGCGCATCCTCGCTGTACTCGGTCTGGTCGGCCTTGGTCAGCACCACCACCGGTTCTGCACCGCCACCACCGACCAGCAGCAGGTAGCGTTCGATGCGGCGCGGATTGAAGTCGGCATCCAGGCCACAGACGATGAACACCGTATCGATGTTGGCGGCGATCACCTGCTGGTGGTAATGCTCGCCGGCCGCACCGCGCTTGATCGCGGTACGCCGCGGCAGCAGGGCGACGATGCGGATGCCATCGAGCAGCACCCAGTCACCCACCGCTGGCCGTTCATGGCTGGGGAAGCGCGGGCGCTGCCATTCCGGCAGCGACTCGGCCTTGATCGACGCATCCGGGCCATCGGCCACCACGTAGTGGGTGCGGTGCTGTTCGATCACCCGTGCCGGGCGGGCCTGCGGATGTGCGGCCATCGCGGCCTGCCAGTCGGCCTGCTGCGCCGGGCCCGGCCAGGGCCAGCCAATGGTCTGCAGGGCGATGAAATCGGGGGTCTGGGTCATCGCCGCCATTCTACCTGTGCCGGCGCCCTGCCAGCCCAGCAATGACGGGCCCGGAGCCCTTGCCATGCATTGCAGCAATTCCGGTAGGATGGAAGCCCCATGCCTTTTGACGGCCCAGCTCCCATGTCCACCAACTCGCCCAAGCCCCTGGCCATCCGCGAGCGCCTTTCCGAAGTGCGCTACGAAATCCGCGGAGAACTGGCGCGGCGAGCCCGGGAGCTGGAGGCGCAGGGCCGCAAGCTGATCAAGCTCAACATCGGCAATCCCGGCGCCTTCGGTTTCCGCGCGCCGGAGCACCTTCAGCGTGCGATCGCCGACGACATGGGCCGCACCGACCCCTACACGCACCAGCAGGGCCTGCCGGTCGCGCGTGAAGCCATCGCCAGCTACTACGCCCGCCGTGGCGCGCCCGATGCGCACCCGGACCGCGTCTTCCTCGGCAATGGCGTCAGCGAACTGATCGACCTGTCGCTGCGTGCGCTGCTCAATCCCGGCGACGAAGTGCTGGTGCCCTCGCCCGACTACCCGCTGTGGTCGGCCTCGACCATCCTCAACGATGGCCGCCCGGTGTACTACCGCTGCGCACCGGAGAACGGCTTCCAGCCGGACCCGAGCGAGATCGAGACGCTGGTTTCCTCGCGCACCCGCGCCATCGTGCTGATCAACCCGAACAACCCCAGCGGCGCCAGCTACCCACGCGAACTGCTGGAGCGCGTGGTGGAGATCGCGCGCCGCCACAACCTGCTGTTGCTGGTTGATGAGATCTACGACCAGATCCTGTACGACGACGCGCTGTTCCAGCCGGTCGCGCCGCTGGCCGGTGATCATCCGTGCCTGACCTTCAGCGGCCTGAGCAAGGTGCACCGCGCCTGCGGCTGGCGCGTGGGCTGGGCCCACCTCAGCGGCGACGATGCCCGCCTGGGTGACTTCCGCGCGGCGCTGGACCTGCTCGGTGCGCTGCGCCTGTGCGCCAACGTGCCGGGCCAGTACGCCATCGAGGCCGCGGTGAACGGCCCGGACACCATTTCCGAGCTGTGCACGCCGGGCGGCCGCCTGTACGAAACCCGCCGTGCGGTGATCGAAGCCTGCGAAGCCAGCGAACACCTGTCGCTGGTCGCGCCGGCCGGTGCGCTGTACGCGTTCCCGGCCGTGGTCGGCGCTGCGGCGAAGGGCTTCGACGACCACAACTTCGCGCTGGACCTGATGAACAACGAGGGCGTGCTGGTGGTGCCGGGCTCGAGCTTCAACGTGCCCTACCGCCACCATTTCCGCGTGACCCTGATGCCGGAAGCCTCGGTGATGCGCGATGTATTCGCGCGCATTGACCGTGCCCTGGCCCGCCGTGCCGAGGACGCGACCAAGGTCGTGCCGCTGAAGCCGCGCCGTTCGGTGGCCTGACCTGTGACCCTGTCCTACCTGGCGCTGGGCGATTCGTACACCATCGGTGAAGCGGTTGCAGTCGAAGGCCGCTGGCCGCACCAGCTGGCCACCGCGCTGCGTGCGCAGGGCATTGAGCTGTCCGATCCGCAGACCATTGCGACCACCGGCTGGACCACCGACGAACTTGATGCAGGCATCGATGCGGCCGCGCCGCAGGGGCCGTTCGATTTCGTCAGCCTGCTGATCGGCGTCAACAACCAGTACCGTGGGCGTCCGCTGGACGAATACCGCAGCCAGTTCCAGGCGCTGCTGCAGCGGGCCATCGGTTTCGCTGGCGGTGATGCCGGCCGCGTGCTGGTGCTGTCCTTCCCCGATTGGGGTGCGACCCCGTTCGGCGCCGGCAGTGGCCGCGACCTGGCCACGATCGAGATCGAGACCGACGAATTCAATGCGGCTGCCGAGGTGATCAGCACCCAGCAGGGCGTGGCCTTCGTCGACATCACCGATATCAGCCGCGCGCAGGGCGAAGACCCGACGATGATTGCCGAGGACGGCCTGCATCCTTCAGCGCGGATGTATGCGCTGTGGAGCGCGCGCGCTCTGCCGGTGGCCGCGCATCTGCTTGGCGGCACGGACTGAGACGATGGACGGCACGCCACGGAACGGCCCGCCCCTGCCCTGCACGCCCCTGACCGCCCCGCAGGCCCGCTTGATCGCAGAAGCATTCCGGCCAGCGCAGGCCTGGGGCAGCCGCCGCGACTACTACTACACCCGCGGCAAGCTCGGCAGCGATCCGCTGTACGACGGCGTGCTGCAGCATCTGCCTGACGATGGGCAGCCGGTGCTGGACCTGGGCTGCGGGCTGGGCCTGTTCGCCCATGTGCTGCGCCAGCGCGGCGGTACCCAGCATTACCTGGGCGTGGACGTGGATGCCGGCAAGATCACCCGCGCGCAACGTGCTGCCGCCGACCTGCAGGACGTGCGCTTCGACTGCGTGGATGTGCAGGCGCCGCTGCCGGCGCAGGCCGGGCACGTCCTGCTGCTGGACGTGCTTCAGTATCTGGACGCGGGCCCACAGCAGGCCCTGCTGCGCGCGGCCAGCGCACAGGTGGCCCACGGCGGCTGCCTGTTGCTGCGTACACCGCTGGCCACCGGCGATGGCCGCGACCGCACCACACGGGTGGCCGACCGGCTGGCCTGGCTGATCGGCTGGATGGGCACACGACCGCGCCACTATCCCGATCCGCAGGTGCTGCAGGCGACATTGATCGAGGCCGGATTGCAGGTGACGTCGCCCCGGCCGCTGCACGGGCGTACCCCGTTCAACAGCTGGCTGCTGGTGGCGCACCGCATCCGGTAGCGCCGGGCCATGCCCGGCGGATTCCATCCATGCCGCTGCGCTCGCCGGGCGTGGCCCGGCGCTACCGGTTATCCGGCCGGCAGCTGCGCCTTCAGCCCACGCTCGTCCAGCGCCTGCAGCACGCGCTCGATGATCACCAGGTTGTGCCCATGGGCGGCACCTTCGTGCAGCAGCACGATCGCGCCCGGGCACAGGTCTGGCAGCAGCCGTGCCAGCACGCCGTCCGGCGTGCAGCCGACGCCGTCGTAGCCGCGCGCGCTCCAGCCTACCCGGACCAGCCCCAACCGCTGCAGCACCGGCGCCACGAACGGATTGGTCATGCCCACCACCGAGCGGTACCAGCGCACCGGCTGGCCGCTTACCGCCTGCAGGGCATGCTGGCAGCCCTCGATCTCGGCGCGCATCGCCGCCGGGCCCAGCCGCCAGAAGCGCGCCTGCGGATGGCTGTGGCTGTGATTGCCCAGGTCATGGCCACGGCGCAGGATCTCCTGCACCAGTTCCGGCTGCGCCAGCGCACGTTCGCCCACCAGGAAGAAGGTGGCGCGTGCCTGGTGGCGGTCCAGCAGGTCGAGCACGGCACGGGTTTCCGGACCGGGGCCGTCATCGATGGTCAGCCATACCGTGTTGCCGGCCTCCGGCAGTCGGCTCAGCACCGGCGCATAGAAGCGGCTGTTGGGCAGGAATATCGGCACCATGAACAGCGCGTGGCTGGCCACCATCAGCGGCAGGCCCCATTTCCAGCCTGCCAGTACCCATACCAGGATCACGACCAACTGCGACGCCACCAGCCGGGGCAGCCAGCGCCAGGGCCGGGTCGGGATGCGATGCAATGTTCCTGCGTTGCTCATCCCCCATGATGCCATGAGGGGTAGAATTGATGATTCGAATTCCCGGAAACCCGACGTCCATGTCCCTCGATCCCGCCCTGCGTTCGCGCATCGAATCCATCCTCAACGCCAACCGCGTCGTGCTGTTCATGAAGGGCCAGCCGTCGATGCCGCAGTGTGGTTTCTCGGCCAAGGCCGTGGGCGCCCTGCAGGACCTCGGCGTCGAGTTCGCCCACGTCAACGTGCTGGCCGACCAGGAAATCCGTGAAGGCATCAAGGCCTACGGCGACTGGCCGACCATCCCGCAGCTGTACATCGACGGCGAACTGGTCGGCGGCAGCGACATCGTGTTGCAGATGGCCGCCAGCGGCGAGTTGAGCAGCGTGCTGGGCCTGGCCGCGCCGGACCGTACCCCGCCGAGCATCAACGTCACCCCGGCTGCCGTGGAAATGCTCAAGGGCGCGCTGGCCGACGCCCCGGGTGCCGCCCTGCAGCTGAGCATCGACGCCGGCTTCCAGCCGAACTTCCAGCTGGCCCCGCACGACGAAGGCGCGATTGCCGCCGAGTCCAACGGCCTGCGCGTGCAGTTCGACCTGGCCAGCGCCCGTCGCGCCAACGGCATCACCATCGACTGGGTGGACGACATCCGCGGCAAGGGCCTGGCCATCGACAACCCGAATGCGCCCAAGCCGGTGCAGGAAATCAGCGTGCGTGATGCCGACGACCTGGTGCGTGCCGGCAACATCACCCTGGTGGACGTGCGCCCGGCCGACGAGCGCGCCATCGCAGCCGTCGGCGTACCGTTCAAGAGCTTCGACGGCAACGGCCGCGCCGCGCTGGAAGCCCTGCCCAAGGACACCGCGCTGGCCTTCATGTGCCACCACGGTGGCCGCAGCGCGCAGGCCGCCGAGCAGTTCCGCGCCCTGGGCTTCACCAAGGTGTTCAACGTCACCGGCGGCATCAACGCCTGGTCGGAAGACGTCGACAACGGCGTGCCGAAGTACTGATCGGCACTGAAAAAGGGGACGGAGGGGATTAAGTCGTTTGTGCCTCAAACGACTTAATCCCCTCCGTCCCCTTTTTCTTAGCCGGCGAACCCGCCTTCGGCCAGGTAATCCAGTTCTTCCGGCGTGGGGATGCGGCCCAGCACGGCGTTGCGATGCGGGAAGCGCCCGAAACGGCGGATGATGTCGCGGTGCAGTTCGGCGTACTGCAGGTATTCCTTGTCACCCAGCACGTCGAACATCGCCACCGAGCGGTCCTGGTCCAGCGGATCCTCGGAGTGCTCGAACGGCAGGTAGATGAAGGCGCGCAGCTTCGGCACCAGCTGCAGGTCCAGGCCCTCCTCGATGGCACGCATGGCGTAATGCCGGGCCAGGCCATCGGTGGCGTAGGAATGGGCAGTGCCCCGGAAGCAGTTGCGCGGGAACTGGTCCAGCAGCAGCATCAGGGCCAGCGCCCCTTCGGCACTGCCCAGCCAATGCTCGCGCCCGCGCGAAGCGGCGGCGAAATGCTCATCCAGAAACAACTGGCGGAACTGCGCGTCGAACGCGTCGTCGCGGGCGAACCACTTCGCAGGGCCCGCCTCCTTCCAGAATTCCACCACTTGCGCGGCAACGTCCATTACCTACTCCCAGGCCCGGACGCCCCGCGCCCGGCCTTCATCATCATTCGTCGAAGCGCAGGTGGCGGACCGACTTGCCGTTGCGCCGGATAAGCTTAAGCGCCTCGATGCCGATCTGGATATGGTTTTCCACGAACTGGGAGCTGACCTTGGCATCGGAGGCCTCGGTCTTGACCCCGTCCGGGATCATCGGCTGGTCCGAAACCAGCAGCAGCGCGCCGCTGGGGATGTGGTTGGCGAAGCCGGCGGCGAACACCGTGGCCGTTTCCATGTCGATGGCCATGCAGCGCATTGCCCGCAGCCGCTCCTTGAAGGCCTCGTCGTGCTCCCAGACCCGGCGGTTGGTGGTGTAGACGGTGCCGGTCCAGTAATCGTGGCCGAGGTCGCGGATCATGGTTGAAACCGCACGCTGCAGCGCGAAGGCCGGCAGCGCCGGTACTTCCGGCGGCAGGTAGTCGCCCGAGGTACCCTCGCCGCGGATCGCCGCGATCGGCAGCACCAGGTCGCCCAGCTGGTTCTTGCGCTTGAGACCACCGCACTTGCCCAGGAACAGCACCGCCTTGGGCATCACCGCCGACAGCAGGTCCATGATGATCGCGGCATTGGGACTGCCCATGCCGAAGTTGATCATGGTGATGCCATCGATGGTGGCACTGGCCATCGGCCGGTCCAGGCCGATGACCGGCGCGCCGGTCAGCTCGGAGAACGTATGCAGGTAGCCGCCGAAGTTGGTCAGCAGAATGTGCTGGCCGAACTGGTCCAGCGGTACGCCGGTATAGCGCGGCAGCCAGTTGTCGACGATTTCCTGCTTGCTCTTCATGGGCAGTCCGGTACGGCGGGAGACCGGGTATTTTCAGCCACCCGGCCGGTGCCGTCGAGCCACCGTCGACAGGCCTGTGAAGAAGGTCACTTGGCAAGCCCGCCGCCTCCGGGCTAGCGTCGACGGTTGGACCAGCTGCAAGGGGAACTGCATGGCATCGACGTTGTTGCGCGCCGGGGTAGCCCTGGCACTGCTTTCATTGAGCACGGCTCCGGCGGTGGGCGCCTCGCGCTTCGTCGCCGATCCCTACCCCAGCACCTACCAGGCGCATCCCGATGCGCCGGTGCTGATCCAGAACGCCACCGTGCTGACCGGCACCGGCCAGCGCCTGGACAATGCCGACGTGCTGCTGCGCGAGGGCCGCATCGTCGCCGTCGGCCGCCAGCTGCAGGCCGATGCCGGTGTCACCCGCATCGATGCGCAGGGCAAGTGGGTCACCCCCGGCCTGATCGACGTCCACTCGCACCTGGGCGTGTACCCCAGCCCCGGCGTCGGCGCGCACAGCGACGGCAACGAGATGACCGCGCCGGTCACCGCCAACGTCTGGGCCGAACACTCGGTGTGGCCGCAGGACCCGGGCTTCGCCACCGCGCTGGCCGGCGGCGTGACCAGCATGCAGGTGCTGCCGGGCTCGGCCAATCTGGTGGGTGGCCGCGGCGTGACCCTCAAGAACGTACCCGCGGTGACCTACCAGGCGATGAAGTTCCCCGGTGCACCCTGGGGCCTGAAAATGGCCTGCGGCGAGAACCCCAAGCGGGTCTATGGCGAAGGCAAGGGCGTGACCCCAGCCACGCGCATGGGCAACGTGGCCGGCTACCGCGCCGCCTTCATCGATGCCGCCGACTACATCGCCAAGAACAAGCCGAAGCCGGCCAAGCGCAAGGGTTGGTTCGGCAGCGACAAGGGCGACAGCGCCGGTGATGCCGGCGGCAAGCGCGATCTCAAGCTGGACACGCTGGCCGGTGCGATCGAAGGCGACATCCGCGTGCACATCCACTGCTACCGCGCCGACGAGATGGCCACCATGCTCGATCTGGCCAAGGAATTCGGCTTCAAGGTAGCCGCCTTCCACCACGGCGTGGAGGCCTACAAGCTGGCCGACCGGCTGGCCGCCGACGGCGTCTGCGGTGCGCTGTGGGCCGACTGGTGGGGCTTCAAGATGGAAGCCTTCGACGGTATCCCGGAGAACATCGCGCTGGTCGACCGGCCGAAGAACAGCTGCGCCATCGTCCACTCCGACTCACCCGAAGGCATCCAGCGCCTGAACCAGGAAGCGGCCAAGGTGATGGCGTCCGCGCGCCGCGCGCGCATGCCGGAGATCACACCCGAACACGCCATCACCTGGATGACCGCCAACGCCGCCAAGGCGCTGGGCATTGAAGGCCAGACCGGCACCCTGGAGGCCGGCAAGATGGCCGATGTGGTGGTCTGGAACGGCAATCCCTTCAGCTCGTACGCGCTGGCCGAGCAGGTCTTCATTGATGGCCGCAGGTTGTACGACCGCAGTGCACCGGCAGCGACGCCGCGTTCCGATTTCCAGCTTGGCCAGGAGGTGCGCTGATGGGCGTGTTGAACAAGCGTCGCCGGGCATGGCCCGGCGCTACCGTGGTGGCGTTGCTGTTGCTGGCAACCACGGCATCGGCGCAGGACCTGCTGGTGCGCAACGCAACGGTGCACACCGCCAGCGCACGTGGCAGCCTGCAGAACGCCGATGTGCTGGTGCAGGGCGGCATCATCCGCGCGGTGGGCAACGGCCTGTCGGCGCCGGCCGGCGCCAGCGTGGTCGAGGCCAATGGCCGTCCCCTGACACCGGCACTGTTCGGTGGCATCACCGAGACTGGCATCGAAGAAGTTTCCGGTGAATCGAGCACGGTGGACAGTTCGCTGAAGCTCGGTGAGCAGCCACTGCGGCCGGAATTCGACGTCACCCTCGCCTACAACCCGGCCTCAGTGCTGATTCCGGTCACGCGCCTGGAAGGCATCGGCTTCACCGCGCTGGGCGCTGCCACCGGCGGTGGTTTCGTGGCCGGCCAGGGCGGCGTGATGCGGCTCGATGGCAGCACCGATCCTATCGGCCCGCGTGCCCTGTTCCTGCGCATCGGCGCGGCCGCCTCCGAACTGACCGGGCATTCGCGCGCCGCGCAATGGATGCTGTTGCAGCAGATGATCGACGAAGCACGCGGACAGGTGGCTGCGGACTCGCCGCACGCGCTGCTGACGCCAGCCGGACGCCGCACACTCAGTCGCTACCTGGCCGGCCAGGGCCGCATCGTGGTGGAGGTGGATCGCGCCTCCGATATCCGCCAGCTGCTGCGCTGGGCCACCCGCGAAAAGGTGAAGATCGCCATCGCCGGTGCCAGCGAAGCCTGGCAGGTCGCGCCGGAGCTGGCCGCCGCACAGGTGCCGGTGTTCGTTGACGTGCTGGCCAACCTGCCGGCCAGCTTCGACCAGATCGGCGCCACCCTGGAAAACGCCGCGCGCCTGCAGCGTGCCGGCGTGGCGGTTTCCTTCGTGCAGCGCGGCGACGCCACCCACAACGCGCGCAAGATGCGCCAGCTGGCCGGCAACGCGGTGGCCAACGGCCTGCCGTGGGCCGATGGCCTGGCCGGCCTGACCCGGGTGCCTGCACAGGCGTTCGGGGTGGCCGACCAGATCGGCAGCATCGATCCCGGCAAGCGCGCCGACCTGGTGCTGTGGGAGGGCGATCCGCTGGACGTGGCGCACTATGCCGAGCAGGTCTGGCTGGGCGGCCGTGCGATGCCGATGCGCTCGCGCCAGACCGAACTGCGTGACCGCTACCTGCAGCGCAACGCGCAGCCCTGACCGCACACGAGGACACACCGATGGCGACACTGCGCTGGTACTTCGACCTCATCTCGCCCTACTCCTACCTGCACTGGCAGAAGCTGAAGCAGCTGCCGCAGTTCGCGCAGATCCAGACCGTGCCGATCGCCTTCGGTGCGGTGCTGCATCACCTGGGCAACCTCGGGCCGGCCGAGATTCCGGCCAAGCGCCGCTTCATCTACCGCCAGCTGTTGTGGACCGCGCAGGCCGAGGGCACACCGCTGCGATTCCCGCCCGGCCATCCGTTCAACCCGCTGCCCGCCCTGCGCCTGTGCCTGGCCGCCGGTGCCAGCGTGCAGGCGGTGGACGTCCTGTTCGACTGGATCTGGCGCGACGGCAACGCGGCCGACAGCCCTGACGCCCTGCGCGAACCGGCCGCACAGCTGGGTATTGACGATGTCGCCAGCGCCATCGCCGACCCGGCGGTGAAGGAGCAGCTGCGCCGTAACACCGAGGCCGCAATTGGCGCCGGGGTGTTCGGTGTGCCGACCCTGGCTATCGATGAGGAGCTGTTCTGGGGCAACGACGCGCACCCGCTGATGGCGGCGGTGCTGGCCGATCCGGGCCTGCTGCGGCAGCCCGAATGGCTGCGCCTGGCCACCCTGCCGGTGGTGGTGCAGCGCAGTCGCTGAACAGGGCGTGGCGCGTTTCCCTCGCGCGCCTGGCTGGGATTTGAGATAGATTTCACGTTTCCGAACCTACAACCGCCCTGGAGGGGGAGCCGCGGATGCGCATCGGAATCGTCGTCGACTCGGCCTGCGACCTGCCGCCGGACTTCATCGCCACCCACAACATCGTGCTGCTGCCGATCACCGTACGCATCGGCGAAGCGGTGCTGGCCGATCATCGCGATGAACAGGCCACGCTGAGCTTCCTGCACGCGCACGTGGCCGAACACGGTGCTGAAGCGGAAACCATCCCCTTCAGCGTCAACCAGATCCGCGACCTGTTCCTGCAGCAGCTGGTGATCGATTACGACCACGTGTTCTGCATGACCATCACCAAGACCCGCAGCCCGATCCATGACAACGCGCTGCAGGCCAGCTTCGCCATCCTCAACGACTACAAGCCGGTGCGGCAGGCGGCGGGTTACAACTCGCCGTTCGCGCTGCGCGTGCTCGACACCCAGAACCTGTTCGCCGCGCAGGCGGTGACCGCAGTGGAAGCGGTGCGCCTACGCGACAGCAACGCCAGCGTGCAGCAGATCCGCGAGCGGCTGGAGGAGCTGGCCAGCAACGTGCACGGCTACATGGTCACCCGTGACCTGTACTACATGCGCGCGCGTGCGCGGCACAAGGGCGACCGCAGTGTCGGCCTGCTCAGCGCCGCACTGGGCAGTGCGCTGGACATCAAGCCGGTGCTGCACGGTTACCGCGGCGAGACCGGACCGGTGGCCAAGATCAAGGGCTTCGACAACGCCGTGCAGAAGTTGTTCGCGGTAGTTGGCCAGCGCGTACGCGCCGGGCTGATGACACCGACGGTGTGCGTCAGCTACGGCGGTGAGCTGGAAGAGCTGCGCACCTTGCCCGGCTATGCACAGCTGAAAGAGGTCTGCGCCAGCCATGGCGTGACCGTGTACGAATCGGTGATGAGCCTGACCGGCATGGTCAACGTCGGCAAGGGCGCGGTCACCGTGGGCTTCGCCGATGGGCCGCATCGGTTCGAGTGAGGCCCCGACGCGGCGCGGATCTGCACATCGATTCCACCGCGGTTATGCCAGTCTTCCCGCACTTCAAGGAGAACTCCATGCCTGCGCAGTACCACATCAGCCTGCCCGACCCGTCCAAGGCACGCGGCAATGACCCTGACCTGTCCTTCCATTCGCAGGGCGCCGCCGGTTTCGCCGAAGAGCTGCAGGATGCGCTGCGCAATGGCAGCCTGTTCGAGCGCTGGAAGGCCAAGCAGCCTGACCCGGACGCGGTGGAACCGCAGTGGGGCGTGACCGATCCGGATGCCACCGTGACCGGCGAGCAGAAGGACCTGCGCATCAACCTGGTGGCCACCACCCGCATCGACAGTGACGTGTTCAAGCAGCGCCTGCGCCTGCTGGCAGGCCACCATTGGGAACTGCGCGACGTGCGTTGAGGCACCCGCCCGCCGGGCATGGCCCGGCGCTACCGTGCCCGTGTCGTGATCGACCCGGTGCCGATGACCATGCTCTGGTAGACGCCAACCTTGGTTGGCGCTTGCACAAACGGCTGCCAACCAAGGTTGGCCACTACTGACGCGCCGCCGGACATGGCCCGGCGCTTCCGAGGGCTGCTCCGGTAGATGCCAACCTCGGTTGGCGCTTTCCAACCCGCCGCGCATGTGGCTGGCACACTGTGGGAATGAGAAACAGAGATGCCATCACCCGGCCGGGTACGCGCGGCGAGAAGAAGCTGCGCGATGCCCCACGCCGACTACGCGACCTGCAGCATTGGGCTGACTGCTTCAGTGGTGCGTTTCCCTCGCCAGAGGAGTTGGGCAGTCAAGCTCGCTACTGGAACTACAAGGTTCCGACCCGAGCCGGTCTGATCGAAGGCCCGGCCACCACCCTGAGAATCCAGCGTGCCTGCGCCCAATCGCTCATCAGCGCCTGCGCAAATCTGATCCAGTCGCGGCCCGCTTCACAAGCTACTGTGCGGGTAACCTGCTGCATCGCCCAGCCAGGGATGTTCTCCAGCGAGATTTGCCTTTACCTGGACGAAGCGTACTTCCAGGGCCACGTCGCCTCGACAGCGGATGGCCAGGTCACCGCCATCACCTCGCGCAGTCTTTCCGCCGAATGGCAGCTCGTCCTACCCCAAGGCGTTGAGGAGCGAGGTGTGCAGGTCAGCATTCCTCCCACCGACCACGATGACGGTCTGGAACAGGAATACTGGTTTTACGGCGAGGTAGCGGACCGGCGTTGATGCGTCCACCGGGTCCACAGCACGTGGCCCGGCGCACGACGGGCTCTGGTAGACGCCACCCTTGGTTGGCGCTCCAAAAAAACTGCCAACCAAGGTTGGCAACTACCGACGAACCGCCGGGCATGGCCCGGCGTTTCCCTATCGCTACCAGCCTCCGCCCAGCGCGCGGTACAGCTCTACACGCGCGATCGCGGCGGTGGCCTGGCTGTTGGCCAGCGCGGCCTGGTTGTCCAGTGCGATGCGCTGGGTGGTCAGCACGTCCAGCATGTCGACCACGCCGGCCTGGTACTGCCGGCGCGCCGCCCCCAGTGCCGTCTCGCTCTCATCCACTGCCACGTGCAGCTGCACCGTGCGCTGCTGCTCGGCACTGTAGCCATCCATGGCGTCATCCACTTCGTGCCATGCCTGCAGCACGGTACGGCGGAACTGCAGCGCCGACTGTTGCTGCTGCAGCCTGCTCAGCGCGAGGTTGGCCTTCAGCCGCCCGCCCTGGAAGATCGGTACGCTGATGGACGGCCCGATGCTGAAGCGGTGCGCGTTCCAGCCATCCAGATCATCCAGCTGCTTGGCCTGGAACCCAGCGTCGCCATTCAAGGTGATGCGCGGCAGGAAACTGGCCTTGGCCACGCCGATGCCGGCCGTTGCCGCATGCAGTGCCGCTTCGGCACGACGGATGTCCGGGCGACGCTCGGCCAGTTCGCTGGGCAACCCCACCGCTACGGCCGGCAACGCCGGCCAGTCACGGCGTGCATCCTGCAGCTGCGCGTCCAGCGCCTGCGGCGGCTGCGCCAGCAGGAACGCCAGCGCATTGCGCAGCTGCGATTCACGATGCCGCAGCGGCGCGATGCGGGCCTGCAGCGATGCCACCTGCGCGGACGCGCTGGACACCTGCAGCGTGCTGGCCACGCCCTGCTGCTGGCGTGCCTCGGTCAGGCGCTTCATGTCGTGGGCGATGCTGAGGTTGTCCTCGGTGATCGCCAGCAGCTGCCGCGTCGCACGCAGCTGCAGGTAATCACGCGCGGTTTCCGCCAGCAGCGCGATGCGCACCGCATGTGCATCCTCCTCGGCCATCTGCACGCGTGCGTCGGCCGCTTCCACCTGGCGGCGCACACGCCCCCACAGGTCCAGCTCCCAGCTCAACCCGATGCCGGCCTGGAACAGCCCGTAGTCATCACGGCCGCCGTTGCCGGACGGATCATTCAGGCCCACCTCGCTGTTGCGTGCACGCACGCCACTGGCGCTCGCGCTGACGCTGGGCAGGCGATCGGCGGCGGTGATGCCGCGTGCAGCACGGCTCTGCTGCACGCGGTTGGCCGCCAGCTGCAGGTCCAGGTTGGCCGCCAGCACCTGGTTGGCCAGCTGCCCCAGCAGCGGATCGTCGAAACCGGCCCACCAGGCCGCGTCCTGGTCGATGGCGTTGCCGGCGACGGCCTCACCCTGCCAGTGGCTGGGCAGTTCCGCCTGCGGGCGTACGAAGTCCGGCCCCATCGTGCAGGCAGCCAAGGCCGTGCACAGGCTGGCCGCAACGAAGGTGCGGAACACGGTGACTGCGCTCATGCGCCCTCCCCGCTCTTGTGGCCCGGACTGTGCTGCACGCTCTGCGCGCGCGCGCGGCTGCCCAGGTCAACGCTGGCTTCCACCGACATGCCGGCACGCAGCTGGTCCAGCAGCGGCTGGCCCGGCTCCAGCACGATCTTCACCGGAATGCGCTGCACCACCTTGGTGAAGTTGCCGGTGGCGTTCTCTGGTGCGACTGCAGCAAAGGTGACGCCGGTGGCTGGTGCAATGCTGTCGATGTGCCCGCGCAGCGGCTTGCCCGGGAATACGTCCACCTTCAGTTCGACCTGCTGGCCGGCCTGCATGCGGGTCATCTGCGTTTCCTGGAAGTTGGCGACCACGAAGGCGCGCTTCAGCGGCACCACCGCGGCCACCGGCGTACCCGGCGTCAGGTAGGCACCCACGCGCACCGCGCGGCGACCGACCATGCCATCGATCGGTGCGCGCAGCACGGTGTGCGACAGATCCAGTTCGGCGCGCGCCTGCGCCGCTTCCGCACGCTGCACCGCCGCCTGTGCAGCCTGCACGCCCGCGCTGAGGATGTCGGTGCGCTGGCGTGCGGTCGACAGCGCGGCCTGGCCCTGCTGCAGATGCGCACTGGCCACGGCCTGCTTCGACTGCGCCTGCTGCGCGTTCTGCACGGTACCGGCGCCGTCACGGGCCAGTTCGCGGTAACGCTGCTGGTCGGCACTGGCCAGGGTCAGCTCGGAACGGCTGACATCGACACTGGCCCTGGCCTGCGCGATCAACGAGTCCTGCTGGGCCAGTGCGGCCTGCGCATTGGCCAGCTGTGCACGGGCATTGGCGAGGTCGGCACGGGCCGCCTGCAGGGCGACCTGGTAGTCGCGGTCGTCGATGCGGGCCAGCACATCACCGGCCTTCACCGACTGGTTGTCCTCGACTTCCACAGCACTGACGAAGCCGGGAATCTTCGGCGCTACCAGGGTGTAGTCGGCCACCACGTACGCATTGTTGGTGGTCTGGTGGCCGCCATCGCGCAGCAGCAGCCACGCGCCGACGGCCAGGGCCAGCACGCCCAGGCCCAGGCCGGTGTTGAGGGTGGTTCGATTGATCGTCATGAGGGGGTTCCTGCGAAAGGTTCAGGCCACGGCACGTGGCGGATGGATGCGGGTGGGCATCCAGGCAATGAGGGGAATGAAGGCCAGCGCCACCAGCGCGACCACCCAGTACAGGTCGGCCGAGGTCAGCGCCTGCACCTGTGCATGCAGGCGCGCGCCCAGCTGCGGGCCCTCGGCCAGCCACGGCTGCTCGCCAAGGCGGTCGACCAGCACGGTGGAATGGAAATGACGGCGGCCCTGGGCGACGGCATCCAGCACGCCGCTGGCGAGCACGGCAGCAAAGCCCTTGACCGTGTTGAACCACGCCGAAGCGAACGGACCGTCCTGCGGTGCCAGCCCGCCAGTGGCCAGCATCAGCAGCGGCAACACCGCCATCGGCTGGGCGAATACCTGCAGCAGCTGTACCCACAGGAAGTTGTCGCGGATCCAGGCCACATCCAAGTGCGAGCCCAGCCAGCAGGCCAGCGCCAGCATCGCCAGGCCGGTGGCCTGCACCCAGCGGCAATCCACTGCGCGGATGTTCAACAACGCCGCCACCAACGGCAGTGCGATCACCTGTGGCAGCGCCACCCACAGCAGCATCGGTGCGGTCTGCAATGGCCGGTAGCCCTGCACGCTGGCCAGGAATCCGGAGGGAATCGAGATCACCGCCAGCAGCACGAACAGCACGCCGCCCAGCGTCACCAGCGAGTAGCTGAGGTTGCGGTTGGCCAGCAGCTGCAGCTTGAAGAACGGCAGCGGGTGGAACCATTCATTGATCATGAACAGCACCATCAGGCCGGCGCCGCCACCGATCATCAGGGTGATCATCGGCGAGTCGAACCAGTTCAGGCGCGGGCCCTGCACCAGGCCCAGCACCAGCAGCACCAGCGCCGGCAGGCCCAGCGCCAGGCCCACGCCATCGAACTGGGCAAAACGCTCCAGCCGCAGCGGGTCCTGCGGCAGGCCCCAGCTGACCATCGCCATGGCAGCCAGGCAGTACGGCACGATCTGCCAGAACGCCCAGTGCCAGCCCACCTGCTCGACCCAGAACGCGGCCAGCGGCGTGCCCATGCTCGGGCCGAAGGTAGCGGTCAACGCGTAGCCCGCCAGGCCATACAGCTTGATGCCGGGCGGCAGGAAGCGCAGTGCCACGCTCATCAGCAGCGGCGGCAGCGCACCACCACACAGCCCCTGCAGCGCGCGCAGCAGCAGGAACACCTGCAGGTTCGGCGCAAGCGGGCAGAGCACGCCCAGCACCATGAAGCCACCGATCATCGCCAGCGCGAAGCGGCGCAGCGAGAAGGTGGCGGCACACCACGGGGCGAAGGCCATCGCGCTGACCGACATCGCGCTGTAGAGGGCGACGATCCAGCTGCCGTCATCGACGCTGAAACCCATCGCACCACGGATGTCGGCCAGGGCGACCTTGGTGATGTTCTCGTTGAAGCCCGACACCAGCACCGCCAGCAGCACGCCACACAGGCCGACCAGAACGCGGCGGTCGAGCCCGGGGGCGGCGGCAGGACGGGGCGCAGCAGCGGCCAGGACAGCGGCGGCCGGCGTACTCATCGCCGGGCACCGATCCGTGCAGTGCACGGCATGTTGGGGGTCATTGGAATGCGCTCAGTGAAACTCCGGGGAGCGCAGTCTAGGGAGCTGGTACCCTGCGAAAAATGGCGCAACCCGCATCCCAGGCGTGCGTCACGCGCACGCATGAAAGTGTCAGCGCGGAGCCTCCCCTGCGCTAGCGCGGAGCCTCCCCTGCGCTTTCGCACATGGTCTTGATCGAGCGCCGCAGCCACTGGTGCGCAGCATCGTTGTCCAGCCGCGGGTGCCAGGCCTGGACGATGGCGGCGGTGCGCACCGGGATCGGCAGCGGGAACAGGCGCAGCGGCAGGCGCATGCTGACGATCCGCTCCAGCATCACGCTCGGCATCTGCGGCAGGATCAGGTCCGACTCGGCGGCAGCGAAGATCGCGCCGTGGAAGGTCGGGCTGATCAGCGCCACCCGCCGCTGCAGGCCCAGCGTGGCCAGGTCGTCATCGATCGGGCCACGCGGCAGCCCCCGCCGCGACACCGCGATGTGGTCGCAGGCAGCAAAACGCTCGGCGCTGATCTCCTCATCGAACAACGGATGATCTTCGCGCGCGGCGCCCATGAACGAGGTACTGAACAGGTTCTGCACCTTGGTATCGGGTGCATGCTTGCCGGCGGTGCTGATGTACAGGTCGATCCGGCCCTGCGCCATCGCGTCGTCGTCGGTATCGCCCTCGGGCACGAAGCGCAGCACCGCGCGCGGCGCCTGCTGGCGGAACAGTTCACGCAGGCGTCCGCCGAATCCACCGATGAAGACATCATTGGCGCGGACATTGAAGGTGCGCTCCAGGGTGCGCAGGTCGATCTCGCGACCGGCGTTGAACACACGGTGGGCCTGCTCGATCACATCGCGGACCTGCTCACGCAGCTGCAGCGCGCGGGGCGTGGGGGCCAGACCGCGGCCGGCACGCACCAGCACCGGGTCGCCCAGCGCGGTGCGGATCCGGCCCAGGGTACGGCTCATCGCCGGCGCGCTCAGGTTCATCCGCCGCGCGGCGGCGGCCACGCTGCATTCGTCAATCAGCACGTCCAGTGCCAGCAACAGGTTCAGGTCCGGCAGGGGCATGACAGTCTCCAGTAAATCAGATGACTCTACGACACTTGTAACCACAGTCGATTGCGTTTTACGCATTCATTGACTGCCGCGCACGGCATGGGTGCGCGCAGTGACATCGGCGACCATCCCCGGCCTGCCAAGGAGACATCCATGTTCAATACCCTGCTGGTCGCCCTGGACGGTGGCCCCCAGCACGCACGCGTGCTGGACCTGGCCGCAGCCATCGCCGGCCCCCACAGCCGCCTGCACCTGCTGTGCGTGCTCGACCCCGAATTCGCGCTGGCGGCCGATGCCAGCGAAGCCGACCGCATCGAGTACCCGGAAGCCGCCCGCCAGCGCTCGCGGGCCGAAGCGGTGCTGGCCGAAGCCCTGGCCGAGCTGCGCGAGCGCGGCGTCGACGCCATCGCGCAGATTCCCTCGGGTGACCCGGGCGAAGTGATCAGCGAGCAGGCCCGGCGCCTGAAGTGCGACCTGATCGTCATCGGCCACCGCCACCTGTCCCGCCTGGAACGCCTGTTCGAACCCTCGATCGGGCAATGGACCATCGACCACGCGCCCTGTCCCGTGCTGGTGGAAACCCGCGACCCACAACCCTAGCAACCATGGCCTCCCGTTCCCCGTTGTTTCCCACCCGCGTCAACTACCGCGCCTTCGGCCGCCAGTTCGGCCGCGGCGAACAGGCACTGCTGGCGGCGATACGCCAGCTGCACGATCCTGATCAACAGGCCGATGGACTCGCCCAGCTGAGCAGCCTCGGTATTGATCCCGAAGGCTGCGACGCGTTCGTCGGCCTGCTGCCGCTGCTGGCCACGCCCACCGCCCCGATCGACCTGCTGCCCGCTGGCTCACCGTTCATCGCGGCCAGCGAACTGGACCTGCTGGTCTGCCTGCTGCGCATCGCCCAGTGGCGGCATGCACGCCCGCGCGAAGATGACACGCTGGCACCGTTGCGCCAGCAGCTGGCGCGCTGTGCGATGGCCGTGCAGGCGGCAAACCTGCCGTTGCGCCAGCGCTCGTTGTCACCGGTCGGGCTGAGGCTGCTCGATCCGACCGGCTGGTTGCGGCAGCGATAAGCCGTCGCGCCCCCCGTGTGATCGCATGCAGAGAGCTGCTCAGCAGTCCATCGTTCCGTGCGTGCTGCCCTCGTCATCCAGCACGTGCGCATGCAGGATCACCTGGTTGCGGCCAGCCCGCTTGGCGGCATACAGGCCGGCATCGGCGTCTGCCAGCAACTGATCGGCACTGGCCAGAGCCGGCGGATGCAGGTAACCCACGCCGACGCTGATGCTGACCGGGCCTTCCGGCAATGGCAGCGCTTCGACCGCTTCGCGCAGCCGCTCGGCCAGCGCCAGCACGCCCGACAACGGGCTTCCGGGCACGATGACGGCGAACTCTTCACCGCCATAACGCGCAACGCTGTCACCACCGCGACCGGCTATGGCCTTCAGCACCCCGGCCACCGCCTGCAGGCAACGATCACCGGCCGGATGGCCGTGCTGGTCGTTGAAGGCCTTGAAGTGGTCGATATCCACCAGCAGCAGGCCCAGCTCGGTGCCGCTGCGCCGTGCGCGATTCCACTCGGACGTCAGCCGTGCGTCGAACTCGCGGCGGTTGGCCACGCCGGTCAGGCCATCCTGCCGCGCCAGTTGATCCAGTGCTGCCTGGCGTTCCAGAAGATCGGTCTGCAGCAGGACGCTGCGCAGGCCGAAGCCAAGGGTGGCTACGACGAAGCCGGCAACGGCCAACGGCCGCGCATGATCGACCACCAGCGTGCCGACCACCAGCAGCAGCAATGGCAGGATGATCGGACCGGCGGCCTGCACCGTCCTCGCCAGCCGCGGGTGTGCCGTGGTGCCTGTGTCCGGCCTCGTGTCCAGCGCCAGGCAGGCGATCAGCAGAAAAGGTACGTCGATCAGCAGATCGTTGAACGCACCGAATGCATCATCGGAGGTGTAGTGGTTGATGTAGTAGGCCACCAGCAGATAGGCCAGTGCGTACAGCGCCAGTGCGCGGAAGAACCTGCGCCGTTCGGGCACGTCGCCGGCCAGCCATCGCACCACGGCGAACGCGGCGATACACAGGTTCTGGATGTCGAACATGCGCTGCATGTTGGACATCGCATGGGCGTCGATGTCGACACGGGCGGCGAACGATGCGGTGTGCACGAAGAACAGCACACCCAGCAGCGCCGCCATCGCCGCGTCGATCAGGCTGATGCTCAGACGCTCGCGGCGTGCCCGCGCCAGGATGAACACCAGGGGCACGCCATACAGCACGTAAAGGAACAGGCTTGCGCGCGGGGTGAAATCAGCACGCCCGGCGCCCAAGGCGTCGATCATGTTGAACGCCATGCCGCCGGCCCACAGCAGCAGTGCCAATGCCGTGGCGCGCCACCCCAGTGCCGCGCGGTCGCGGCGGGCCCGCCACAGGCAGGCGGCCGCCGCCAGCAACGGGGCGCCGGTCAGGAAAACGAAGGAGCCGACCCCGGCGGGGCCAGGCCACAGGGCCACGACCAGGCCGTGGCACAGCACATACAGCAGCGCCAGCACTACCGGCATGCATCCCCCGATCCGCAAGGCCGTATGGACGCACGATAGCCCCGCCCGCGCCACGGCCACGTGATCCAATACGGCAATACGACACGTCGCGTGCCCCCCCCATGGGAGTGCCGGCCGCTGGCCGGCAATCCCGGGGAATCACAGGGCTGCAGGTTGCAGGCCAGCGGCCGGCACTACCGGAAAGCCGTCAGCCGCGCAGGGCGCGGGCGTGGTGGGCGATGTGCTCGCCGATGAAACTGGCGATGAAGTAGTAGCTGTGGTCGTAGCCCGGCTGCAGGCGCAGGGTCAGCGGATGGCCGGCGGCATCACAGGCCTGCTGCAGGCGCTGCGGTTGCAGCTGGGTCTGCAGGAATTCGTCCGCCTCGCCCTGGTCGACCAGCAACGGCAGGCGCTCAGTGGCCACCGCGACCAGTTCGCTGGCATCCCACTGCGCCCAGTCCGCCGGGTTGTCGCCCAGGTAGGCGTGGAAGGCCTTCTGCCCCCACGGCGAGTGGCTGGGCGCAACGATCGGCGAGAACGCCGACACGCTGCGGTAGCGCCCCGGGTTGCGCAGCGCGATCACCAGCGCACCGTGACCGCCCATCGAGTGGCCGCTGATGCCGCGCGCATCGGTGACCGGGAAATTCGCCTCGATCAGTGCCGGCAGTTCCTGCGCCACGTAGTCGTGCATCCGGTAGTGCTTCGCCCACGGTGCACGGGTGGCATTGAGGTAGAACCCCGCCCCCTTGCCCAGGTCATAGCCCTCGGCATCGGCCACGTCATCGCCGCGTGGGCTGGTATCGGGCGCGACGATGATCACGCCATGCTCGGCCGCGTAGCGCTGCGCGCCCGCCTTGGTGATGACGTTCTGCTCGGTGCAGGTCAGCCCGCTCAGCCAGTACAGCACCGGCAGTTTCTGCGTTTCCGCCTGCGGCGGCAGGTACACGGCGAACTGCATGTCGCAGCCCAGCGTGGTGGAATGATGCCGGTAGACGTCCTGCCAGCCGCCGAAACAGGCGCGGTGTTCAATACGTTCCATGGTGCTCTCCTGCGCGGCGCGTCAGCGCACGCGTGCTTCTGGTAGATGCCGACCTTGGTCGGCTTATCCACGCGCGGCGTGGATGCCTTTGTTGATCCGTTCATCCAGCTGCGCCAGCAGGCGCAGCAACGATTCGACGCCAGGCTGGCCATCAAGATTGCGCCAGGCCGCCACGGCCACATCGCTGCGCGGCGGCCACTGACCGGCCGCGCGCGCCTCATGAAGGCGCGGCAGGAATACCTGTGCAAGCCACTGCTCGAACGGCATGCCATCGTCGCTGCCGAAGGCCGAGGTCACCGCACGCGGCGGCCCCACCTCCCCCACTACCCAGCCCAGCGCACGCAACGCCTGCTCGATCGGAACCACCAGGGCCGCGCGCGGGTCTTCCGCACGCGGCCGGCGCAGGGCATCCAGCCAGCCCATGACGCGGCTCAGTAGTGAACCACCGACCGGATCGACTTGCCTTCGTGCATCAGGTCGAAGGCTTCGTTGATCTTGTCCAGGTCCATGGTGTGGGTGACGAACGGTGCCAGTTCGATATCGCCCTTCATCGCGTCCTCCACCATGCCCGGCAACTGGCTGCGGCCCTTCACGCCGCCGAAGGCAGTGCCCATCCACTTGCGCCCGGTCACCAGCTGGAACGGACGGGTGGAGATCTCCTGGCCCGAACCGGCCACGCCGATCACCACGCTCTGGCCCCAGCCACGGTGCGCGCATTCCAGCGCCGCGCGCATCACGTTGACGTTGCCGATGCACTCGAAGCTGTGGTCCACGCCCCAGGTGGTCATCTCGACGATGACCTGCTGGATCGGCTTGTCGTAGTCCCTCGGGTTGATGCAGTCGGTGGCGCCGAATTCGCGCGCCAGTTCGAACTTGGACGGGTTGGTGTCCACCGCGATGATGCGGCCGGCCTTGGCCTGGCGCGCACCCTGGATCACCGCCAGGCCGATGCCACCCAGGCCGAACACCGCCACGCTGTCGCCTTCCTGCACCTTGGCGGTGTTGTGCACCGCGCCGATGCCGGTGGTGACGCCACAACCGAGCAGGCAGACGTGCTCCGGGTTCGCGTCCGGATTGATCTTCGCCAGCGAGACTTCGGCCACCACGGTGTACTCGCTGAAGGTCGAGCAACCCATGTAGTGGTACAGCGGCTCGCCGTTGTAGCTGAAGCGGCTGGTGCCGTCGGGCATCACGCCCTTGCCCTGGGTGGCACGCACCGACACGCACAGGTTGGTCTTGCCGCTCTTGCAGAACAGGCACTCGCCACACTCGGCGGTGTACAGCGGAATCACGTGGTCGCCGGGCTTGACGCTGGTCACGCCCTCACCGACCTCCACCACGATGCCGGCGCCTTCATGGCCCAGCACCACCGGGAACAGGCCTTCCGGATCATCGCCGGACAGGGTGAAGGCATCGGTATGGCAGACACCGGTGTGGGTGATCTTGACCAGCACCTCGCCCTTCTTCGGCGGGGCGACGTCGATCTCGACGATCTGCAGCGGCTGGCCGGGACCAAAGGCGACGGCGGCACGGGACTTCATGGTGGACTCTCCAGACATAGGGAAAACGGGATGCATGGCGCGGTGATGCGCCATCGCTTACTTCAGGTACGAGCGGATCAATGCGCTCATGTCGCGCACGCGTTCGGCGCGCTGTTCATCGGAGGCCGCAGGCTGGCCGAACTCCTCGCGCAAATGGGCCTCCATCACCTCGGACATCAGGCCATTGACCGCGCCACGGATGGCGGCGATCTGCTGCAGCACCGGCCCGCAGTCGGCACCGGCTTCCAGCGCGCGGTCCAGCGCATCGCACTGGCCGCGGATACGGCGCACGCGGGCCAGGACCTTCTTCTTCTCTTCGAGGGAGTGCGGCATGGCGGGGCCACCTCGGAACTATACTGGGGGATAGTATACACACAGGGGCGAATGAAGCCATCTGGTGCTGCCGAGGCAGGCTCCAGGGACAGACCAGCCCAGAATATGAATGAACAATAAATAAATTCATTTGTTACTTTTTCATGACGTAGGGTGCCTGCCTTCCGCCCGCGTTTACCCCCGAGTCACATTGGCGTGACCAGGGAGAAATCATGTACCGACCGTTGTTCGCCCGCAGTCGCTTGTCTGTCGCGCTGGGTTCGGCATTGGTGCTGGTGGCCGCCGCACCGGCCATGGCGCAGCAGGCCGCCACGCAGGAACAGAAGGCCGAGCCCGCCAGCAGCAAGACCCCCGTGCAGCTGGACCGGATGACCGTCACCGGCTCGCGCATCTATCGCGCCGGTTTCGACACGCTCGAGCCCGCCGCGGTGGTCAGCCGTGAATCGATCGAGAACTATGGCGACACCAACCTCATCGATGCCCTGACCCGGATTCCCGGGGTCAGTGCCGGCGTCAGTTCGCGCGGCGACCAGGCCGGCTTCGGTGCAGGCGTCAACTTCGCCAGCAAGTTCGGGCTGGGCAGCAATCGCCTGCTGACCCTGGTCAATGGACGCCGCTTCGTCACCTCTACACCGCCCACCATCTTCGGAGCCGGCGGCGGCTCGGGCATCCAGGTCGACATGAACGCCATTCCCAGCGTCATGGTGCAACGCATTGAAAGCCTGAGCGTTGGCGGTGCCCCCACCTATGGCTCGGATGCGATCTCCGGCGTCAACAACATCATCCTGCGCGACCGGTTCGAGGGTGCCGAAGTCGAACTGGGCTACGGCAGGACCAGCAAGAACGACAACGAGCGCTACTCCTGGTCGGCCATCTTCGGTACCGACTTCGCTGATGAGCGTGGCCACATCGTGGTGGCGGCGGAACTGGACAATGCCGATGGGGTGAACGCGCTGCAACGCGATTTCTACCGCCAGGGCTACAGCCTGCAGGCCAATCCCACGGCGGCCAATGCCGCTGCCCAGCCCCTGCGCCGGCCAACCAATGATGGCCGCATCGACGGCAGCATTCCGTTCAACACCGGGCCCCGCGATGGTATCCCCGACCAGGTCTGGATCCGCAACCGGCGCATTGCCAGCATGACCTTCGGTGGCCTGGTGATGCCGGCGACCGGCAGCTACACGCGCAACGGCCTGGGCGACATCCTTGGCTTCGGCCCGAACAAAGACAAACTGTGGCAGTTCAACAACGAGGGCAAGCTGGTCGAGTTCAATCCCGGCACCAGCTACGCGGGCGGCAACGCCTCCGGCGGTGACGGCCTGAACCTGTTCGAGACGGTGCCGCTGATCGCCGACCTCGAACGACGCTCGGTATTCTCCACCGGCAGCTTCGACTTCACCGACAACGTGCGTGGCTTCTTCGAACTTTCGCGATACGAAGCGACCGCCCGCGAAACCCTCGACCAGAACGTCTACAACGCGGTGTCCTTCGGCAATGCGCGCCTGGACGGCGGCGGTACCGCCAGCGGTGCACTGACCTTCAGCGCCAGCAATCCGTTCCTCAGTGCGGAAACCCGCAAGATCCTCGCCGACAACGGCATCACCTCGTTCCGCCTGTCGCGATCTTCGCGCGACCTGTCGATGAACAACGCCAGCACCGAAACCCGCCTGACCCGTGCGGTGCTCGGCCTGAACGGCTTCTTCGAGGTCGGAAAACGCAGCTTCAACTGGGAAGCCAGCGTCACCCACGGCCGCGGTGACTTCGACTACCTCGGCACCGGCCTGATCCAGCAGAACTTCATCAATGCGATCAACGTCACCACCGACGCCAGCGGGCGCATCATCTGTGATGCCACCCGCCCGGGCACCACGGCCGATGCGAACTGCCGCCCGCTGAATCTGTTCGGCGAGAACCAGGCGTCGCGCGAAGCCCTGGACTATGTCTCCACCCGGACCGTGGCCAAGGCGCAGACCCGCCAGACCGTCATCAATGCGTCGGTATCCGGCGGCCTGTTCGATCTTCCCGGCGGCGAGCTGTCCGCGGCGGCCGGCTTCGAACACCGCCGCGAAGAAGGCTCCTTCACCCCCAGCGAGTACCAGCGCCTGGGCCAGGGCCGCTCAGTGCCGACCCAGGCGGCGGAAGGCAAGTACCACACCAATGAAGTGTTCGCCGAAGTGCTGGCACCGCTGTTCAATCCCGACTGGGATATTCCGGGCCTGCATCGCCTGGACCTGACCGCCAAGTTCCGCCGCGTCGACAACTCCGTCGCCGGCGCGTTCAATGCGTTCACCTACGGCATCCAATACGAACCGATCGCCGGCCTGCAGCTGCGCGGCAACAAGACCCAGTCACTGCGCGCGCCCTCCATCGCCGAGCTCTACACCACCCAGCAGCCGGCCTACTACAACATCCCGGAAGTGTGCTCGCTGGACAACATCAGCGGCGGCTCAAATCCGGCGGTGCGTCGCCGCAACTGCGAGGCGTTCTTCGCCGCCTACCCGGGTGCCGATCCGAACACCTTCCGCCAGCAGCCGACCAATACGCTGGGTTCGACCAACGGCAGCACCCGCCTGCAGAACGAAACGGCGAAGTCGTGGACGGCCGGCATCGTGTTCGCGCCGGAATGGATCCCGGGCCTGCGCGTCGCCGCCGACTGGTATGACATCAAGATCAACAACGTGATCACGTCGCTGAGCGCCAACGACATCATCACCGGTTGCTTCGACACTGCCGACTTCAACGCCGCCAACGTGCCCAACGCCAACCGTTTCTGCAGCCTGGTGACGCGTGATCCGAACACCGGCGTGGCTACCAGCATCAAGACCGAGTATGGCAACGGCCCGATGCTGATGTTCCGTGGCTGGACCGCCGAAGTCGGCTACCGTTGGGACCTGTCGCGCTTCGGCGTACTGGACCTGGACTTCTACGGCTACATGCCGAAGAACCGTGGCCAGGCCGCGAACCGGGACGTGCCGTTCGTCGAACAGGCGGGCAGCTTCAACGAGCCCAAGCGCCAGTTCCGTTGGACGGCCCAGCATCGCATCGGCAACTGGAACTACGGCGTGGCCTCCAACTACACCAGCCGCGCCCAGTACACGATGACCGATACCCCGGAAAGCCGTCAGTACTTCTACCGCGACAGCTGGACCACCTGGGACGCCAACGTCACCTACCGCATCACCGACGCCGCGCGCGTGACGTTGTCGGTGATCAACGTGGGCGATGACATCGGGCCGTTCCCGTATGTACTGGATGCACTGGGCCGTCGCTACATGGCCAGCCTGCGCTACAACTTCAAGTAGGCCTGGCGCAGCGTTTCCACAGGCGGGGCCCGGTGTACGGGCCCCGCTCAATCAAACAGACCTTGTTCCGCCAACCGGGTCAGCTCATCCACCACGTAGCGCACCTTCGGCCGCAGGTGGCGCGTCGGTGGCCACAGCGCATGGATGTCGATGTGCCGCTGCATGTGTTCGTCCAGCACCGATTGCAGCACGCCGGAATCGAGATGGCGGCGCACCAGTGAAATGGGCATCTGGCAGATGCCGAGGCCGGCGATGGCCGCTTCGATCACCGCGTCGCCATCATTGAGTTGATAGGGCGCACTGGGAATGAACGTTCCCTCGTCCTCCTCGCTGCCGATCCGCCACCAGATCGGTTGCCCGTGGCGGAAGCCGACGATGCTGCGGTGCTGCGCCAGTTCCTGCACCGTGCGCGGCACGCCATGCGCCTGCAGGTACGCCGGCGATGCGCAGGTGACCAGGCGCTGGCGCCCCAACCGGCGCGCGACCAGGTGCTCGGCCTGGTGCAGCCCACCGAAACGGATCAGCAGGTCGATGCCCTCTTCGACCGGATCGACGAAGTGATCGGTGAAGGTCATCGTCAACTGCAGGTCCGGATACTGCCGGCACAACCGCAGCAGCACCGGCAGCACCACCAGCCGCCCGAACGAGGACGGCATGTCGATGCGCAGCCGCCCGCTGGGCAGGCCCGCCGAACCCAGACAGGCCTCGGCCGCGGAGATTTCTTCCAGCGCCGCCGCACAGGAGGCGTAGTACGCCTCGCCATCAGTGGTCAGTGCGATGCGCCGCGTAGTGCGATGGAACAGGCGCACCCCCAGCCGCGCTTCCAGACGGGCGATGGCCTTGCCCACCGCCGAGCGCGAGATGCCCAGCGCGTCTGCCGCCTCGGTGAAGCTGCCCGAGCGTGCGGTCGTGACGAACGTCACCAGGCCATTCAAGGATTCCAGCGGCAGCATCGTTCGCACCCCATTGGGGACAAATAGTCCCCATCAAGGGAGATCGAAGCGCTTTATGTGCCCGCATGTCAACTCCATCCTGTGTGCATCGCGCCGCTGGCGCTCTTCCCCGCACCGAGATGACCAACATGACCGCCGCCCTGTTCCGTCCGTTCGACCTGACAGGCATCGCCCTGCGCAACCGCATCGCGATGGCCCCGATGACCCGTGCCCGCAACCCCGGCTCGGTCGCCAATGAGCTCACCGCGCAGTACTACCGGCAGCGTGCCAGCGCCGGCCTGATCATCAGCGAAGGCACGCCGGTCTCGCCGCAGGGCCAGGGCTACATCGACGTGCCGGGTATCTGGTCGGCCGAGCAGGTGGCCGGGTGGAAGCTCGTCACCGAGGCGGTGCATGCCGCGCAGGGCACGATCTTCGCCCAGCTCTGGCACGTCGGCCGCATGTCGCATGCCTCGCTGCAGCCTGAGGGCGGACAACCGGTCAGCGCCGGTACCCGCCCGGTGGCCAGCGCACCGAAGAACACCTCGTTCGTCTATCTGGACGACGGCAGCCGCGGCCATGCCGATCCCACCCCGGCGCGTGCGCTGGCCACCGAAGAGATCCCCGGCATCATCGACGACTTCGTACGCGGGGCGGACAACGCCATTGCCGCCGGCTTCGACGGCATCGAACTGCATGCCGCCAACGGCTACCTGTTCGAGCAGTTCCTCAACCCGCTCATCAACGAACGCGAGGACCGCTACGGCGGCTCATTGCCGAACCGCGCGCGATTGATCCTGGAGACGGTGGGTGCGATGGCCCAGCGCATCGGCGCGCACCGCATCGGCGTACGCCTGGCACCGAACAACCTCACCTTCGACATGCCGTTCTACCCCGACAACGAAGCCACCTATCTGTACCTGGCCGAGGAACTGGGCAAGCGCGGGCTGGCCTATGTGCATCTCAACGACAACCTGCAGGCGGGGCAGTCGGTGCTGGGCGAGGCGTTCCTGCAGCAGTTCAAGCAGGTCTACGGTGGCACGTTGATCCTGGCCGGTGGCATGACCCGCGAACGCGCCCTGCAGCTGGTCGAGGCCGGCACCATCGACCTGGCCGCATTCGGCCAGCCGTTCATCGCCAACCCGGATCTGGTCGAACGCCTGCAGCACAACGTCGCGCTGGCCACGCCCGACCGCAATACCTATTACGGTGGCGGCGAGGCAGGCTACCTCGACTACCCGCGCGCGCAGTAGAGCCACGCGATGCGTGGACGCGGGCGTACACTGCCCACCCGCATCCACCGGATCTGCCCATGGATACGCCCACCGCATCGTTCATCGTCAACCTCGATGTCCCCGGTCTTGCCGCTGCCGAGGACTTCTACATCCGAGCCTTCGGCCTGCGCATCGGGCGCCGTCTAGGCCCGGGCGCCGTGGAGCTGCTCGGTGGGCCAACACCGCTCTACCTGCTGCACAACGACGCCGGCAGCGCCGCCACCGAAGACGGCGACGTGCGCGACTACGAGCGCCATTGGACGCCGCTGCACCTGGATTGGGTGGTGGATGACATCGAAGCCGCGCTGGTACGTGCAGTCGCAGCCGGAGCGACGCTCGAGCAATCCGTGCGCGAGCGCCGCTGGGGACGCATCGCCGTGCTGGCCGATCCGTTCGGCCACGGCTTCTGCCTGATCCAGTTCAGTGGCGAAGGCTACGACGCACTGGTCGAATGACCGCTGCACCGCTCACCACGGCAACGGCACCGCTTCGCCGTTGGCGCGCTCGCCGTAGTACAGCGACGGCAGCAGGCGCGAGAGGAAACTGAACTCCGTGTAGCAGTGCTTGAGCAGGCCCAGGCCGACCGCATCGCCGGCATCGCGGTGCGGATCGGTGCTGTCCAGGCCGAGCACGAAGCGGCTGCGCAGCACACAGCCAAACGGCGTATCGCGCGCCACGTGCAGCATCTGCCCGTCGCAGGGATCACCGTTTGCATCCAGGCGGACGTGGTCGCCGAAGCCGATGCGCGCGGCGATCACCGCCGATACATCGCCTGCATCCTGTGCCGCCTGCAGGCGCTCGGGCACCAGCAACGTGCGCGGGTCATGGAACTTCAGGCGCGCCGCCACCGGCGGAATGTCGGCCAGCGATTCCACCGCATGGATGCTGGCGCCGTGGTAGCTGCGCCCGCGCTGCCAGGCCGCGTCCCAGCCGCGATGCTCGACATGATCGACCGGATGCCACCAGCGGATGTGCTGGGTGGTCTCGAAGAAGGTGAACCACCAGTCCAGCATGCGGCCCTTGCAGCCGTGCAGATCGGTGCGCACCGCCACCAGCAGGGTGCCGTCTTCGCGGCGCTGGATGCCGGTCTCCAGGTGCATCGGCGCCGGGTCCAGCAGATCGTGGTGGTCCAGCCAGGCGCGTGCGTTCACAGCGGTATCCATCGGGGTCTCCTGCGTGTCGGAAGATCTGACAATACGGAAACGATCTTCGTTTCTCAATTATCCGAATGCGGTAAGATGGGCGCAATGAACAGCACCACCCTGCCCGAGCCACCCTCACCAATCCGCCGCCGCGGCCGCCCTGCGCGGCCGGAAGCCGAAGTCCGCCACGCCGTGCTGCAGGCCACGCTGGAGCTGCTGCTGGCACAGGGTTACGAGGCCACCACCATCGAAGCGGTGGCGGCGCACGCCGGGGTAGCGAAGAAGACCGTGTACCGCCACGCCAGCAACCGCGAAGAACTGGTCGGGTTGGCCGTGCGCGAGTGGACCGACGGCTTCGCGCCGCAGTTGCAGCGCGATGCGCACGACGCCGACGAGGTGATGCCGTTGCTGCAGGCCATCCTGCACGCGGTGTGCGCGCAGGCACTGTCGGCGCAGGCAGTGCAGGTGTTCCGGCTGCTGGCCACCGACTTTCCTGGCAAGGACGCGCTGCTGCAGGCCTATCTGGACAATGGCATCGAACGCGGCCGTGCGCTGCTGGCCGACTGGCTGGCGCGTCAGCAGCAGCGCGGGCTGCTGCGCGAGGGAGATGCCGCGTGCATGGCGCGGCTGATCCTGGCGATGGCCGTGGCCGAGCCGCTGCGCGAACGCGTGATCGGTGTGGTGGCCGAGGATGCGCCGGTAGAGGTGCATCTGCGTGAGTGCCTGGAATTGTTGGCACCCGTACTGCAGGTGCCGTAGCCGGCCGCATCCACGCATGGCGAGGTTCTACAGGCAGCGCTTCGGATCAGGTCACGCCTGCACGTAGGGCATTTCGCTGTCGATACCATCGAACGCGATCAGCTGCAGCAGCGGCTGCACGTCCTCGTCACTGATCTCACCCGCAGTGATGTCCTCCACGCGTGCATACAACGCCTGCAGCGCCGCTACCTGGTCCCCTCGCAGCCAGCCACGATGGGTACCGAGCCAAGCCTGCAGATTGGTTCCGATATCGCCCTCCGAAAGCAGCGAATCCTCTTCCTCCAGCTCCACCACCGCTTCGGCCATCTTGCGGAACAGGAAGTCCTGGAAGTTCGCGGCCAGCAGATCGGCGCGATCATCGTCATGCCAGACCAGCAGCACCGGCGACTCGCTGGAACCCGGTGCATTGGTCCAGAAACAGTAGTGATCACCCGCGCCGGTGCGCGCGAACGGCAGCAGTTTCAGATCATCGCGCAGCGGGTTGTAATGATCTTCGGCAGTCAGATCTTCCCACGCTGCGCGCAGTTCGCTCGGCTCGATCGGTTCATAGTCGTTGGCATACAGCAGTACCGGCGGCTGCGGCTGCACCTGCGGGAACACCGAGCGGTACCAGTTCGGGCCCTGCTCGCCCCAGCTGAAACGGTTGTCTTCCACCAGCTGGCGGAACAACGGCGGGAAGGTCTGGCCGGAAGCCTGTTCGAGATCGGCGAGCATGCTCAATGACGTCCTTTTGTTGAGAAGACTCACTCTAGCGGGTGAACGCCATCCACGCATGGCGTGGATCTACCCGGAAAGCTCTCGTTGGAGCCGGTCATTGGACGGCGCTGCGCCATCCACCGCGATTCACTCGCGCAGCGTATCCACGAACGCACGCAGCGCACCGGGCATCTGCCGCTGCTTCGGGTAGTACAGCGCGAAGCCGGCGAACGGCTCGCTCCAGTCTTCCAGCACCGCCACCATTTGCCCCGATTCGATGTAGGGCCGCGCGGTGTCTTCCAGCACGTAGGCCAGGCCGATGCCATCGAGTACCGCGCCGACCACGGTGCCCTGCTCGCCCAGCGTCAGCCGTCCGGGCACGTCGATCTCCAGCGCCTGCCCACCGCGCTCGAACTGCCACTTGTACAGGTGCCCGCTGGCGAAGCGGAAGCGGATGCATTCGTGCGCGGCCAGGTCGCGCGGATGCTGTGGCGCCGGATGCCGCCGCAGGTAGTCCGGCGAGCCGACAATCAGACCGCGCAGTGGTGGCCCCATCGGCACCGCCACCATGTCCTCGGGCACGAACTCGTGCAGGCGCACGCCGGCGTCATAGCCCTCGGCGACGATGTCGACCAGGCCGTCGTTCTCGGTCAGCTCCACCCGCACGTCGGGATGGGCGTGCAGGAAGCGCGCCAGCCGTGGTCCCAGCTGTGTCGCCACCGCAGCACGGGTGGCGTTGATGCGCAGCAGGCCAGCCGGGACAGCACGGAACTGGTTCATCTCCTCCAACGCATCGTGCACCTGCCCCAAGGCCGGCTGCAGGCGCTCCAGCAGGCGCTGCCCGGCTTCGGTCAGGGCCACGCTGCGGGTGGTGCGATGGAACAGGCCCACCCCCAACCGTTCTTCCAGCGCGCGGATCGCATAGCTCACCGCCGAGGTCGACAGCGCCAGCTCCGCACCGGCACGGCGGAAGCTGCGATGGCGGGCGACCGCAGCGAACGCGGCCAGGTGGGAGAGGTTGTCAGTGGCCACGATTGTGCAGTTTCACTTGATGAATCATGCCGATATCCGGGCTTTTTGCCGCTGGGTACGGGGCGTATTGTAAAGCGCCTTTCGACAAACCCTGCCAAGGATTCCCCATGTCCCTCGCCCGTGGTTACGCCGCCCATTCACATACCGACCCGCTGATCCCCTACGAATTCGAACGCCGCGCGGTCGGCCCGGACGATGTGCGCATCGAGATCCTCTACAGCGGCATCTGCCATTCCGACCTGCACCAGGCCCGCGACGACTGGGGTGGCTCGATCTACCCGATGGTGCCGGGCCACGAGATCATCGGCCGCGTCACCGAGGTCGGCAGCAACGTCACCCGCTTCAAGGTCGGCGACCACGCCGGCGTGGGCTGCATGGTCGACTCGTGCCGCCACTGCGATGCCTGCGAGCACGACCTGGAGCAGTACTGCGCCGAAGGCGCGACCTGGACCTACAACGGCCGTGAGCGCGAAAGCGGCGCGCCGACGTATGGCGGCTATTCCGACCACGTGGTGGTCGAGCAGCGCTTCGTGGTGAAGGTGTCCGACACCCTCGACCTCAAGGCAGCCGCGCCGCTGCTGTGTGCCGGCATCACCACCTGGTCGCCGCTGCGCCACTGGAAGGTCGGCCCGGGCCAGAAGGTCGGCGTGATCGGCCTCGGTGGCCTCGGCCACATGGGCGTGAAGTTCGCCAAGGCCCTCGGCGCGCACGTGGTGATGATCACCACCACGCCGGAAAAGGGTGCCGATGCCAAGCGCCTGGGCGCCGATGAAGTGCTGGTCTCGCGCGATGCCGCGCAGATGAAGGCGCACGCCGGCAGCTTCGACTTCCTGCTCAACACCATTCCGGTTGGCCATGACACCAACCCGTACATGGGCCTGCTCAAGCGCGAGGCCACCATGTGCCTGGTCGGCGTGCTGACCGAACTGGATCCGCCGCTGACCGGCGGCAGCGTGATCTTCGGCCGCAAGCACCTGACCGGCTCGGCGATCGGCGGCATGGCCGAAACCCAGGAAATGATGGATTTCTGCGCCGAGCACGGCATCGTCAGCGATGTCGAGATGATCGACATCAAGAACGTCAACGAAGCCTGGGAGCGCATGGCGAAGAACGATGTGCGCTACCGCTTCGTGATCGACATGGCGACGATGAAGAACGCCGCCTGATCGATCGGCGACTGTGAACGAAGAACCCCGGCACTGCCGGGGTTTCTTGTTTGCGTTGCACGGCCCGTCCGCCGGGCCATGCCCGGCGAGCGAAGCGGTTGCCTCCCTCCTTGGGCATGACGAAGATCAAGGACCCGGCCACCAGCCGGGCGCAGACTCGCTGCATGGCCCGCCTGCCCTCCCCTGCGATGCTGATGCGCGCGCCGCACCGGCTGCTGTTCTTCATCGGCGCCAGCAACCTGCTGCTGGCGATGCTGTGGTGGGCGTTGTGGCTGGGCGCGCTGCGCGGGCTGTGGGCACCACAACCGCCGCCCCTACCTGCGGCATGGCTGCACGCCCTGCTGATGCAGTACCTGGTACTGCCCAGTTTCATCTTCGGCTTCCTGCTCACCGTGTTCCCGCGCTGGATGGCACAGCCGGAGCTGCCACGCAGCCGTTATGCGCCGGTCGGCATCGGCCTGTTTGGTGGGCAGGCGTTGCTGATTGCCGCCGCCTGCGGGTGGATACCCGGGCTGTGGCCCGGCCTGCTGCTGGCACTGGCCGGCTGGAGCGCCGGACTGATCGTGCTGGGACGCGTGCTCAAGGCCGCCGGTCCCAACCGCAACTGGCATGCGCGCGCCTGCTATGCCGCACTGCTGCTGGGCTGGCTGGGGCTGCTGCTGTTCATGGCGGTAGGGCGCGGCCACGCCACGCTGATGCCGGTCACGGTGGCACTCGGCACCTTCGGCCTGCTGCTGCCGGTCTACCTCACCGTCGCGCACCGGATGATCCCGTTCTTCGCCAACAACGTGGTGGATGGCTATGTGGCGTGGCGCCCGCTGCGCTGGTTGGCTGCGATGTGGGCGCTGCTGATGCTGCGCCTGCTGTTGAGCGCGTTGCAGGTCGACCACCTGCTGTGGCTGGCCGATGCGCCGCTGCTGATGTTGTCGCTGCAGGCGCTATGGCACTGGTGGCCACGCGGGCCGATGCCAGGCCTGCTCGCGGCCCTGTTCCTGGCACTGGCGTGGCTGCCGATCAGCTTCGCGTTGTATCTGCTGCAGGACATCGGCCAGATGCTGGGCCATCCGCAACTGCTCGGCCGCGCGCCGCTGCATGCCCTCGCCGTGGGCCTGTTCGGCAGCCTGCTGGTGGCGATGGTGACCCGGGTCACCCAGGGCCATTCCGGCCGACCGCTGGTGATGCCGGCAGTGGCCTGGTTTGCGTTCGTCGCGCTGCAGGCGGTGGCGATCATGCGCATCGCTGCCGAACTGATGCCCGACGCCTATGCGTGGCATTTCGCCGCAGCCATCGGCTGGTTGCTGGCGCTTGCACCATGGGTGGCGCGTCTGGGCTGGATCTACCTGAGCCCACGTCGCGACGGCAAGCCGGGCTGACATCGACGCCGGGCATGGCCCGGCGCTACCGCAATCGAATCAATACGCGAATTCGCGGAACACCGGATCAACGTCGCCGTGCCAGCGGCCATGGAACAGCGCCAGCTTGCGTTCGGCCGGGGTCAGGCCGGACTCGACGATCTCCTGCAGCACGTCCAGGAACTTGCTCTCGTCCTGGCCGTCGGCATTGCGCGCCGCGCGGCGCTTGAGGCCTTCGACGGAAATCTTCACCGCTTCACGGGCCAGGTCGCGCACGCTGCCAGTGCGGAACGGCAGGTTCATCGCATGCTTCGGCACGCCGTCGCGCAGTGCATGGCGCTCGGCCAGGGTGAAATCACGTACCAGGTCCCAGGCCGCATCCAGTGCGGTGTCGTCGTACAACAGGCCCACCCAGAATGCCGGCAGCGCACACAGGCGGCTCCACGGGCCACCGTCGGCACCGCGCATTTCCAGATACTTCTTCAGGCGCACTTCCGGGAACGCGGTGGTCATGTGGTCCGACCAGTCGCGCAGCGTCGGCAGCGCGCCCGGCAGCACCGGCAGTCTGGCCTGCATGAAATCGCGGAAGCTCTGCCCGCTGGCGTCGTGGTAGATGCCATCGCGGTAGGAGAAGTACATCGGCACGTCGAGCAGGTAGTCGACATAGCGCTCGTAACCGAAGCCATCCTCGAACACGAAGTCGAGCATGCCGGTGCGGTCGGCGTCGGTGTCGGTCCAGATGTGCGAGCGGTAGCTCAGATAGCCGTTGGGCTTGCCTTCGGTGAACGGCGAATCGGCGAACAGCGCGGTGGCGATCGGCTGCAGCGCCAGCGACACGCGGAACTTCTTCACCATGTCCGCTTCGGTGGCGTAGTCCAGATTCACCTGCACCGTGCAGGTGCGGGTCATCATGTCCAGGCCCAGCGAGCCGACCTTGGGCATGTACGCGCGCATGATCTTGTAGCGGCCCTTCGGCATCCACGGCATCTCATCGCGCTTCCACTTCGGCTGGAAGCCCATGCCGAGGAAGCCCAGCTGCAGCTCACCGGCCACCTGTGCCACCTCGTTGAGGTGGGTGCCGGTCTCCACGCAGGTCTGGTGGATGGTCTCCAGCGCCGCGCCGGACAGTTCCAACTGACCGGCAGGTTCCAGCGTGACCGAGGCGCCATCGCGCAGCAGGGCGATGGTGTTGCCGTTCTCCTGCACCGGCTCCCAGCCGAAGCGGACCAGGCCGTTGAGCAGTGCCTCAATGCCGCGCTCGCCCTCGAAGGTCGGCGGGCGCAGGTCATCCAGGCGGAACCCGAACTTCTCGTGCTCGGTGCCGATGCGCCACTGCGCGCGGGGTTTCTCGCCGGAGGCGATCACCTCCACCAGCTGCGAGCGGTCGGTAATGGGTGTATCGGCGACGTGGCTGGGGCTCGACAAGGGGAAGGCTCGCTGGACAGTGGCGGGGGATGTGGGGCCCGGGGCCTTCCATCGCAAGGGCGCACTATAGCGTGGCGACCCGTTGCGTCATGCGACGGAGACGGTTTTCAGCATCCTACCGACGCCCTCTTGACCCTCGTACACTCGGGGCCATGAGCCGCCATTCACGACACCCCGAACTGCACCGCTCCGAGCGCGTCGGCTGGCTGCGTGCCGCCGTGCTGGGGGCCAACGATGGCATCGTCTCGGTGGCCGGCCTGGTGGTCGGCGTGGCCGCCAGCGGCGCCTCCGCGGCGACCATTCTGGCCACCGGCGTGGCTGGCACCGTGGCCGGCGCGATGTCGATGGCCGCTGGAGAGTATGTCTCCGTGCAGACCCAGGCCGACACCGAAGATGCCGACCTGGCGATGGAAAAGCGCGAACTGCACGAAGATCCGCACAGCGAGCTGGAAGAGCTGACCGCGATCTACCGCCACCGCGGCCTGGAGCCGGCGCTGGCGCGGCAGGTGGCCGAGCAGCTCACCGCCCACGACGCACTGGGCGCCCACGCCCGCGACGAACTGGGCATCACCGATACCCTGCGCGCGCGCCCGCTGCAGGCAGCGCTGGCCTCGGCCGGCGCCTTCACCTGTGGTGCGGCACTGCCGGTGCTGACCGCGCTGCTCGCGCCGGTCGACAAGGTCGCGATGATGACCACCGCCAGCACCCTGCTCGGCCTGTGCCTGACCGGCGCGATGGCGGCCCAGGCCGGCGGCGCACCGCCGGTACGCGGCGCGATCCGGGTGATGTTCTGGGGCGCGTTGGCGATGGCCGCGGCCGCCGGCGTCGGTCGCCTGCTCGGCGCACACGTGACATGACCGCCATGCTGCCCCCGGCCACCGCACTGCTGGCCGAGATGGCCAGTCTGGCGGGCTGTGAGCGCGCCGAAGGCTATGCCTGCATCACCGCCCGTCGCGAGCATGGCGCCAGCTCGGTGGAGATTCCGCAACCGCAGTTCGCGATCCTGCTGGAGGGCCGCAAGCAGGTGCGCACCGCGCACCAGTCGCTGGAATTCATCCCCGGCGACATCCTGCTGCTGACCCAGCGCTGCCGGATCGATGTGGTCAACACGCCCGACCCGGGGACCGGCCGCTACCTCAGTGCCATCGTGCCGCTGTGTGCCGAAGTGCTGGCGGCCGCACGCACGCTGTGGAGCGAGGACCTTCCCGCGCCGGGCCAGGCGATGGCACGTCTGCCGTTGATCGACCATGGCACAGTGCTGCGCCAGTGGCGGCAATCGCTGCAGGACGGCCGCTACAGCGAGGCACGATTGGCGCTGGCCTCGCTGGTGCTGACCCTGTGCCGACAGGGCCACGGCAACCTGCTGCTGCCGCAGGCGCCGAGCCTGGGCGAACAGATCCGCGACCGCATCGCCGCCGAACCGGCACGCGACTGGCAATCGCGTGATGTGGAAGAACAGTTCGCGCTGAGCGGTGCGACCCTGCGTCGTCGTCTCGCCGCCGAGGACACCAGCCTGCGCCAGCTGCTCACCGAGGCCCGGCTGGCGCATGGCATGCAGCTGCTCTACACCACGGACCTGCCATTGAAGACCGTCGCAGCACGCGCGGGCTACCGGTCTGCGGCGAGTTTCAGCAAGCGCTTCGCCGAGCAGTACGGACTGGCTCCCACAGACATTTGAGGGGGTTCGGCAGGGCTGCGCCCTGCACCCGCAGAGGCAACAGCAACGTCCGAAGCAACAGCAACAGCGGCTATCCGAGGGATGGCGTGGATCTACTGTGTCGACCAAGGTCGACACCCACCAGAGCAGTTTGCCGTTCCGACAGATCGCAGAAAACTGTCGAAGGCGGGGTGGGTCCGGTTGCGGGGGCGTGAGCCGCATGGATGCGGCGACCGAGCTTACATGGACGTACTTGCAGCGGCCCCCGCAACCGGACCCACCCCGCCATCCCACGGATAGCCCGCTGTTGCTGTTGCCTCGGCTGTTGCTGTTGCTTCAGCCGTTGCTGTTGCTTCAGCCGTTGCTGTTGCTTCAGCCGTTGCTGTTGCCTCTGCGGGTGCAGGGCGCAGCCCTGCAGACAACACCCCTTCCCTGAGCATTCCGCGTAGTGGTTTGAGCGCCGCACACACGTCGACCACGGCACGCTATACGGCAACGGAACCGCCCGTCGTCCACCGAGAACCACCATGACCCTGCGTCCCCTGCCGCTGCACCGCGCCCTGCTGTTGGCCCTGTCATCCCTGCCACTGGCGGCGCTGGCCGAAACCACGTCGCCTGCCCCCACCCAGCAGGTCCCAGGCGTCTACCACCAGCGCGTCGGTGCGCTGCAGGTCACCGCCCTGTTCGATGGCGTGGTCGCGCTGGGCCGGCAGGAAGTCGTGGACGTGCCGCCGACGCTGGTCAGCCGCCTGCTGGAAGGCCGTTACGTGCCCGAAGACAAGAAGGGCCTGCAGACCGCGATCAACGCTTTCCTGGTGCGCCAGGGCAACCACCTGACCCTGGTCGATACCGGTACCGCGCAGTGCTTCGGCCCCGGCCTGGGCCAGGTGCTGGGCAACCTGCGCGCCTCCGGCGTGGACCCGGCCGAGGTGGATGAGGTGCTGCTGACCCACGCCCATCCGGACCATCTGTGCGGCGTGCTCGACGCGCAGGGCAAGCCGGCCTACCCGAATGCCACGGTGTGGCTGTCCAAGGCCGATGCCGACTACTGGCTCAACCCGGCCAGCGAGGCCACCGCGCCGAAGGGCGTGCGCTTTGCCTTCCCGCTGGCGCGCAACGCGGTAGCGCCCTATCAGGCCAGCGGCCACCTGCGCACCTTCAGTCCCGGCGATGCCCTGCCCGGTGGCGCGGTGGCGATGGACACCCATGGCCATACGCCCGGCCATGTCTCCTACCGGTTCGACAGCCAGGGCCAGTCGCTACTGGTGTGGGGTGATGTGCTGCACTTCCACGCAGTGCAGTTCGCGCACCCGGAGGCGGCCTTCGAGGCCGATTCGGACCGCAAGGCGGCCATCGCCAGCCGTCGCGGCCTGCTGCAGCAGGCCACCGCCAACGGTTGGTGGGTGGCCGGTGCGCACCTGCCGTTCCCCGGTCTGGGCCATGTGCGTGGCGAGGGCAAGGCCTATGCGTGGGTGCCGGCGGAGTATTCGCCGTTGTGAGGGTGTGCCGACCAAGGTCGGCACCCACCCGATCCGGTAGCGCCCGGCTGCCAGCCGGGCGACCGGAAATGCCTTATTCCAGCCCCAACCAACCACCGATGATGCCGCGGGCTTCGTCCACACCGGTGCGGGCCGCGCCAGAGAACACCTGCACGCTGACCGTATCACCGAAGGAGGAGTGCAGTTCCTTGCGCACCTTCTGCAGGGTCTGCATCTGCTGGCTGCGGCTCAGCTTGTCGGCCTTGGTCAGCAACGCATGCGCCGGCAGGCCACGCTGCACGGCATAGGCCAGCATCTGCCGGTCGTAGTCCTTCAGCGGGTGGCGGATATCCATCACCACCACCAGGCCCCTCAGCGCATTGCGGGTGCGGAAGTAGCGGTCGATGAAGGCCTGCCAGTGCGCCTGCAGGTCCAGCGGCACCTTGGCGTAGCCGTAACCGGGCAGATCGACCAGATGGGCTTCCGGGGTCACCTGGAAGAACACCAGCTGCTGGGTGCGGCCGGGGGTCTTGGAGACACGGGCCAGGCTGTTCTGCCGGGTCAATGCGTTGAGAGCACTGGACTTGCCGGCGTTGGAGCGGCCCGCGAAGGCCACTTCGGCCCCCTCATCGGGCGGCAGCTGCCCCATGTTGTGGGCAGAGAGGTGGTATTGAGCGCGTTCGATGAGCAATGACATGTGCATAGGATCGCATGTTGCGGCACCGCGCGCCCGGCCCAGGGCCCTCTGCCGGGAAAATGCTGCACTGCTGCGTTGACCGTGCGCGGAAACGGCGTTGATAATCCGGGCGATGCCGTGGCTGCCGCCCGGCCCGGTCCATACGGAGCTTTAGCATGCGCCACGCTCGCGTTCTTGCCGTATCCGCCCTTGCCACTGCCGTAGTCGTTGCCGCCGCTGCCTTTGCGCAGACCACGTTGACCCCGCTGCCCGACAACGGGCCGATCAACACCGCCTCGCTGGAGGTCGATTTCAGCAAGACCCACTGGGGCGATGCCAAGGCCGGCCAGACCAAGGCATCGGCCTGCGCGGCCTGCCATGGCGCCGACGGCAATTCCACGGTGGAGATGTACCCGTCCATCGCCGGCCAGAGCGAACGCTACGTCGCCCAGCAGATGGCCCTGATCGCCAACGGGCAGCGCAGCTCCGGCGCGGCGGTGGCGATGGTGCCATTCGTGCAGAACCTCACCCCGCAGGACATGCGCGACATCGGCGCGTTCTTCGCCACGCAGAAGGCCACTGCCGGCATCGCCGATGACACGGCGGTCACCGACGGCCCCTACAAGGGCATGAAGTTCTACGAGATCGGCCAGCAGCTGTACCGTGGCGGCGATGCCAAGCGTGGCCTGCCGGCCTGCATGGCCTGCCACGGCCCCAGTGGCGCCGGTAATCCGGGGCCGGCCTATCCCCACATCGGTGGCCAGCATGCCAGCTATGTCGCGCGCCGCCTGCAGGAATACCAGGCCGGCCAGACCAACGAGACCGACAAGGCGCACTTCCAGATCATGGCTGCGGTTGCGCAGAAGCTGAGCGAGCAGGAGGTGCAGGCGCTGTCGAGCTACCTGCAGGGCCTGCACAACAAGGCCGACGACGTGGCCGTTGCCACCGCGCCGGCACAACCGGCTGCCGCCCCCTGACCACCACTGGTCGGCCCGGGTCGCCACGCCGGCCCGCGGCTGCGGTATGTTTCCTTCACGCCGGCGACCGCGCCGGCGTTGCTTTTTTCAACGGAGATGCGTGTCGATGAGGTTGATTTCCCGCCTGCTGTTGTCTTTGCTGGTGCTGCTGCCGCTGGTAGCCTGCGCCGCCACCCCCGCCAATGCCCCGCTGGTCGAAGGCAAGGACTACGAGCGCATCGCCCAGCCGGGCCCGTTCCAGCCGCTGGCCGGCAAGATCGAGGTGGTCGAGGTCTTCGGCTACACCTGCCCGCACTGCGCCCGTTTCGAACCGCAGCTGGAAGCCTGGGCAGCCAAGCTGCCGGCCGATGTGCGCTTCACTCCGGTTCCGGCAGCCTTCGGCGGCGCCTGGGATGCCTGGGCACTGGCCTACTACGCCGCCGACGAAGTCGGCGTGGCCAAGCGCAGCCATGCCGCCGTGTTCAAGGCCCTGCACCAGGACGGCTCGCTGCCGATGCAGAACGTCTCGGCCGATGAGCTCGCCACCTTCTACAAGGCCTACGGCGTGACCCCGGACCGTTACCTGCAGGCCCTGCGCGGCGATGCCGTACAGAAGAAGGTCGATGCCGCCCGCGCGTTCGCCCAGCGCACCAAGATCCCCGGGACCCCGGCGCTGATCATCAACGGCCAGTACCTGGTCCGTGGCGACAGCTTCGACGACCAGCTGCGCATCGCCTCGGCGCTGATCGCCCAGGCCCGCGTCGCCCGCGGCCGCTGAACCAACACCCACCACCGACACGGCGCTGTCGCCGCCGCGTGTCATCATTTCCCCCTGGCCGGCGCATGACGCCGGCCCCACCTTTCCAGATGCTGGAGACGTTTCCATGAAGATCCGTTACGCCCTCGCCCTCGCAGCGCTGCTGCCGATCCTGGCGGCCTGCAAGGCCGACGACGGCAGCACCAACACCACCGCAGCCCCGGCTGAGCCGACCGCCGCTCCGGCGACCACCGAACCGGCCGCTCCGGCCGCTGGCAGCGAAGGCGCCGCCCCGGCCGCTGCCGAAGGCGAGAAGGCCGCGGCTGAAGCCGCCCCGGCCGCTGCACCGGCCCCGACCACCACCGCACTGACCGGCCCGGCCCCGGTGGAAGGCGCCGACTACCAGGTGATCCCGAACGGCCAGCCGTTCCAGCCGGCCGCCGGCAAGATCGAAGTGACCGAGATCTTCGGCTATGTCTGCCCGGCCTGCGCCGCGTTCCAGCCGCTGGTCGGCCCGTGGAAGGCCGGCCTGCCGAGCGACGTGAACTTCGTCTACGTGCCGGCCATGTTCGGCGGTACCTGGGACAACTACGCCCGTGCCTTCTACGCCGCGCAGACCCTGGGCGTGCAGGAGAAGACCCACGAAGCCCTGTACGCTGCCATCCATTCGCAGAAGACCCTGAAGGGCGAGCGCGGCACCGATTCGGTTGACGACATCGCCAAGTTCTACGGTGCCTACGGCGTGGATCCCAAGCAGTTCGCCGCCACCATGGGCAGCTTCGCGGTGAATGCCAAGACCAACTCGGCCAAGCAGTTCGCCCAGCGCAGCCAGATCAGCGGCACCCCGTCGATCATCGTCAACGGCAAGTACCTGGTGAAGGGCAAGAGCTTCCCGGACATGCTGCGCATTGCCGACCACCTGATCGCCCGCGAACGCGGTGCGGCCCAGGCTCACTGATCCAAGAGAAGCGTTTCCCGGCCGTGAATTCCCCCCGTACACGGACCCTGCGCTTGCTGACGGCCAACATCCAGGCCGGCTCAAGTACCCGCCGCTACAGCGACTATGTGACCCGCAGCTGGTCACATGCGCTGCCGGCGGGCCGCAAGCGCAGCAGCCTGGACGCGATCGCCACCCTGGCGCGCGAACATGACATCGTCGGCCTGCAGGAGGCCGACCCGGGCAGCCTGCGCTCGGGCTTCACCAACCAGACCCACTACCTGGCCCAGCGTGCCGGCTTCAACTACTGGAGCCACCAGCCGAACCGGCGCATGGGCGGGGTCGCCTCCAGCGCCAACGGCCTGCTGAGCAAGCTGGAACCGGTGGAAGTGCAGGATCACGCCCTGCCCGGCCGCATCGGCGGGCGCGGCGTGCTGCTGGCCAAGTTCGGCGACGGCGCCGATGGCCTGGCGGTAGCGGTAGCCCATCTGTCGCTGGGCGCAGGATCGCGGATGTCGCAGCTGGGCTTCATCGCCGAGCTGCTGTCCGACCATCCCAATGCGGTGCTGATGGGTGACTTCAACTGCCTGGCCGAACGCCCGGAAATGCAGGTGCTGTACCAGAAGACCCGGCTGCAGCCCCCCGGCTGCATCGTGCCGACCTTCCCCAGTTGGCGCCCCGATCGCGCCATCGACCACATCCTGGTCAGCAGCGGCCTGCAGACCCGCACCGTGGAAGCCGTACCGGCCGCGTTCTCCGATCACCTCGCCCTGGCGATGCAGATCGACGTCCCGGCCGACGCCCTGCGCTGACCGCTCCTGGTGGGTGCCAACCTTGGTTGGCACGCTCTCCGCCGGGCATGGCCCGGCGCTACCCCGCCTGCACCACCGGCACCTTCAGCCGCCGCGCGGTCATCGTGCTGCCCACCGAGGCCAGCACCGTGCAGCCGATCGCCAGCCACTGCAATCCATGCAGGTGCTCGTGCAGCAGCAGCATCGCCCACAGCGCGGCCACTGCCGGCTCCATGCTGATCAGGATGCCGAAGGTCTCCTTGGGCAGGCGCTTGAGCGCCATCATCTCCAGCGACATCGGGATCGCGCTGGAGACCAGCGCTACCAGCAGGCCCGCCGCCAGGATCTTCGGATCGAGCAGTGCGGCGCCGGCATGCACCACGCCCACCGGCACCACCACCAGCGACGCCGCCAGCAGCCCCAGCGACACCGAATGCCCGGCGTGCAGATGGCCGGCACGCTTGCCGAACACGATGTACAGGCCCCAGCACGCCGCCGCACCCATGGCATACAGCACGCCGGCCGGATCCAGCGCCGGGCCGCCACCGATCGGCAACAGCAACAGCAGCCCCACCGCCGCGCAGCCCACCCACAGGAAGTCGATCGGTCGCCGTGATGACAGCATCGCCACCGTCAGCGGCCCGGTGAACTCGATGGCCACCGCGATACCGAAGGGAATCGTGCGCAGGGCCATGTAGAACAGCAGGTTCATCAGGCCCAGGGTGAGCCCGTAGCGCAGGATGGTGATCGCATCCACGCGGCTGGTCTTCCAGCGCCATGGCCGCCAGAACAGCAGCAGCAACAGCGCCGAAAAGCCCACGCGCAGCGCGCTGGTGCCCTGGGCACCGATCAGCGGGAACAGGTGTTTTGCGTAGGAGGTGCCGATGGCCAGCGAGGTGACCGAGCCGAGCACCGCCAGCGCCGGCAACATCGGCGCGAATCGTGAAGTCTGCATGCGCAAAGTCTATTGCGCCGGTGCCGAGCACTTGGCTCAATTGACGGCCCGTTCGTGCAACTTCTGCTCGCCATGGCCACCGCCCCCGTGCTCGACAGCTTCGACTGCGCCATCCTCGACCTGCTGCAGCGGGACAACACCCTGCCGCAGCGCGAAATCGCCGAGGCCGTGCACCTGTCCACCCCGGCCGTGCAGCGCCGCATCAAGCGCCTGCAGGACAGCGGCGTGATCGCGGCCAATGTGGCCGTGGTCGCTGCGGCGAAGGTCGGGCGGCCGCTGACCATCATCGTCGAGGTGCGCGTGGTCAGCGAGCAGCGCGAACGCGTGGCGCCGTTCAAGCGTCGCGTGCAGGACGACCCGGCCGTGCAGCAGTGCTACTCGATCACCGGCGATGGCGATTTCCTGCTGCTGCTTTCGGCGGCGTCGATGGAGGAGTATGAGGCGATCACCGAGCGCTTGTTCGGTGGCGATGACAACATCGAGCGCTTCCGTACCTCGGTGGCACTGGGCACCTTGAAGCGGAGTTTCGAGGTCCCGCTGGCACCGGTTCTGTAGCGTCGAGCCATGCTCGACTGCGCTTTTGCCGCAAAGCAACAGCCGTCGAGCATGGCTCGACGCTACAGTCGGAGACCATGAGCACTCCGCCCTCTCCCGCCGGTCGCCTGCGCCGCTGGCTGCTGCGCGGTCTGTGGCTGGCCATTGCCGTCGTTGCCGCGATGGCGCTGTGGAACAGTCCCTGGGCCGCCGCACCAAAGATGCTGTGGACACTCGCGCAGATGCCGCCGGCCACCGAACTCCCGGTGCCGGTGGAGGGTGTGCGCCCCCGCCAGATCGCCGATACCTTCGGCGCGCCGCGCGGCCGCGACCGCTCGCACGCCGGCATCGATATCTTCGCCCAGCGCGGCACGCCGGTGCGCAGCGTCACTGCCGGCGTCATCGCGGATGTCAGCGAACGCGGCCTCGGTGGTCGCCAGGTCTGGGTGATCGGGCCCGGGCGCGAGCGCTACTACTACGCGCATCTGGAAGACTGGGCAGAGGGCCTGGCGCGCGGCCAGGTGGTCCAGGCCGGTGACCTTCTAGGCCACGTCGGCGACAGCGGCAACGCCAAGGGCACGCCGCCGCACCTGCACTGGGGCATCTACGGCACGAACGGCCCCCGCGACCCGTTGCCGCTGCTGCGCTGACCACCATTGCGCCCCCGCGGATCGATCCGTTCATGATTTGTAAATAGGAATAGTTCGTATTACCATTTCTTTCGTTTCCGGTGGTGCCAGGACGGCCTGCCCGCCCTTCCCCTACCCGTAGCGCCTCGCCTCCTGGATGCCGGCCGAACGCGCGTGCTCGTCCAGGACCCCCATGACCCGTCCCGCCTTCCGTACCCTGCAGCCGCAGCGGCTGTCCGTTGCCGTGCTTGCCGTTCTCTGCGCCGTGGCCCCGGCCGCCTTCGCCGACACCGCCGCCGATCCGACCACGCTGGACAAGGTGGTGGTCAAGGGCGAACGTGCCGAAGGCTATTCGGTGCGCCGCACCTCGGCCGGTACCCGCTTCGATCTGGCACCGCGCGAGATCCCGCAGTCGGTCAGCATCATCAGCCACCAGCGCATCGAAGATCAGAACCTGGACGACATCATCGACGTGCTGGCCAACACCACCGGCGTGACCAGCACCCAGTCCGACAGCGAGCGCACCGAGTTCTACGCGCGCGGCTTCTACATCGACAACTACCAGTTCGATGGCATCCCGACCACGATGGCGCAGAACTGGAGCTACGGCGATTCCGGCCTGGACCTGGCGCTGTATGACCGCGTGGAGGTGGTTCGCGGCGCCACCGGCCTGCTCACCGGCGCCGGCAATCCATCCGCATCGGTGAACCTGATCCGCAAGCACGCCGACAGCGCCGAACTGGCCGGCAGTGTGTCGATGAACGTCGGCAGCTGGGGCCGCACCCGCACCACCGTCGACGTGGGCAGCGCGCTCAATGCCAGCGGCACCGTCCGTGGCCGCGTGATCGGCAGCTATCTGGATACCGATTCGCAGGTCGACCGCTACAACCAGCGCAAGACGCTGGGCTATGCCGTCATCGATGCCGACCTCACTCCGGACACGCAGCTGAGCGTGGGCTACGACTACCAGCACAAGAAGGCCACCGCACCAACCTGGGGCGGCTTCCCCATGTGGTTCTCCGATGGCACCCCCACCAACTATCCGACCTCGTTCAATCCGTCGCCGGACTGGACCTTCTGGGACACCACCAGCAAGCGCGCGTTCGCCACCCTGCAGCACGCCTTCGGCAACGGCTGGAAGTTCAAGATCGGCGCGACCCATGACCGGACCGATGCCGACGACAAGCTGTTCTACCCGTTCTACGGCGGCGGCTTCAACAAGACCACCGGAGCCGGCGTACTGCCGATGGCCGGCTACTACAAGACCCACCGCAAGGTGGACGGCGTCGATGGTTACGTCGACGGTCCGTTCCAGCTGCTTGGCCGCGAGCACCAGTTCATGGCGGGCCTGAGCTACAACAAGCGCGAGTACGTGAACACCGGCGATTTCCAGTCGGCCTGGGCGCCGCTGGACAACTACCTCAGCTGGACCGGGAGTTTCCCGGAACCGAACTGGGCGGCAACGCTGCCGACCCAGAGCCAGGGCACCATCAAGCAGAAGGCCGCCTACGCCGCCACGCGCCTGTCGTTGGCCGATCCGCTCAAGCTGATCCTCGGCGCGCGCTACACCGACTGGAGCCTTGACGGCACCGAAGGTGCAACCATCAGCCGCTTCAGCCACAAGGTGACCACGCCCTATGCCGGCCTGGTGTTCGACATCAATGACACCTGGTCGACCTACGCCAGCTACACCGAGATCTTCCAGCCGCAGACCTATCGCAACCAGCAGGGCCGCTACCTCGATCCGGTGGACGGCAAAAGCTACGAAGTGGGCGTCAAGGGCGCATGGTTCGACAACCGCCTGAACGCCTCGCTGGCGGTGTTCCGTATCGAGCAGGACAATGTCGCCCAGCAGACCGGTGGCTTCGTCGATGGTTCGGCCAACGAGTACGCCTACGTTGCCGCGCGCGGCACGGTCAGCCGCGGCGTGGAGTTCGAACTGAACGGTGAACTGGCACCGGGCTGGAATGCCACCTTCGGCGCCTCCCGCTACGTGGCCAAGGACATCAATGGCAACGACATCAACACCCAGCTGCCGCAGACCGCGATCAAGGCCTACACCAGCTACACCCCGCAGTCGCTGGACGCGCTGACCTTCGGCGGCGGCGTGAACTGGCAGAACGGCATCTACTACACCGACCCGGTGTACGGCCGCTTCAACCAGGATGCCTACGCCTTGGTCGGCGCCTTCGTGCGCTACCGCATCGCGCCGCAGTTCAGCGTGCAGGCCAACCTCAACAACCTGCTGGACAAGAAGTACTACGCGCAGATCTACGGCTACGGCGGCTATGGCGAGGGCCGCAACGGCTCGCTGACGTTCGCCTGGTCGTTCTGATCCAACCGGGTTCTGTAGCGTCGAGCCATGCTCGACTCGATCACACGGGGTCGTCGAGCACGGCTCGACACCACAACGGGGGCGCCCAGCGCCCCCGTTGCCGCGCTGCCCTTGCAGGTGTAGCGTCGCGCAGACGGATACCTCCGCGCCTCCCCCCTCAAGGACGACCGGCCATGCGCACCCGCACGAAACTCGGTCTCTCGCTCGTGGCCCTGTTCTCTTCGCTGCCGCTGATGGTCGCTACAGGCAATGGCTACTTCATCCTGCTTCTGCTGATCGGCCTGCCCGCAGCGATCCTGTTCTGGTTCGATCTGGGCCGTGAACTGCGCGCCATCCCCACTCCCACCCGCTCCGAGCGCGCGCTGGGATTGGCAATGGGCATTCCACAGGTGCTGTTCGGACTGTTGTGCGCGGGGATCGGCCTGATCCTGGTGGCCTGGATCCTGTACAACCTGCTGGTTGAATCCCTGCCGCAGTTCCGCATTCCGTCACTGCCTGGTTTCGCGGTCGGGCCGATGATGATCATGGCCGGGCTGGGATGGGCACGCACCGCGTTCCGCCGTGCCAGCCTTGAACAGGATGACCCGGAACAGGACATTCCGGATTGACCACCTTCATGGAGTCGAGCATGGCTCGACGCTGCAACGGCGCCGGGCTGAGCCCGGCGCCGTCCCTTCATCAGAAACGCAGGTCCGCGCGCAGGTACCAGTAGCGGCCACGCGGGATGTCATAGGTCGAAGCGTCGTAACCGTTCAACGAGCACGACAGGCAGATCGGCGGATCCTTGTCGAACACGTTGTTCAGGCCAGCGGTCAGCTGCAGCCCCTTCATCCAGTCGATCTTGTAGCCCACCTGCATGTCATGGAAGGTGGTGGCCGACAGCGTATTGGTGCCTGCGGCCTGGTTGCTGCAGACCGGGAATACAGAGGCGTCACCGCAGTTCTCGGTCAATTCGGAGATATGCCGAACGGTCCAGTTGGCACTCCAGCGGTCCAGCGTCCAGCCGATGCTGGCATTGCTGGTCCATTCCGGAATCGAGCTGTCGGCCACTTCCACGCCCGGCTTCTGCGGCTGCTTCTGGCCCGCCGCACCGGTAGCCTCGTAGCGGCCGACGAACGTGTTCTTCCAGCCCAGCTTGAACTGGCCGATCGAGCTCTGCGGCAACGTCCAGAACAGATCCACGTCCCAGCCATCGGTCTTGATCGAGCCGAGATTGGTCAGGCGGTTGTTGAAGCTGCTCACTGCACCGGTACTGGCGCGGGTGATGCCATCGCAGTAGATCGGATCCAGCGTTTCCACGCACAGGTCCAGCTGGGTCTGCGCGTTGATTGCCTGGATCGCGCCATCGATGGCATGGCGATAGAAGGTCACCTCCACGTCGAAGCGCTCGGACCACGAGGTGTTGTTGCCAAACCACGGGCTCCACACGAAACCGGCACTGAAACTGCGCGAGCGCTCCGGATCCAGCTCGCGGTTGCCGCCGGTGGTCACCGAGATCTGCGAGTTGGCCTGCTGGAAGCCGGCCGGCACGCCCAGCGCGGCACAGTTGGCGGCGCTGCCGCGCGGCGGCGTACCGCCCAGGCCCACCGAGCATGGATCGAACAACTGCAGGTCGGCACGCGCGGCCGAACCGTACAACTCACCAATCGACGGTGCACGGAAGCCCTCGGCATAGGTCGTGCGCAGCACGAAATCGTCGGTCACCTGCCAACGCAGGCCGTACTTGGGCGTGAACTCGCCACCGAAGGTGGAGTAGTCCGAATAGCGGCCGGCCAGGCTCAGGTCCAGCTTCTTGCCGAATGAAGAGTCGGCGAAGATCGGCACGCTCAACTCCAGGTAGGCCTCGTTGACGTCATACGAGCCGGATGTCGGCTGCGAAGGCACGCCGTTGTAGTGGCCCGCCACCGTCAGCGGATCGGGCTGGTACGAACCCTCGTACTTGCGATACTCGAAGCCGGTAGCGAACGACACCGGGCCGGCCGGCAGCGTGAACAGGTCGCTGGACAGGTTGGCGGTGAACAGGCTCAGTTCGTTCTGGCTGCGGTCACGCACCACCGGCTGGATCCACTTCAGCATGTCCGGCGTGATCGAACCGGCACCGCCGAAGATGTTCAGCGGCACGCAGCCCGGCGTCGCCGCACAGACGGACGGATCGCCCAGCGCCATGTTGACGTTGTAGATGTTGTAGCTGCCGTAGTTGGTCTGTTCGGCCTTGTTCTTGCTGTACATGCCGTTGACGTCCCAGTACCAGCTGCGGTCAGCCGCCTGGAAGTTGCCGACGAAGCCGGTGGCGAAATACGTGGTGTCCACTTCCTGCTTGAAGACGCGCGCACCGCCTTCCACCGGACGGCGACCGATCAGGCTCAGGTTGTCACCCGAGACCAGGTCGAAGCCGAACGGGTTGTACGGGTTGAGCGCAGACACGGTGATGTTGTCGGCCAGCGGATTGCCGGTGGCGCCATCGGGACCGAAGAACAGCGGCTCCGGGCCGGCCTGGTTGGTCGACTCACGGCGGTTGCCCAGTGCCTTGACGTACCACTGCACGTTGTCGGTGATGTCGAAGCGGAACTGGCCGAACAGGCCCTTACGCTCCGACGGTGTCAGCACCATGTTGTATTCGGCGAAGTTGAAGCGATCAGCACTGGTGAAGCAGTGATAGTCATCGGTGCGCGCGCAGCCGGCACTGCCGTCGTAGCGCGGGTTGCTCACGCCGGTATTGGGCACGATGTTCTGCACCGCACCGGTGTTCGGGTCGGTGAACATGAAACGGCCCTGCGGAATGCCACCGCTGCCGAAGGCCAGGCCGGTGCCGGGAATCGGGAAGCGCGACTGCTCGCGGTCCTTGGCGAACACCGGATCCTGCTTGGTCCAGCTGGCGCCGAGGAACAGGCTGAAGCGATCACCGCTCTTGCCCCAGGCCAGGTCCACGCCCTTCTGCGTGCCATCGCCCTTGCTGTACTCGCCGTAGTTCAGGGTCACCTGGCCGCCATCGAAATCACGACGGGTGATGATGTTGACCACGCCGGCAATGGCATCGGAGCCGTACAGCGACGACGCGCCATCTTCGAGCACTTCGATGCGCTCGACGATGGCCAGCGGAATGGTGTTGAGGTCGGTGGCCGAGCCCACACCGGAGGCGGACGACTCATTGACCCAGCGGATGCCGTCAACCAGCACCAGCACGCGCTTGGCGCCCAGATGGCGCAGGTCCACCTGCGCCGAGCCAGCACCTACACCACTGCCATCGGGCGGGAAGCCGAAGTTGCCGGACGAATTGAACTTGGCATTGAGCGCGGAACCGGAACCGGTGAGCTGCTGCAGCACTTCGCCGATCGAGGTCAGGCCGGTGCGTTCGATATCACCGCGGGTCAGCGTCTGGATCGGCACCTGGCCTTCGACTTCAGCGCGCTTGATGCGGGTACCGGTGACTTCCACCGCATCGAGGTTGGTGGTGGATTGTGCAGCGGCACCCAACGGTGCCAGGGTCATCACGCACAGCGCGACGGCAACCGCCAAAGGGCGGTGGTGCAGGTGATTCATTCGCTCTCTCTCCAAAGGAATGTCGGGACATGGGCTGCCGCACTCCCTCCCTGCATGGCGGCGCCGTCTCCTTTGTAAACAAGTAGTAAAAATCGCGACGTGACCGGCGACACCCTTTCACGCAATCATGACGAATGATCCATCGGCATCCGCAATTGGTTCAACATCTAGGAATTATTTTAAATTCCAGACTTTTGCCAGATTGAACCACGAATCCGGCAGAGACTCAGACCTCCGACGCTCAAAGCGAGGTCCAATCGTGAAAGCAACTACTGCCAGACTGCAAGCAGCGATCTTCGCACTTTTCTTCTTTTCATTTGCAGGTGAATCCGAAGCAGGCGGCCTCATCGAGTGCAACAATTGTGTATCGCCCAAATCCGTCGCTCTACAGTCTGGATCTGGCCTCACAGTGATAATTGACTTCGAAAAAGCACAACTGACTGCATTCGATGTTGAATATGATCGGGAAATGAGAAAATGGAGAGCCCTTCCGACCCCCGTACCCAGCCAGATCCAAATGGCATTTCTCCGGATTGTGGAAAGTGTATCTGGCGTCAGTGATCAGCCGAGCCACGCTCTTCCAAATGCGGGGGGAGGCGCAATGGTCCCTCTCCACCCCGACAATCCGGGGAATTCCAATAGGATGCGATTTCCAGAATCGTACAAATCGTCCGACGCGTTCGAGATCGTAAGCTCTGCGACCATGAGGACGCGACTAGGCCAGTATTTAGCCTTAGAAATCGCAGGAGCCAATACAAGCAACCCAGCGTGGAACAGCTTCGCGCTTTCCATACAGCAATTTTCGCTCAACTGGGCAAGCATCAAAGGGGGCGGATCAGTCAATATAGTAATTACTTGGAGAGACGGATCAAAAACCCTCTATCGAATCACCCCTGATAACGTAGCAGAGGCCAAATACCAGAAAGGTGAGAGCCGGGACGGCACTGGAAACAAGGTCCCAGATGAGACCATTGCAGATCCTGTCACGGCTCTTTCTTACGCTGGACAGTATTACTTCCGCCACGACGGCGATGTCGATAAATGGGCCCGCTCTGCTCAGATGTATGGCGTGCCGGTCCAACGCGGGTCCAGCAGTCGGATTTCCTGCAGCTGGGACGGCCGCACAGTCTATTGCCAGCAATACTGACTAAAGGTGGGCGCTGTTGAGGGCACATCGCCCCCCCCCAACAGCGCCCCACCCGTCTCACCGCACGAACGCAATGCGCTCCATGCCGGTCGCCTCGGCTGCGGCCAGAATCCTCGCCATGCCTTCGTATTCGGCCGCCGGATCGGTGGCGATGCGCAGCTCCGGCAGGTTGCCGGCATGTTCGCCCGCCTGTGCATGCAGACGCGCCTGCAGCTCACTGATCGCCATCGGCTGGCCATTCCAGCTCAGCTGGTTCGATGCGTCCAGGCGCAGCTCGATCGGCGGCGGCGGTTCGGGACGGTCGACCACGCGATCGGTGGCCTGTGGCAACTGCACGGCTATCGGCCGGGCCACGATCGGCGCGGTCACGATGAAGATGATCAACAGCACCAGCATCACATCCACCAGTGGCGTGACATTGATGTCCGCCAGCGGGCCGCTTCTTCCTGCGCTACTGAACGCCATGTGCCGCTCCCTGCAGCCGGGCCGTTCGCCCAAGCTCGACACTACGTCGCCCGCAGGCTCGCGAGGCAGTGCCTGCAGCACGAGCATTCAGCTGCCGTTGCCGACCCATCGCGTGCACGCAATGCGAAACTGAATTCAGCCATTGCCCGCTATGCTGCCCGCCATGACCCGACGCTCTTCGACCGCCCTGTCCCTGCTGCCCTTGGCCACCACGCTGCTGATCGGCTGCGCCAATGCCCAGTCCCTCGACGCCCAGAACGCGCAGCTGAAGGCCGCGATCGCTTCCGCCGAACGCGGCCAGTTCGATCCCGGCCAAGCCGCCGCACTCAGCCGCCATCCTGCATACGGCTGGCTGGAGTACGCCAACCTGCGCCGCAACATCGACACCGTCGATACCGCGCAGGCGCAGGCCTTCCTCAAGCGCTACGACGGCCAGGCCGTGGCTACCACCTTCCGCAGCGTGTGGCTGCCCTCGGTCGCACGCCGCCAGGACTGGCCGACCCTGCTCGCCAACTGGGCGCCCACCGACAACGCCGGCCTGCGCTGTGCGCAGCTGACCGCGCGCCAGGTGACCGGTAAGGTCGATCCGCAGTGGATCAGTGAAGCGCAGGATCTGTGGCGCAAGAACGGCAAGTCGCTGCCGGACGGCTGTGATGCCGTTTTTGCCGTGCTGCAGGCACAGGGTGGTCTGAGCGACGCGCTGCGCTGGGAACGCATCGACGCTGCCGCCGACGCCCAGCAACCCGCTGTGATGCGCAGCGCCGCACGGGGCCTGCCTGCCACCGACCTGGCGCTGGCCAACAACTACGCCGCCTTTGTCGACAAGCCCAACGCCAGCGCGTTGAACTGGCCGCGCAACGAGCGCAGCCGGCGCATCGCCACTGATGGCCTGGCCAAGCTGGCCAAGGCCGATCCCGGCGCCACCGAACAGCAGCTGCCTCAGTACGCGCAGGCATTGGGCCTGAGTGCCGACCAGCAGGGCCAGGTGCTGTACCAGATCGCACTGTGGACGGTGGCGTCCTACCTGCCCGATTCGGCGCGCCGTCTCAATGCGGTGCCGGAATCGGCGTACGACGAACGCCTGCACGAATGGCGAGTGCGCGAAGCGATGTCGCGCGGTGACTGGCCGGCAGCGCTGACCGCGATCCGCAAGATGGGCAGCAAGCAGCGCAGCGACCCGCGCTGGCGCTACTTCGAAGGCCGCATGCTGGAGAAGACCGGCCAGGCCCAACAGGCGCAGCCGCTGTTCCGCGAGGCCGCGCGCGCACCGACCTTCCATGGTTTCCTCGCCGCCGACAAACTGCAGCAGGGCTACACGCTGTGCCCGTGGAAGCCGAACGACAGCGCGCAGGCACAGGCGGTGATCGCACGCGATCCGGCCATCCAGCGTGCGATGGCGCTGTACCAGATCGATCGCGCCGGCTGGGCCGTGGCCGAATGGAACAGTGCGCTGTCGCGCTTCGATGACACCCAGCGCCGCCTCGCCGTTCGCGTGGCGCAGGACAATGGCTGGTTCGACCGCGCCGTGTTCGCACTCGGCAAGCAGCCGCAGGAACAGCGCCTGTACGACCTGCGTTTCCCGCTGCACCACGACGCCACCATCCGCCGCGAATCGGCACGCAACGCGATCGATCCGGCCTGGGTGGCGGCAGAGATCCGCGCCGAGAGCACCTTCACCCCGCGCGCGCGCTCGCCTGCCAACGCCATGGGCCTGATGCAGGTGCTGCCGGCCACCGGTGCCGGCGTGGCCAAGTCGATCGGCCTGACCGGCTACGGCGGCGCCGACAGCCTGTACGACCCGGACACCAACATCGCCATCGGTACCGCCTATCTGCGCCAGCTGATGAACAAGTACGACGGTCTGCCGTACGTGACCATCGCCGCCTACAACGCCGGCCCGACCCCGACCGCGCGTTGGCAGGGCCAGCGCCCGGGTTATGACCCGGACCTGTGGATCGAGACCATCAGCTACAAGGAAACCCGCGAGTACGTCGCACGCGTGCTGGCCTTCAGCGTGATCTACGACTGGCGCCTCAATGGCGATGCATTGCCGCTGAGCGACCGCCTGATGGGCCGCCTGGTGGACAAGCGCAAGAGCTTCAGCTGCGCCGCCAACGCTGACCAGGGCGGCGATTGATCGCACTGCGGTCGTGCCGGCCGCTGGCCGGCTTCGGCCATTATCCAAGGGTTGCCGGCCAGCGGCCGGCACTACCCGGCATCCGTTTCCCGGGGAGGGGAAAGCGATGAGCCTGCTGGCCTGGATCGGGATGTTCGCCGCCTGGAGCCTGTTCGCCACCTGGGTGCTGCGCTGGGGTGGCGCGGCCTGGATGGAAGGCTGGAAGTCGCTGGCCTTCGTCGACAGCTGGGGCAGCCTGTGGGACGAAGCGCAGATCAAGCTGTACTTCCTCTGCCTGTGGATCGTCTACGGCCTGTGGTTCCTGGCCGGCCTGTTCGTGCCGGAGTGGCGCGGCCTGCCGTGATTCCTCTTCATCGGTAGTGCCGGCCGCTGGCCGGCAACCGCCATTGTCCAAGGGTTGCCGGCCAGCGGCCGGCACTACCGATGCTCATGCACCTACCGTGCGATCATCCCCCCATGAAGATCTATCTTGTCGGCGGCGCCGTGCGCGACCGCCTGCTGCAGCGCCCGGCCGGCGACCGTGACTGGGTCGTCGTCGGCGCCACGCCCCCGCAGATGGAAGCGCAGGGCTTTACTGCGGTGGGCCGCGATTTCCCGGTGTTCCTGCACCCGAAGACCGGCGAGGAGTACGCGCTGGCGCGCACCGAGCGCAAATCCGGCCGTGGCTATCGCGGCTTCGTGGTCGATGCCGATCCGGCGGTCACCCTTGAAGAAGACCTGCAGCGCCGCGACTTCACCATCAACGCGATTGCCTGTGACGAAGACAGCGGCACGCTGGTCGATCCTTACGGTGGCGTACGCGATCTTGAGCAGCGCGTGTTGCGCCACGTCGGCCCGGCGTTCGTGGAAGACCCGCTGCGCGTGCTGCGCGCGGCGCGCTTCATGGCGCGCTTCGCGCCACTGGGCTTCACCGTCGCCGAAGAGACCATGGCGCTGATGCGCGAGGTCGCCGCCAGTGGCGAGCTGGACGCGCTGGTGCCGGAACGCGTCTGGCAGGAACTGCGCAAGGCGCTGGTCAGTGAACGGCCCTCCGCCTTCCTGCGCACGCTGCACGATGCGCAGGCACTGGGCCCGATCCTACCCGAGCTCGAAGCGCTGTATGGCGTGCCGCAGCGTGCCGAATTCCACCCGGAAGTCGATACCGGCATCCACCAGGAAATGGTCAGCGACATGGCCGCGAAGCTGGCACCGGGTGATGACCTGGTCGGCTTCGCTGCCCTCACCCACGACCTCGGCAAGGGCCTGACCCCGCCGGAGGAATGGCCGCGCCACATCATGCACGAGCAGCGCGGCATCAAACCGCTGAAGGCATTGTGCGCGCGGTTGAAGATTCCCACCGAGCACCAGCAACTGGCCGAAGCGGTCTGCCGCGAGCACTTGAACGTGCACCGCATCGACGAACTGCGCGATGCCACCGTGCTGGAACTGCTGGGCCGCTGCGATGCACTACGCCGGCCGGAACGCGTGGCCCGCATCGCGCTGTGCTGCGAGGCCGACAAGCGCGGCCGGCTCGGTTTCGAGGATGCCGACTACCCACAGGGCGAAACGCTCAAGCGCCTGCACCAGGCGGCGCTGTCAGTGCAGGCTCGGGATCTGGATACCACGCATCTGAAAGGTCCGGCCATCGGTGAGGCACTGGCCAAGGCGCGGGTGAAAGCCATCGCCGCCGCACGCTGAAGCCCTGGTAGTGCCGGCCGCTGGCCGGCACCTTCACATCTCCCGTCTATCGACGACGCTTGCGCGAAAAATGGTCGACAGCATGAGCACCCAACAAGATGGGTTGCATCAAGAGGAACAGCCATCCACCCAACCGGAGCGTCTCCACCGGATTGAACCGGGTGATGAACGCAGCTGCCAGTGCCAAACCCGCAAGAAGGCCGATCTCATAGACCCACAGCGATCGGTTAGAACGCTTGCCCACGATGCTCCTCTCCATTGAACAGGACGCACTTGCAAGCCATCGCCGCCGTCCGGCATCACGGGTAGTGCCGGCCGCTGGCCGGCAACCAGACAATCCCTGGATTCAGTGCGCCATGCCGCGGGTGATCGCCGCTGCACGCTGCTTTAGCTGGGCCACGGCATCGGGAATCATCTCCATGCCCACGTCCAGGCCCGGGTTCAGCACCAGGCCGACGCCGTCGCCGATACCGGCCAGCAGCGCGTGCACCGCGATCGGCATGGCATGGGCAAACTGCGGCAACTGCTCGTGCCACAGGCCGGCGCGCTCGGGGGCGGTGAACACGGCGAACATCGGCTCGCCGCTCTCGCTGGTCAGCACCAGCGGCGAGATGCTCTCGTCCCAGGCGCCATCTTCGCCGATGGCCTTGTCCAGCAGCACGAACGCCGTCGAGGTCAGCAGGCCGTCGAGGAACTGCGCTGCGGTCAGCGTGCCGTCCTGGGCCTGCAGCAGGCGCACCTCGAGGTCGTTGAGGGGTTCGAACGGGGTGTCGTGGTCCATGGTCGGTTCCGGTACGTGATTGCAGGGCAGACTTTAACAGGCCCGCTCCTCAACCGAGGAATCCATGACGCCACAGCCAGCCCAGCGTCGCCAGACCGGCCACCACCACCAGCTTCAGCGGCAGGCCGAAGCGGTGCCGCCACGGGATCGGCACCCCACCCAGCTGCTGGTCCATGGTCTCGGTATCCAGCACCCAGCCGTGCCCGCACTGGCTGCAGGCCAGCTCGTAGCGGCGATGGTAGGTGAGGCCGAACAGCAGGTCGATGCGCGCCATCCTGTAGCGCAGCTGGGGCGCGAACTCGGTTTCCGTCTGGCAGCGCAGGCAGTGGTGGGCTTCGGTCGGGCCGACCACCATCACCCGTTCCTGCTGGCCGATCAGGATCATGGATCAGCGGCCCTGGCAGGCGGGTTGGGCCAGCAGCCAGGCTTGGGCGGCGGCAAGGGTGGCCGCATCGCCTGTCGTCAATTCATCCGGAGTAATCCTGGCACCGGCGCCAGCGCCAGTGCGGTCTTTCATCACCGCGGTCGTCACCGCCAACACACTGCCATCCACCAAGGGCCGCGTATCGTTGCTTGTCGAGAAGCCCGCTGTCGACTGCCCGAAACTCCGCGTCTGGGGGCGCCCCCTGAATGACAGCATCGTCGCTTCGCCAGAGCTGGCGGTATTCGACCCGACCAGAACGGCGACGGGCGCGCCGGGCTGCTTGAGGGAATACCCCGGTCGACCGAATCCCAGCCTGGGACGACCATCGACCTGCACCATGGTCGGCGTCAGACTCCAGCGCCGCGACCGGTGGGCAGTAGCAAACGACCCGACCTCTTCCACGCCTGTCGACGACGTGCGCAGCAACGGCGCAACACCCAGCAGCATCGGCCACATGTTGCCCCCATGGTTGCTGCGCAGATCGACAATCCAGCCACAGCGATCGCCGCTGTCCTTGCCACGGATGACATCCTGCCATTGCAGCGCGCGCTGGATGTCCTGATTGAACTCGTCCTGCCGCGCAGTCCCCGGCGTGGCGGCATAGCCTTCGATGACCACCCAGCCAATGCGTGCATCGACGGCACCAGTCACTTTCGCCTTGGCAACGGCCTCAGCGCCGACCTGCTTCGAGCGCTCCGTGGCTTCACGCTCGCGTGCAAGCGTCATCCAGACACCATGCCCCCCGGTGCTCTCCACGATGATCTCACGCAGGGCGGTATGCAACGCACCCGGGTACGCCTGCAACGACGCCAGTCGCTTACGAGCGGCAGGCCAGTCCACTTTGTCGCGGTACAAGGCTTCATGCTCGAGCAGATCCAGGATCTGTACCTGCGCTTCCGGCGAAGGTACTTCGGTGGTGGACGCGATGGCGGCCGTTGCGTTGGCTGCCAGAAGGGTCAGTATCAGCGCGCCATTCCCAGGCACTCCCTTGCACATCTGCATGCGACGTTTCCTTGTCGTTGGGTCAGGTTCACAGCATAACCGTGGCGAATCATGCCGCGCCATTACGCGGATAGCCGTTGTAGAGCCGAGCCCATGCTCGGCTGCATGGGACACGATCAAAGCAGCCGAGCATGGCTCGGCTCTACAGGGTCATGGCGCCGGTGGAATCTGTGCCGACCAAGGTCGACACCTACCAGAGCGGGTCTCGTAGCGGCGATGGTAGGTGAGGCCGAACAGCAGGTCGATGCGCGCCATCCTGTAGCGCAGCTGGGGCGCGAACTCGGTTTCCGTCTGGCAGCGCAGGCAGTGTTGGGGTTCGGTTGGGCCGACCACCACCCGCTCCTGCTGGCCGATCAGGATCATGGATCAGCTGCTCTGGCAGGCGGGCTGGGCCAGCAGCCAGGCTTGGGCGGCGGCAAGGGTGGCTGGTCCGCTGGGGGTAGCCTGATCCGGCTGCATCCTGCCACCGTCGCCCTGGCCGTTACGGTCGGTCATGACGTTGTGGGTCAACAGCAAGGTGGTACCGTCCACCAGCGTCGTCGGTCGATTGCCGGTAGAAAAGCCCGCGCTCGGCTGACCGAAACTACGACTCCCTGGTTGCCCTCTAAACGCGAGTGCCACTGCTTCGCCGGAGCTGGCAGTGCCTGCCCCCATCACCACCGCCACCGGTGCCGTGCCCGCACGCAGCCGATACGCGCCCTGTCGTGAACGCAGCATCGATGCGTTGCCTTGCACGACTTCACCTTCCGCCTGCCGCCACCACAGCAATCCATTGGCACTACAGAAAGCGCCGATCAACGCTCCCTGCGTATCCGGCGTTCCATGCAGCAATGGCAACAAACCAAACAACATCGGCCACATGTTGCCGCCGCCATTGCTGCTTACATCCACTACCCAGCCGCACCGCATGCCGTCATCCAGGCCAGCGATACGCTCCTGCAACGCCAGCGCGTAGACCTTGCGTGCTTCATAACGTTCCGATCCGCTGCGTTGCAGGTCTTCCACGAAGGGGCTCACCCGCAGCACGCCGATGCGGGGATTGGCGTGTCTGGGGGCAGCGAGGTCGGTCGCCTGAGCGGCATTCAAGCGCTGAGCACGTTCGGAGCGCTGACGCTGCTCGCTTGGTGAAAACCAACGGCCGTGGCCTCCGCTGCTGCGTGCGGCGGCCTCATCCAGAACACGGCGCTGTTGTGCGCGGTCATCACCTGCGGCGTTCAGGCGCGCGCGCACGTCGTTCCAATCGACGCGGCCACGGTACAAGGACTGGGTTTCCAACAATTGCAGCATCTGCTCACGCGCTTCGGGTGACGGCAGCTCCACTGTTTCCTCTGCAACAGCGGCCGCAGATGAAAGCAGCAGCGTGGCGAGCATGGCGGCACGAACATTCCTTAGGTCCAGCATCGACGACTCCTTGTCATGTATCGAAGCCATAGGATAGCCGTGGTGGGATCGATCTCGCCACGCACCGTTGTTCTATAGAGCCGAGCCCATGCTCGGCTCTGTGGGATTGGACCGAAGCAGCCGAGCATGGCTCGGCTCTACAGGGTCATGGCAGCGGAGAGAGTCGTGCCGACCAAGGTCGGCACCTACCAGAGCAAGGTCATGGCGCCGGTGGAATCTGTGCTGACCAAGGTCGACACTCACCAGAGCAAGGTCATGGCGCCGGTGGAATCTGTGCCGACCAAGGTCGACACCTCACAGAGCGGGTCATGAAATCCATACCCGGCGCTACCAGTCCGCGCGCAGGCCGATGTTGCCTTCGATGATGCGGCGCTTCTCGTTGCGGTTGCCGCCCAGTTCGTGCGTGTAGTCGGCCACGGCGTACGCACTGATGGTGCGGTTGAAGCGCCCGACCACGCCTACACCGGCTTCCAGCGCACGCGACCGCTGCGAATTGATGATCACGTCATCATAGAAGCGGATGCGATCCTCGCCTGAACGGCCGTGCCAGTAATTGAGCTTGAAATACGGCTGCCAGCCGTTGTCGGCCAACTGGTAGTCGCCGGCCAGGCGCAGGCCGATGCGGCCGGTCCAGGCATTGTCGTTGTCGAAACGCACGCTCGATACTTCATCGCGGCGGTCGTCCAGCGAGGTGCGCTGCCAGATCACCTGCACCTGCGGTTCCAGCCACCATGCGGACTGACCGAAGTGCAGCAGCGGCTTGCCCGCCTCCACCGACACGCTGGTGCCATCGCCCTTGATCCCGAAGCCTAGCCCACGCGAGGAACGTACGCGGCCGTCGTAGCGGCTCTGCATCGCCACGGCGTCGATGTAGCCACCGCTGCTGTCGGTGAAGGTCCAGTACAGGCCCACGTGCTTGTCATCCAGGCGGCTCTGGCCTACCTGCACGTTCTCCCAGCCCAGTGCCAGGCCGGTGGTCTTGCCCTGCGCGCGGGTGCGGCCGACGAACACGCCGATCTGGTTGCGATGATTGTCAGACGCTGCGGCCCACACATCCAGACCGGCCTGCAGGCCCATCACATCGCCATCAAAGCCGGGCTGCGCATCACCCTTCCAGTGGATCTCGCTGCTCTGCCCCACCAACCGGCCCCACGCGGTGCGGAATGCACCCTGGTTGTACAGCAGGTGTTGTTCGCCCTGCCGCTCGTGGAAGGTACCGAGGCTGGCCAGCGAGGTCTCGCGCAGCAGCGGCGGCACCACGGCGTAGGTGGCGGTTTCCACGCGGTACAGCGGCACCACTGCGCCCTCGGCGGGGCGCGCGCCCGGCGTCGGCGGCGTACCGGTACCGGGCAGGCTGCCACCCGCCACCGGCACATCCGGCACCGCCGGATCACTGGGCGGCGCCACCGGCACGGGTTCCGGCGGCGGTGGTGGCGGCGCGGTCTCGCCTGCGGTCAGATCCGGATCGGTGGCGCCTTCGGGCGGCGGTGGCGGTGCCGGGGTGATCGGTGGTGGGGGTGCGACGGGTGGCGTCGGCGGCGGAGGCACGCCATTGATACCGCTTCCGTTGGGCGCCGGTGCAGGCCCGGCCACCACGGTCGAGCGCAGGTACCAGTCCTCGCTGGTACCGGCACTGACACCGCCCTTGAACAGGAAGTACTCGTAGGCACCGGCCGCAACCGGTGCGAACAGCGAGAACGCGCCCGGCGCGGTACGGCCACCATTCAACGCCTGCACCACCAGGATGCCATCGGCCAGCGTGGCCGCGCCGCTGCCGCCGGCATTGAGCACGCCGATGCCGGTGGTGCCGGTGGCGGTACCGCCATCGATCACCAGGCGGTCGCTGGTGGAATTGTCCGCGCCGAGCACGGTACGCAGGTACAGGCCACCGCCGTCACCACGATAGTTGCCACGCACGGTGAACACGTCGCCAGCACCGCTACCGGTCAGGTCGATACGCCCGGCATTGACCATCTCCACCAGTGCGCCACTGTTGAACGGACGGACGGCATGGCCGCCACTGCCCGCGTAGACAGTGCTGGTGTCATCCACCGTGAGCGTGCCGGTGCCGGTTCCGCTGTCACCCAGCACCAGATCGCCATCGAAGGTCAGCTCGGTGCTGTTGGCCAGGCTGATTGTCTCCCAGTTCTGGAAGCGTCCCATGCCTGCAGCCTTGACGTTGTTGAAGTTGAGCTGATCGATGCCACTGCCACCGTCGAACAGCGGCACTGCACCAAGGTTGCCCTGGTTGAGGCTGGCGAGATTGGCCACGTCGTTGTCAGGACCCATGTCGATCGCGCCATAGACGATGCCGCCACCTCTCCAGTTGAAGATGTCGTTGCCGGTACTGAGCAGCACCTGGCCACGCACGGTGCCATCGGTGATGGTCACGCTGTCGGCACCACCACTGACACTGATGTTGCCGCCGATGTAGGCCGTACCCGAGATGATGATGGTGTCGGTGTCGAAGCCGGTGACCACGTTGCCCTCAACGATGCCGCCGGACTGATCCCACAGATTCTTGTCCAGCTTCATGTTGACGCGGCCGATGCGGCCAGCGGTCATCCAGGCCTGGTCGCCATCCTCGAACGCACCGACGATGCGGCCACCGCTCATGCGGAAGGTATCGATGTTGTCGCCCTGCTGCAGCGCGCCGATCGTGCCGCCACTCATGACGAAATCATCGCGGCCACTGCCCTGCACCACCACGCCGGTGACGGTGCCGCCGGTGACAGTCATCTGGTCATCGCCACCGCCCTGGTCGACGCTGTCGATCGTGCCGTCACTGAGCAGCAGCACATCGTTTCCATCGCCCTGCAGTACGCCTCCGGTGATGCTGCCGGCCCGCATCTCGAGGCGATCGTTGCCCGCATCGAACTGCACGCCGGTCTGACCACTGATCGTTCCCCGATTGACCAGCACGCTGTCGCCTGCGCCGATGAACTGCAGGGCAATGTTGTTGCCGGTGCTGATGCTGCCGCGGTTGTCGACGCGGCTGCCGCCCCCAAGCTGCACGGCCGCACCGCCCACCGAACTGATCGTGCCCTGGTTTGACAGCAGGTGACCACCGGCACCGACCAGCACGAGGGCCGATCCACCACCACTCTGCTGCAACTGGGCACCATTGCCGACGTTGACGGTGATTCCGGCCGCGCCACTGGCGGCAACGGGAACGGTCTGCGGATTCGGTGCGTTGGCATCACAGGTGACGGTCTGGCCGGCGGTCGGTGCCGGGTTGTTGCAGCCCGCCCAGGCGACGCTGGCGGTCGTCAGAAGCAGGGACGGAACGGCGAGGGCCTGCAACACGGAAACAGCAAGGCGGCGCGGGCGGAACGCACGCGGGACGGCACGGGACATGGGGCACTCCTGGACGGGAAATCAGGAACTGCGTATGTGCGGCACTGCGCTTGCAGTCTGCCGTGTGGTGAACCGTTTCGACAGGTGAACTTGCGTGCGGAGAATCACAGTTCAGATGTGAAATCGCCCGGTCCTCACGCCAATGTGACGTGGCTGAAATCGTTCATTTTTTCGGCACTTGGGAATCACGCGCAAAGCATCCACGCATGGCGTGGATCTACTGACCCTGCATCGCCAATCGATTCACTCATGGCACCTGGTAGATCCACGCCATGCGTGGATTAGGCGCCATCAGATCTTCAGATAGATCTTCCGCCGGTCCAGCCACCACGCCACGCCCCACCACAGTGCGACGAACACCAACGCCTGCAGCATCGACGCCAGTTCCAGCGCCTGCGGCATCGCCGTGGCCAGATGCTGCCAGATCCAGCCCCAGGCGCCGGTCGCCATCAACACCACCGACATCACCGATGCGCCCAGATAGGCGGTGATTGCATTGACCCCGAAGCGCCGGCCCAGCGCGGGCCAGCCCTTCTGGTCGATCAGCACGTGGCCCAGCCACAGCGCCAGCGCCGCAAGACCGCCCGTCCACAGTACGTAACTGGGCGTCCACAGCTGCTTGTTCAGCGGAAGCACGATGGCCAGCAGCAGGCCGAGCACAGCGGTCGCCACGCCCAGCCCGGCCAATGCCGCCGAACGCCCATTGCGCAGCACGCCACCGGCGAGCAGGCCAAGCACCGTGCTGGCCAACGCGCCCAGCGTGCTCAGCAGCCCTTCCGGGTCATGTCCGAGCCCGGTATCGGCATGCCACTGGTAGATCCACGGTGCGAACAGCGTGGTATCCAGACGACTGGCCGGATTGGTCCACGGCGCCAGATCGCCGACGCCCAGCAGCAGTACGGTATACCCCACCAGCAGACTGACCAGCACGCCCGCCTGCATGCGCGGACGCGCATACACCGCGAGCACGCCCACCAGCGCCGCGCATATCGCGATCCGCTGCAGCACGCCCCAGATGCGGAAGTGATGGGTATCCAGCGCCCACCAGATCAGCAGGTGCAGCAACGCACCGGCCACCAGGATGCGCAGTGCGCGCTCCAGAACGCTGCGCGCCAACGCGGGTCGCGCCGCCGTGTCCAGCGCGCGTGGCGCCACGCTGAAGGCCATCGACACGCCCACCAGGAACAGGAAGAACGGGAACACCAGATCGGTGGGCGTGCAGCCATGCCATTCCGAATGACGCAGCGGCGCGAACACCGCGCTCCAGTCACCCGGGTTGTTGACCAGCAGCATTGCCGCCACGGTGATGCCGCGCAGGGCATCGATCGAGCCCAAGCGGCGCGGCGGCATACTGTTCATCAAGCGGCCTCGTATTGTCCGGCAATCCAGGTGCCACGCACCTGCAGGGCATCGTCCAGCAGCACCAGGTCGGCCTGGTAGCCCTCGGCGATGTGGCCCAGACGATCGTCAACGTTGAGGAACTGCGCCGGATAGGTCGAGGCCATGCGCGCGGCTTCGGCCAGTGGCTGGCCGAGCAGCTGCACGGTGTTGCGCACCGCGGTGGCCATGTCCAGCGCCGAGCCGGCCAGCGAACCGGCGGCATTGCGCACCACGCCGTCGATGGCGGTGATGGTTTCGCCGTACAGCACGTAACTGGGATCGTCGGCGCCAACCGGCGGCATCGCATCGGTGACCAGCAGCAGGCGACCACGCGGTTTGGCTGCCAGCGCCACGCGCAGGCTGGCCGGATGCACATGCACGCCATCGACGATGATGCCGATCCAGCTGTCGCGGTCTTCCAGCGCAGCGCCCACCGCGCCGGGCTCACGGCCCTGCAGCGGCGACATCGCGTTGTACAGGTGGGTGAAGCCGCGCACGCCGGCATCCAGACCGGCGCGGATCTCTTCGTAGGTGCCTGCGGTATGCCCAGCGGCAACGACCACGCCGCGCTCGACCAGCGCGCGAATGGTCTCCAGCGGCACGCGTTCCGGTGCCAGCGTCAGCAGGGTCACGCCGTTGTCCAGCGATGCGGCCAGCGCAATCTCTGCTTCGTCTGGCACACGGAACTTGCTGGCATCGTGCGTACCCTTGCGGGCCGGCGCGATGTACGGTCCTTCCAGATGGATGCCGATCACGCCTGGCACACCCTGCGCGATCGCCTCGCGCATCGCATCGATGGCTTCACGCATCACGCCCACGTCGTCGCTGATCAGCGTCGGCAGCATCGCGGTGGTGCCGAAGCGCCGGTGCGCACGCGCGATGGTGCGCAGCGAGGCGACATCGGGCGTGTTGTTGAACAGCGCGCCGCCGCCGCCATTGACCTGCACATCGATGAAGCCGGGCAGCAGCCAGCCGCCGTCGAGATCGATCTGCTCGGCCGCCTGGCCCAGCTGCGGCGCTGCATCGGGCAGCAGCGCGCTGATGCGACCGTCCTCGATCACCACCGCCAGATCGTCGCGGAACTCCTCGCCTGCCAGGATGCGGGCGTTGCGCAGGACCGTGGCCATCACACCGTCTCCGTAACCTTGTTCAGATGCGGCGGCAGATCCGGGTTGAAACCACGGCGCAGCGCCAGCGCGTTGATCGCGCGATAGAAGCTCTGCACGGTCAGCAGCGGGGCACACAGCGGATGCGGTGCGGCCGCCACCGGCAGGTTGCCACCGGCACCGGCCATCCACACCTGTGCACCGCGCGCGGTGAATTCTTCGACGACAGCACGGGTACCGGCGCCGGTCTCGTCGGGTTGGGCAAAGGCCAGCACCGGGAAACCACGGTCAACCAGCGCCATCGGGCCATGCTTCACTTCAGCCGAGCTGTAGGCTTCGGCATGCAGGCTGCAGGTTTCCTTGAACTTCAGTGCAGCCTCCTGGGCCGCGCCCAGGCCCAGGCCACGGCCGAGCACGAACAGGTTGGTCGCCTCGACCAGGCCTTCGGTCACCGCACTCCAGTCGCACTGCCAGGCCTCGCGCATCGCGTCCGGCAGCAGGTCCAGTGCGGCGCGAAGGCTGCTGTCCTGCTTCCAGTACGCAGCCAGCTGCAGCAGTGCGGCCAGCGACGCCAGGTAGCTCTTGGTCGCCGCCACGCTCTTTTCGGCACCGGCATGCAGCGGAATGACCGTATCGGCCAGCAGCGCCAGCGGCGAATCCTCGACGTTGACCAGCGCGATCACGCGCGCACCGGCGGCCTTGGCGGCCTCGGCGTTGCGCAGCAGGTCCGGGCTCTTGCCCGACTGCGAGATGACGATGAACAGTGCGCCGCGCAGCTGCAGGGGTGCGGCATAGACCGACCCCACCGACGGCGAGGCCGATGCGACCACCAGGCCCAGCTGGGTTTCCAGCAGGTACTTGCCATAGGTGGCGGCATGATCGGAACTGCCGCGTGCGCAGGTGACCACGAACGGGGGCGGCGCAGCACGCAGGCTGGCGGCCAGGGATTCCAGGGTGGCGTGGTTGCGCGAGAACTGGCGGGCAACCACGTCAGCCGCTTCAGCGGCCTCGGCGAACATCAGGGTGGACGTGGGGTCTGACAGCGACATGGCGGGCTCAGGCAGGATCGGAAGGAAGGGGGCGTGCGCCGGCCGGGCGCATCGGCGCGGTCGAACCGCGCACCACCAGCTGCGGCACGAAGCCCTGGTTGTGCAGCGGTGCCGGCGCATCGTCATAGGCGTCGCTGCGCAGCTGCGCGATCAGCAGGCGCGCGGCATGGCGGGCGATGTCCTCGGTGGCCTGCTTGGCGGTGGTCAGCGGCGGCCACGACTGGCGCGAGAACGGGCTGTCCTCGAAGCCGGCAATGGACAGGTCGTAGGGCACGTTCATGCCGGCCGACTTGGCGGCGGCCAGCACGCCGGCAGCGATTTCGTCGTTGGAACCGAAGATGGCGGTGGGCGGCTCGCGCAGCGCCAGCAGCCGGCGCGCGCCGCGGAAACCATCGTCGAAGGTGTAGTCGCCCTGCACCACCAGATGCTTGTCCACGGTCATGCCGTAGTCCTTCAGCGCGGCTTCGTAACCGGCATAGCGTTCGCCCGAGGAGCGGTGCGAGATGCCGCCCCAGAGGAAGCCGATGCGCTGGTGGCCCAGCTGGATCAGGTGCTCGGTGATTTCGTAGGCCGCCTCGCGGTCGTCGACGAATACGCAGGCACCATCGGCCGGGTCTTCGGTGGCCGCAATGATGCGCACCAGCTTGATGCCGCGCGCGGTCAGCGCCTGGATCAGGTCGCGGCGCTCGGACATCGGTGCAGTCAGCACCAACCCGGCCAGGCGCGAACGCTGCACCCAGTCGGCCAGCTCATCGGCCAGCAGCGGCGAGCTGGAATCGCAGGGATGGATCTGCAGGCCGAAACCGGTCTCGCGGCACGCGGCCAGCACGCCGTTCTGCACGCCGATGATGTGGTACGGGTTCGGGTTGTCGTAGACCAGCCCGATCACGAAGGTGGTGCCGCTGCGCAGGTTGCGCGCGGATGGATCGGGTTCGTAATCGAGTTCGGCGATGGCACGCAGCACCCGCGCACGGGTGGCCTGCATCACCGAAGGCTCGTTGTTGATCACCCGCGAGACCGTCTTCAGCGAGACCTTGGCCTTTTCCGCAACGTCCTTGATGGTCGCTCTGCGCATGGGTTTTCCCTGGGGTTGGCTGCCGTCCATCATCGCCGATCAGGCCTTGTCCTGCGGCAGGCCGGCGCGGTGGCCGACCACCGAGTAGAACAGGATGTACAGGTAGCACGGCACCATCAGCAACACGAACACCAGCTGGAAGTCGATGTGCTGCTTGAGCACGGCGAACAGCTGCGGAATGATCGCGCCACCGGCAATGCCCATCACCAGCAGGGCCGAGCCGGTTTCGGTGAAGCGGCCCAGGCCGCGGATCGCCAGCGGGAAGATCGCCGGCCACATCATGGCGTTGGCGAAGCCCAGCAGGGCCACGAAGGCCACCGATACATAGCCGTGGCTGGCCCAGGCACCCAGGCAGAACACCACGCCCAGCACCGCCGAAATGGTCAGGTAGCGCGACTGCGACACGACCTTGGGGATCAGCAGCAGGCCGACCACGTAGCCCACCAGCATCGCGCCAAGGGTAAGCGAGGTGAACATCTTGGTCTGGTCCAGCGGCAGGTCGAAGCCATGCCCGTAAGTACCAATCGCATCACCGGCCATCACCTCCACGCCCACGTAGACGAACAGGCACAGCACGCCCAGCCACAGGTGCGGGAACTGGAAGATGCTGCGGCGCTCGGCGGCACCGGCAGCCGCCGGCGTGGCGTTGGCTTCGGACGACTTGATTTCCGGCAGCGGCGAGAACAGCACGGCCACCGCCAGTACCACCAGCAGCGCAGCCATCGCCAGGTACGGGGTGTGGATCTTGGCGGCAAACTCGTTCAGCAGCGCGGCCTTTGTGACCGCATCTGCGGCCTGCACCTGTGCATCGAGGTCACCGATGCCGTGCAGCACCAGCGTGCCGATCAGCACCGGCGCCAGCATGCCGGCGATCTTGTTGCAGATGCCCATCAGCGCGATGCGGCGTGCCGCCGTCTCGATCGGGCCGAGGATGGAGATGTACGGGTTGATCGCAGTCTGCAGCAGGGCCAAGCCGCTGCCGATCACGAACAGGCCGCCAAGCGCGCCCGGGTACCAGCGCTGGGTGGCGAACTCACCGAACAACGCAGCACCACCGGCCATCACCAGCAGGCTCAGGCTGAGGCCCTTTTTCATGCCGGTGCGGCGCAGGATCCAGGACGCCGGCAGGGCCAGGAAGAAGTAGGACAGGTAGAACACCATCAGCACCAGGAAGGCGCCGACCTCGCTGAGTTCAAAGGCGAGCTTGACGAAGGTGATCAGCGGGCCGTTGAGCCAGGTGAAGAAGCCGATCAGGAAGAACAACACGCCAACGATGGCGATGGAGGTGGCCACGTTCGGGCGCGCGCTTGCAGCGGGGACGGCGGACATCAGGAGGGCTCCTGCGGCGACGGCCGCAGAACGCGGCGTCGGAGAGTGGCTGGGAACAACGTTGTCACATTCTTTCGATGGACAGCTGCGGTTTGTCAACTTCCACACGCAGCCCTGTGAACCTCGTGCTGCACTGCGCAACCCGATCGCAACGCATCGTGCTGAATGCGCCGAAGGCCTTGGCCCATGTGCGGCAACGGTTCCCACGTGAAAGCCGCACTCACGTCATGTAAACGTTTACTGCATGTCGCATTCGTTGCGATGCAGCAACGAAAGTGTCACGAACTCGTTGACATCGTTGTCAGCGGGGTTACAGACTCCGCCCCAATCGCCGCCCCCGATCCCGGGGCCGGCCCCACCTGCAGCAGGAGCCCGCGTGACCGCCAGCCACCCCGCCCCGGCCCATGTCCTGTCCCGAGTCGCGCCGACGTTCCTGGCCGCCGACGTCGGTGGCACCCATGTGCGCGTGGCCCGGGTCCAGGCCAGCGGTGATGCCGCCCATCCGGTGCAGGTGCTGGAGTACCGCAAATACCGCAACGCCGACCATGCCGGCCTCAGCGCGATCCTGTCCGACTTCCTCGGCGAAGGCCCGCGGCCCACGCATTGCGTGGTCGCCAGTGCCGGCTACGCCCGCGAGGACGGCACGGTGATCACCGCCAACCTGCCGTGGCCGCTGTCGGCGCGCCAGGTGGAAGCCGACGTCGGCCTGCAGCGGGTCTACATCGTCAACGACTTCGAAGCCGTGGCCTACGCCGCCGCGCAGGTTGACGCCAGTGGCGTGCTGCACCTGTGCGGACCGGAAACCGCCGCCCGCGGCCCGACCCTGGTGGTCGGCCCCGGCACCGGCCTCGGCGCCGCGCTGTGGATCCCTACCGCGCACGGCCCGGTCGTGCTCCCGACCGAAGCCGGGCAACCGACCCTGGCCGCCAGCACCGAACTGGAAATGGCCATCGTCCGCCACATGCAGCGCGACCGCGCGCACGTGTCGATCGAACACGCGATCTCCGGCCCGGGCCTGATGAACCTGTACCGCGCGGTGTGCGCACTGCAGGGCCAGGCGCCGACCCTGGCCAGCCCCGACGCGGTCACCGCTGCGGCCATGGCCGACAGCGATGCACATGCGCGCCAGGCGCTGGATGTGTTCTGCGGCCTGCTCGGCAGCACCATCGGCGACATGGCGCTGTTCTACGGCGCCCACGGTGGCGTCTACCTGGCCGGCGGCATCCTGCCGCAGATCCGTGAATACCTGCACGCCAGCACTTTCGTCGAACGCTACCTGCAGAAGGGACCGATGGGCGAAGCGCTGGCACGCATCCCGGTGAAGGTCGTCGAGCACGGCCAGCTGGGCGTGGTCGGCGCTGCCAGCTGGTACCTGCAGCAGTCGGCCGCCTGACACCGCAACAGGCTTCAACGCAATCGCAGCACGCAGTACGTGGCACGCCAACGCACGGGACTTCGCCGCCGCCCCGCGCATGTCATCGCAACCGTAATCGAACACCGCCGCCGGCATCCAATCGAGTGATGAGGAGAGACATCATGAACACCCGCAAGACCCTGCTTTCGGCCGCCATCGTCAGCTGCCTCGCCTTCAGCGCGCACGCGCAGCAGGCCACCCAGACCGCCACCGACCTGGATACCGTGCAGGTCACCGGCATCCGTGGTTCGATGGAAAAGTCGCTGGATACCAAGCGCGAAGCCAATGCGCGCGTGGAAGTGGTCACCGCCGAAGACGTGGGCAAGCTGCCCGCGCACAACGTCGCCGATACCCTGCAGCGCCTGCCGGGTGTGAACATCAGCTCGTCCAGCGCCGACGAAGGCGGCTTCGACGAAGCCGACCGTGTCAGCCTGCGCGGCACCAGCCCGAGCCTGACCCAGACCCTGATCAACGGCCATACCGTCGGCTCGGCCGACTGGTTCGTGCTCAGCCAGGGCAACAACGTCGGCCGCAGCGTCAGCTACTCGCTGCTGCCGTCGGAACTGGTCAGCTCGGTGGAAGTGAACAAGTCCTCGCAGGCCAAGCTGCAGGACGGCGGCACCACCGGTACCGTCAACATCATCACCCGCAAGCCGCTGGAATTCTCCAAGCAGTTCACCGCGGAAGGCTCGATCGGCGCGGTGCGCTCGGACCAGGCCAAGTCGAACGACCCGCAGCTGTCGGCCCTGTTCAACTACAAGAACGATGAAGGCACCTTCGGCGTGATGCTGCAGGCCTTCAGCCAGAAGCGCGAGCTGCGCCGCGAAGCGCAGGAGATTCCGGGTGGCTTCTTCACTATCGAAGCCAACGATCCGGTGGCCAAGACCAACCCGGATCTGCTCGGCGTACAGGTTCCGGGCCTGCTGGGCTCAACCCTGTTCGAGCAGACCCGCAAGCGTACGGGTGGCCTGGTTTCGCTGCAGTTCAAGCCGACCGATGATCTGAGCTTCGTACTCAGCGGCTTCAGCTCCAAGCTGAAAGCCAACAACTACAACCGCAACTTCATGATGTTCGGCAACAGCTTCGGCAAGTCGCAGGCGCCTGATCCGGGCTATGTGGTGAAGGATGGCGTGCTGACGCAGGCCAGCTACAAGGGCATGCCCGACACCAACTACGCGGTGTACGACATGATCTACCGCGAGTCGACGGCCAAGACCAACTACATCACCCTGGATGCCGACTGGCAGGTCAGCGAAAACCTGACTGCGAAGTTCCAGGCCGGTACCACCAAGGGCACTGGCGAAACGCCGCGCCAGTACATCGCCGAGCTGTTGACTGCAAAGGGTGGCGGCGCCAGCTGGACCACCCATGGCAACGGCTCGCCGGTGGACTGGAATGTGGGGGGCGATATCAGTCCTGCCGGCGCCAGCTGGGGCGGCACCTGGGGCAACCAGCAGGTCACTGCGATCGACAAGGAAAAGTGGGCCAACGTCGATTTCAGCCAGTACTTCAACACAGGCGTGCTGAGCTCGATCGATTTCGGCGCGCGCTACGCCGACCACACGCGTGAAGCAAAGTCGCCGGAAGGCGCCACCCCAGGCAACATCTGGGACGCCCTGCGCGGCAGCCCCACCGCCAACTACCCGGGTGGCTTCGCCGGCGACATCGGCGGCAACTTCCCACGCAACATCTGGTACTACACCCCGGCAGCACTGCGTAATGCGGTGACCAACAACTCCGAATGGCTGTCGGGCAATGACGGTCCGGATGGCCGCCACAACTATGGCGCCGAATGGAAGGTGACCGAAAAGAACTTCGCCGCCTACGTGCAGGGCAACTTCAGCGGCGACCGCTGGAGCGGTAACGTCGGCCTGCGCTACGTCAACATCAAGCAGGACATCGATACCTACGCCACCGCCACCGGCTCGACCGTGCCGGACGTGAAGAGCCTGTTCGGTGCGTGGACCCGCGAAGCCTTCGAGAACAAGCACAACCGCGTGCTGCCGAGCGCGAACTTCAAGTACGACCTGCGCGACGACCTGGTGCTGCGCCTCGCCGCCTCGCAGACCCAGACCCTGCCCGACTACTCCGCACTGGGTGCGTCTTCGTACGGCTCGGATCTGAACCGAAAGGGCGGCGGCGGCAATCCGAAACTGAAGCCGGTGATCTCGACCAACTTCGACGCCAACCTGGAGTGGTACTTCATGCCGCGCGGCATGCTGTCGGTCGGTGCCTACTCGATGCGCCTGAAGGACTACGTGGCCTTCAGCACCGAGAAGCAGATGCTGTTCAGCGAGCTGACCAACCAGCTCGAGGAGTACGACATCTCGCGTCCGAAGAACGCCGACGGCAAGGTGCGCGGTATCGAAGTGGCCTACGAGCAGCCGATTGGCGAGTACTTCGGCGTCAACGCCAACTACACCTACGCTGATGGCAGCACCGAGCACACCTGGGCCGATGGAACCGACAACCTGCTGGGCACTTCGAAGAACACCTACAACGTGGGTGCCTACTTCGAGAACGACACCTTCGGTGCACGCGTCAGCTACACGCGCCGCTCGTCGTTCCTGATCGGCCTGTCCGGTGCCAACCCGTACTACCAGGATGACTTCGGCACGCTGTCGGCATCGCTGAGCTACAAGGCCACCGACTGGCTGAGCATCAGCTTCGATGCGCTCAACCTCAACAACCCGACCTACAAGTACTACCAGACCGCGGCCATCCCGACCTCCTTCTACAGCAACGGCCGCCAGTACTACCTCAACTTCCGCTTCAAGTACTGATCCTGCGGCGGCAACATCGCCGAGTCGTGCACGCACGCCGGGCCTGGGTCATTCCGGGCCCGGCGTTTTTCATGTATAGCGTTCATCGCACCGTTCCAAGGAGTCGTTCCGATGGTCAAGCCTTCCCGCGCCCGGATGCGCAGCGCAGTGCTGCTGGGCAGCCTGCTCGCTCTGCTGCCGGCACTGCCGGCACTCGCCGCCGATCCCACGCCTGCCGCTGAAGCACCCGGCCCGCAGCTGCGCGCCGGCAGCCTGATGCTGATTCCCGCCCCCAGCAATGTGCAGGCCGGCCAGGGCAGCGGCATCACCGTTCGCGCCGACACCGTGCTGCAGGCCGAAGGCGAAGTCGCGCAGCGCGTCGCCAACCAGTTCGCCGACCTGCTGGCCCGCAGCGGCGGTCCGCGCCTTGCACCGGCCAAGGGCAAGGCTGCAGCCAAGACCGGCAGCATCCGCTTCCAGATCGTGCCCACCTTCCGCGACAGCGGCGAAAGCTACACGCTGGAAAGCACCGCAGAAGGCGTGCTGGTGCAGGCCGGCAACGAGACCGGCCTGTTCTACGGCGCGACCACCCTCGCCCAGCTCGCCACCGGCGGCAGTAACGGCGTGCTGCCGGCGGTGCAGATCCAGGATGCACCGCGCTTCAGCTGGCGCGGCTTCATGCTCGACTCGGCGCGGCATTTCCAGAGCCTGGACGAGATCAAGCACGTGCTCGACGCGATGGCCGCACACAAGCTCAACACGTTCCATTGGCACCTGACCGATGACCAGGGCTGGCGCATGGAGATCAAGCGCTACCCGAAGCTGACCGAAGTGGGCAGCTGCCGCCTGCCGGCCGGCGACGGTGGCATCGATCCGGTCAGCGGCCAGGAGCATCCGTACTGCGGCTTCTACACGCAGGACCAGATCCGCGAAGTGATCGCCTATGCCGCGAAGCTGCATATCCAGGTGATTCCGGAAATCGATGTGCCGGGGCACGCGACCGCAGCGATCGCCGCGTATCCGGAACTGGGTTCGATCAATACCCCGCTGAAGCCGATCAGCGAATGGGGCGTGTTCCCGAACCTGTTCAACGTGGAAGACAGCACCGTCAGCTTCCTCGAGAACGTCCTGGAGGAAGTGATCGAACTGTTCCCGGCCAAGTACGTGCACGTGGGTGGCGACGAGGCAGTGAAGGACCAGTGGGAAGCTTCGAAGCAGGTGCAGCAGCGCATGCGTGCACTGGGCATCAAGGATGAGATGGCCATGCAGAGCCACATCATCAAGCGCCTGGAGACCTTCCTGGAGGAACACGACCGGCGCCTGATCGGCTGGGACGAGATCCTCGAAGGCGGGCTGCCGCCCCAGGCCACGGTGATGTCGTGGCAGGGCACCGAAGGTGGCCTGGCTGCAGCCAGTGCCGGCCATGACGTGATCATGTCGCCGGTCGGCTACCTGTACCTGGACTACCTGCAGACCGCCTCGCCGAACGAACCGCCGGGCCGTCCGACCCAGGTCAATCTCGGCAAGCTGTACAACTTCGAGCCGGTGCCGGCAGAACTGGCCGCCGACAAGCACGGGCACATCCTCGGCCTGCAGGCCAACATGTTCACCGAGCACACGCGCAGCTATGCGCGCCTGCAGCACAACCTGTTCCCGCGCCTGGCCGCTGTGGCCGAGACCGGTTGGAGCACGCCGGAACATCGCGACTTCCGCGATTTCCTCGCACGCCTGCCGGCACAGCTGCAGCGCTACCGTGCCTGGGGCCTGGCCTATGCGCAGACCCCGTTCGAAGTAGTCGTGGACTACACCGATGATCGTGCGAAGAACACCGTGACCGTGTCGCTGGCCAATCCGCTGGGCTATGAAGTGCGCTACAGCACCGATGGCCAGCCGGTGACCGCGCAGTCGCCGCTGTACCAGCAGCCGCTGACCGGAAAGCTGCCAACCACCGTGCAGGCTGCCGCGTTCTACCAGGGCCAGATGCTGGCGGCGAAACCGACCATTGCCACCTTCACCGCACAGTCGCTGCTCAGCCGCCGCAGCGATGAGCTGCTCAGCTGCGTGGGCAAGAAGGGCCTGGTGCTGCGCCTGGAAGACGATGGCCCACGCGAAGGCAACCGTGCGGTGTTCAACGTGGACATCTTCCAGCCGTGCTGGCGCTGGCCGCAGGCGCAGCTGGACGGCATCGGCAGCGTGGAAGTGCGTGCAGGTCGCATCCCGTATTACTTCCAACTGGCCCACGACGAACCCAAGCGCCGTTTCGAAAAGGCCAAGCGTGCCCACGGCGAGATGCAGGTGCGTCGCGGCGACTGCAGCGGCAAGGTGCTGGCTGAGGTACCGCTGCCGGCCAAGCCGGATGCCGATGGCTTCGTGACGCTGCGTGCGACGCTGCCGAAGGGCACCCAGGGTAACGGCGACCTGTGCATCAACTTCACCGGCGACACGCGCCCGGCGATGTGGGTGCTGGATGAGGTCACGCTGGGGAAGTAATGACAGGTCTGTCATGGTGGGTGCCGACCTTGGTCGGCACCTCGGGCAGCTCATCCACGCATGGCGTGGATCTACTGATTCCATCCACACGCAGCGTGGATCTACCGGTAGGTGCCAACCTTGGTTGGCACGCCTTTACCCGCGCCAGCGCAGCAGCAGGTCGCGCATCGGGGTCAGTGCAGTGGCCATGCCGGCCAGCACGCCAATGGTGTTGGCCAGCGCATCCATTGGGTCGGCCATGCGGTTGCTGGTCAGCGCGCCCTGCGCGAACTCGATGCCGATGCCCATCAGCACCAGGCCCACGCCCACCCACAGCAGCGGGCGGCCCCGACGGAACAGCTGCACCGCGCTGCCGGCCAGGATGAAATAGGCGAGGAAGTGTTCGCCCTTGTCGCTGTTTTCCGGCAACGGAATCGGCGGTGGTGGGATCAGGCAGACCACGATCACCAGCAGTACTGCCGCCGCCCACAGCGCGGCCCAGAGCCGGGGCCGCCGCAGCGGCTTGATCACCGGCAACGCGTGGCTCACAGGCGCCAGCTCAGGTCACCCAGCTCGAAGGCCGGTTCGAAGTCGACGCCTCGCTGCAGGCCGATGGCCTGGAAGCGCTCGCCCATTTCCGTCGGCAGGGTCAGCTTCTTCACCTGGTCGCGCAGCTGGATGCGGCCGACCTCATCGGTGCGTTCCTCGGCCAGCAGCAGCACCTGGTCCAGGCCGTTGCCAAGCAGGAAACTGGCCTGGCTGCAGTAACCGGCCAGCTCGAAACCGCCGTGCACGCCGGCCTCGGCCATCGCGGTGAAATCCACCGACGCCGTGATGTCCTGCAGGCCCGGCCAGCGGTGCACGTCGTTGTGCACGTGGTGGCGGTAGAACGCACGCACGGTGCCATCGTCGCGGTCGTGCTGGTAGAACTCGCCGCGGTTGTAACCGTAGTCGACGAACAGCATCGCGCCACGCTGCAGGCCACCGGCGACCGCCTGCAGCCAGTACGGCAGCTGCGGCAGCACTTCGGAGCGGTAGCCCTCGGCGAAGGGCTTTTCCAGATAGCGCTCGATGTGGCGTACCGCGCCATTGAGCAGGATGTCGGCCGGCTGCGCGCCGCGGATGAAGTTGCCTTCGGCATCCAGCTCCACGGTTTCCTCGTAGACCTCGCCATCCCGGATCAGGAAGCGCGGGGTCGGCAATGCGTCGATCACCTCGTTGGCGAACACCACGCCCTCCCAGTCCTCCTCGAACGGGCGGTCGACCCAGTCCACGCGCGCCGCCAGCTCGGCCGGCAGGTTCTGCTGCAGGCGCTGCTGCTGGCGCTCGCGCAGGTCGGCGCTGGGTTCGAGGATGGCGTAGCGCGACGGCAGCGCGTCGAGCTCGGCCAGGCGCAGCAGCACCGCTTCGGCGAAGGCGCCGGTACCACCGCCCAGTTCCAGCATCCGCGCCTGCGCACCCAGCTGGGCGAACACCGGCGCCAGCGCATTGGCCACGCTGCCGGCGAACAGGCTGCCGAGCTCGGGCGCGGTGGTGAAGTCACCGCTGCCACCGAACTTGCTGGCGCCGGCGCTGTAATAGCCCCAGCCGGGGGTGTAAAGGCACAGTTCCATGAAGCGCGAGAACGGCATCGCCCCGCCCTGCGCAAGGATTTCGGCACGCAGGGCGGCGGCCAGCTGGTCGCTGTGGGCCAGGGCATCGGCTTCGGGCAGGGGGAAGGTGGGCTGCATGGCGTCTTCGAATGCGGTGACAATGGTGCACAGGATAGCCGAGCCTTGGAGGACCCTCGATGAGCGACACCCACCCCGTGGTCCTGATCACCGGCAGCGCGCGCCGGATCGGTGCGGCCATCGCCCGCCAGTTCCATGCCTGTGGCTGGTCGGTGGTGCTGCACGCCAACACCTCCAGCGCGGAGCTGCAGCAGGCCGCGTTCGATTTCGACAACGTGCGCCCGGGCAGCGTGCTGGCCCTGCAGGCCGACCTGCGCGACGCCGACGCCCTGGCCGACCTGGTGGAGCAGGCCGTCACCCACTTCGGGCGACTGGATGCACTGGTCAACAACGCCTCCAACTTCTTCCCCACCCCACTCGGCCAGGTCACCGCCGAGGCGATGGACGAGCTGTATGCGGTCAATGCGCGCGCGCCGCTGCTGCTGTCACAGGCGGCGGCGCCCTACCTGCGCCGCCAGCAGGGCTGCATCGTCAACCTGACCGACCTGCACGGCACCGACCCGATGCGCGACCACATCGCCTACACCATGGCCAAGGCCGCGCTGGAGATGGCCACCCGCTCGCTGGCGCTGGAGCTGGCGCCGAAAGTGCGGGTCAATGCGGTAGCGCCGGGGGCGATCCTGTGGCCCGAACAGGGCAAGGACGATTTCGCCCGCGAGGCGCTGCTGGCGCGCACGCCGCTGGCACGGATCGGCACGGTCGAGGAGATCGCCGAGGCGGTCTACTGGCTGGTGGCCGAAGCCAGCTTCGTCACCGGCCACACCCTGCGCGTGGATGGTGGGCGCACGGTCAGTTGAAATGTTGCCGGCCAGCGGCCGGCGCGAGCGGTAGTGCCGGCCGCTGGCCGGCAACCACCCTCATTCCAGGTCCACCACCTCGAACGCCTCGCCAAACTGTCTGTGCGCACGCCACAGCGTTGCCAGGTCCAACCCGCTGACCGGGTCGATGAAGCCCGGCGCGATGTCGGCCAGCGGCTTCAGCACGAAGGCGTGCTTCAGCTCCGGGCGCGGAATGCGCAGGTGGCCGGGACCTTCCACCACCAGATCCCCGTAGAACACTACGTCGATGTCCAGGGTCCGATCGGAGAAGCGCGGCCCGCTGCGGTCGCGCCCGTGCGCGTCTTCCAGCGCATGCAGCCAGTCGTCCAGTTCCTGCAGCGGAAGATCGGTCTCGATCGCCACCGCATTGTTGAGGAAGGCCGGGCCATCGAAGCCGACCGCGGCGGTACGGTAGGCGGGCGACACCTGCAGCGCGCCGAAGCGCTCGCGCAGGGCCGCCACCGCGGCGTGGAGGTAGCGACGGGGCTGGACGTTGCTGCCCAGGCTCAGGAGCACGGTGGTCATGCGGTTCAGGTGACGGCACTTGGGGGGGCGTGGACATGCCGTCGTCACGGCGGCCTGCCTACAATCCGGGACGCACATGATAGGGCACCGACATGACCTATTGCGTTGGAATCGAGGTGGACGAGGGCCTGGTCTTCGCCGCCGACACCCGGACCAATGCCTCGCTGGACGATGTGCGCGTGCACCGCAAGCTGCACGTGTTCGAGTACCCCGGCCAGGCAGCCTACGTGCTGATGGCGGCTGGCAACCTGGCCACCACCCAGCTGCTGGTGTCGCGCCTGGGGCGCGATGCCGCCGAACGGCGCACGCCCAACCTGCGCGACATGGCCCATCTGTTCGAAGCCGCCGAGTACGTCGGCCAGCTGCTGGTGGACAGCCAGGTGCACAGCAGCCACAGCGAACACGGCCATGACGGGGTCAACACCCAGGCCACGCTGATCTTCGGCGGCCAGATCGCCGGCGAGCGTCCCGGGCTGTACATGATCTACCCGCTCGGCAACGCCATCGCTGCTTCGCCGGAAACGCCCTACCTGCAGATCGGTGAGTCCAAGTACGGCAAACCTATCCTCGACCGCATCCTCAGCCCGGCCACACACCTGGAGGATGCCGCGCGTACGGCGATCGTCTCGCTGGACTCCACCATCCGTTCCAACCTGTCGGTGGGCCTGCCGATCGATCTGGCGCTGCTGCGCGACGGCGAGCTGCGCATCGGCCAGCAGCTGCGGCTGGGCGCGGATTCGGCGTTGTATGCCGATATTCACCAGAACTGGTCGCGGCGGCTGGAACAGGCGGTGGACGCGCTGCCACGCTTCCCGTGGGAAACCCTGGACCGGTAGTGCCGGCCGCTGGCCGGCAACCGCAGTGATCCCATCGCACGGCGATGCCGGCCAGCGGCCGGCACTACCGCGGCATCAGCCCAGCGCTTCGGCCACCGCGCGGAAGACCTGCTGCATCGGCAGCGGCCAATACCAGCCACGCATCTCCAGGGAAACCGGGGACCGGTAGTGCCGGCCGCTGGCCGGCAACCGCAGTGATCCTACCGCACGGCGATGCCGGCCAGCGGCCGGCACTACCGCGGCATCAGCCCAGCGCTTCGGCCACCGCGCGGAAGACCTGCT